>DAOVTB010000203.1 GCA_030633305.1 Candidatus Muiribacteriota bacterium
GGAGGTTTTTTACCGGATATTGATAGTGATGATTCAAAATCTTTCAGACTTTCCTTCGGAATTACCGGGATAACAATATCTTTTTTAACTGTTTTCTATTTTGGATTGAAATATTCAATAATTGAGATCGTTATTATATGGAGTGTCGTATATCTGGGAATAAAATTTTGTTTCTATAAAGTTCTTTCAAAATTTACTGTTCATAGGGGAATAATTCATTCAATCCCGGCTGGAATGTGTATTGCATTGATTTTTACCAGTATTGCCTACTATGTTTTGAAACTTGGCGATGCTGTATCCTGGGCTGCAGGAACATTTTTATTCATTGGTTTTATAATCCACCTTTCACTTGATGAATTATATAGCTTTAATATGTTTTCCATACCTATTAAGAAATCATTTGGAAGTGCGATGAAATTGTTCAGTAAAAATAATATAATAGGTAGTGTCCTGATTTATGTCATGATAGGAATCTTTATTTATATTTCTCCGCCGTTTGATGAATTTAGAAAAAAATATATTAGTCAAGAAGCTGCCAAGACTATTTTCTGTAATTTTTTTCCACAAAATGGCTGGTTCAAAATGAAAGAATAAACTGTATTATATATGCTCAATTCAGAATTTATTGAACATAAATCAATTGTTGATACAGAATGATTGTGTTATCCTTTTCAATAAGCAGGTTTGGAAAAACTTTGTTTAAAAGTTTAAAATTTAAAATGGGAGAACAATATGATTACTACAATTTATCCGAATGATATTATCTCGATTGTAAATTCTACTCACAAGAGTCCACATTTTATTCTGGGAATGCATATGGTGGATATTTCTGTTGAAAAAGAAATTAAGACGATTCCTTCTGTAAGAGCCTTTATTCCTGATGGAAGAAGGGTTTTTGTTGTCGATATTGATAATCCTGATTCTGAATGGGAAATGGGAAAAGTCCACGATGATGGAGTTTTTGAAGCTCTAATTTGGGATCGATCAGAAAAATTTAAATACAGTTATAGAATAGAAGGATATTCTGGTGCCGAATGGACTATGGAAGATCCTTATGAGGATTGGGTAGATGAAGTAACTTCTTTTGATAGATATTTATTTAGCAATTCAAGACATTATAAGATCTATGAAAAAATGGGTGCTCATGTAAAAACAATTAATGGAAAAAAAGGTGTATTTTTCTCAGTATGGGCTCCTACTGCAACGAGAATAAGCGTAATAGGTGATTTTAATAACTGGGATGGTCGTCGTGATCCTATGGAATTACTCAGGGATTCAGGAGTATGGGTATTATTTAAACCTGGTGCAAAGGAAGGGGCTAAATATAGATACGAAATAAGAACCCGGGATGGAAATATAATTACAAAATCAGATCCATATGCGTTTTATAGTGAATTCAGACCTGCAACTGCTTCTATTGTGTATACATTGGAAGATTATGAATGGAATGATAGCGAATGGCTTGATAATAGATATAAACAGGAAACTTTGGATAAGGCTGTCAGTATTTATGAAGTGCATTTGGGATCATGGAGAAGAAAAGATGGAGAAGAACCTGGATATCTTTCTTATCGTGAACTTGCAGAACAACTGGTTCCATACGTAAAAGAAATGGGTTTTACTCATATTCAGTTGATGCCTATTGAAGAACATCCATTTGACGGATCCTGGGGATATCAGATAACGGGATATTTTTCGCCAACCAGTAGACATGGAGAACCAAAAGACCTTCAATTTTTTATAGATACCTGCCATCAGGCCGGAATTGCTGTTTTACTGGACTGGGTACCTGGTCATTTTCCAAAAGATCCGCATGGATTGATAGAATTTGATGGTACGGCTCTATATGAACATCAAGATCCAAAACAGGGCGAGCATCCTGACTGGGGAACCAAAATTTTTAATTATGGTAGGCCTGAAGTAAAGAATTTTTTGCTGTCAAATGCATTGTATTGGATAGACAAGTTTCATTTTGATGGACTTCGAGTTGATGCGGTAGCATCGATGTTATACCTTGATTATAGTAAAAAACCTGGGCAATGGATTGCGAATAAATTTGGTGGCCGAGAAAATCTGGAAGCAATAGACTTTTTCAAGCACCTGAATTCTGTTGTTCACAAGTATTTTCCAGGTGTGATGATGATTGCAGAAGAATCCACAGCATGGCCAGGAGTTTCAAAACCAGTTTATTCTGGTGGTCTTGGTTTTGGATATAAATGGAATATGGGATGGATGAACGATATTATTGAATATATGAAAAAAGATGCAATATATCGTCGATATCATCATAGTAAACTTACTTTTGGATTAGTTTATGCCTGGAGTGAGAATTTTATTCTTCCATTTTCACATGATGAAGTTGTACACGGTAAAGGCTCAATGATCAATAAGATGCCTGGTGATTACTGGCAGAAATTTGCTTCTCTGAGAGCATTATATACACTGATGTGGGGACATCCAGGAAAACAGCTTTTATTCATGGGACAGGAATTCGGACAGATCAGGGAATGGAGTGAAGACCGTGGTCTTGACTGGCATCTACTTGGATTTGATTTTCATTCAGGACTTCAGGAATGTGTAAAAAGTCTGAACTGGGTTTATCAGAATGAAGTAGCAATGTGGGAAAACGATTTTGATGCTGAAGGTTTTGATGGAATAAACTGTGATGATTCAGATAATAGCATTTTCTCATTTATCAGATATGGTCAAGATAGAAAGGATTTTCTTGTATTTGTAGTAAATTTTACACCTATTGCAAGATATGATTATATCCTTGGTGTTCCGGAGCAGTGCTATTATCAGGAAATCTTTAATAGTGATTCACAAAAATACGGTGGAAGTAATGTTGGTAATTTTGGTGGTGTGATGGCTAAGGACGAAGGTGCACTTGGAAAGGAATTTTCGATTGGAATAACAGTACCACCGCTGTCTGGAATAATCCTAAAACCCAGATCCTGAATTCTGTATGAGCGAAGGTTGAATTTTTCTGCGCTTTTCAAATCTTCGGAGTACACAAAAAGTACGCCTCGGATTTGAAAAGCTTGAAAAATCCAACCTTCATCCCATACAGAATCCAGGATTGGTAAGTAAAAAAAAGAAAAAGAAAAAATATTGTAGGGGAGGGTCTGTGACCCTCCCGTTTTAATTAATACCAATATAATATGGGGTTTATGGAACTTATTAAGTGGCAGTCCAGCCATAGAATGACATAATCTAAATTGGTGCAGTAAAATTCAAAGATTGCTCGTCAAATGTCCAGATTACCAGTTGTAATTGACTTTAAATGTATGTCCCAATACTGATGTTTTTTGCCGTGATATGATTTCAAGTCCTTCTCTAAAAGAAAGGGTATATGATAATGAAAAAGGCCCTTTTGAATAACCTATTCCTGCCTTAGAGAGAAACTTGATATCTTCAGGGGAATTATAAACAACATAACCTGAATTTGTTATAAACAATTCATTTTTTCCAAGTGAATAACCTAAATTGAAGGTTGTATATGGATTTACGGAGTAGCTCCAATCCTGTGAAAAAACAAAGTATTCTCTTTTAATATTTATTCCTGGAAGAACAGGCAGACCTGGAGGCGGTGGTGGCGGAGCAAGAGATTTTTCATGCCAAATAGAGCTGAGTTTTGTAGTTATGGAGTAATTATCATTAGTATGTCTATATCCAATGTCGCCTTGATAAGTATTTGTATCACTATAATCAGAATTTGATACAGAAAGAATTACACCACGATTATCTATACCGGCAAATAATATTCGACCACTTCCGATTGTATTATCATTTGTATCAATATTTTTATAAAGAAATGAATAACTAAATGGTGCAACTCTTGTATATGCAATAGTATAATCATTTTCTTTTAATTGAGCAGTCCCCGGGTTAACATAATCAACTCTTGTGGCAGTATAGACTGCATCAAATCGGTGTTTTTTATTGTAAACAACAGAAAACATCAAATCATTTGATGTTCCTTCGTCTTTAGAAGAATTTGTGGAATAATCGAGAAAAGTCAAATAATCTGTAAGACTGTATTCATAAAGACCATCAGAAACTTTCTTATACAAATCCTGCAAGGCCTGGTCTTTATCACTTACTCCAAGAGCAAGTTCAATAAACTTAAGCGATCTATTCATGTTTCCATAGTAATAATATGACCAGCTCAATCCCCATAGTGCCGAATAGTTTGAATTATTAATTGCATAAAGAGCCTGATAATTTTCAATTGCTTTTTCATATTCCTGGCTTGCCATATGTGAGTAACCAAGATTTGAAAGAGCAAGCTGGTTTTCAGGAGAATCTATCAGGATATCGTATCCAATTTCCTGTGCGCGACTGTATCTTTTTAATTTCACATAACAGTTCAAAATACCAAGCTTTGTATTTATTATTTCCTGTTCTGTTTTGTTCTTGTAGTATTTTTGAGCTTTCCTGTAATATACCAATGCTGAATCCGCATCTCTATTTCGATAATATTTATATGCTGTTTTCATATATTTGTAGTACTTGTCATATTTTGCAGACCATGCATTTTCTACTAGTTTTTTTACCTGAGAATATTTTTTCTCAGGTATACGTTTCTTTTCCATGTGTTTAATAATTTTTTTAGCTAATTCAAGATCATTTCCATAATAAGCGGACCATGCAATCCCGGTAAGTGAAGTAATATCAGAAGGTTTTTTATCGATGATCCTTTTATAATAATCAATAGCTTTAGAATAATTACGAAGAGAGAAGTGAGAAAACGCGACATTTGCAAGAATGTATTGATTGTCTGGTTCTACATCAAGAATTTCTCCGCCAAACTCGATCACATATTTGAATTTTTCCATTTTCACATAACAGTTCAGCATACCATTTACTGCATTCATTTTGTCCTTTCTTGATCTTCTGGTAGATTCATTGAATGCTTTTTCATACATATCTTTTGCGCCATTATAATCTTTTTGGAGGTATTTTCCGTATGCAACTCCCATATAAAGGTTATATGGATCATCTGAAATTTGAGCTGAAAGATTTTTTAACGCAGTTCCACCATAATTTTTTCGTAATGTTTTTCGGATCATATTTTTTGCTTTGTCGAGTTTTCCAGCATAATAATAAGTCCAGCACAGACCAACCATTGCAGTTGGGTTATTTTTATATTTGCGGAGTATTCTCAAATAATATTCAGTGGTTTTATCATAATCACTAAGGTTTGAATATGAATAAGCCATATTGGATAATATGGTGAAATTATCCGGATTATCTCTAAGGAGTTTTTTTCCGTAACGTACTGCTTTTTGATGTTCTCCAACTTTTACTAAACAATTCTGTATTCCAATAGCTGCATTTAGCTGTTCTGATTCAGTATGTTTAGAGGAATTTTCGACAGCTTTTTTATAATACTTAAATGCTGAATTATAATCTTTCTTTACATAGAAAGCATATGCTGATTTCATACTTCGAGAAAATTCATCATCATTAAGTATTGCATTCAGCTTAAGAAGTGAAATATTATTTTTTTGAATTGCAAGACCTCGTTTAACATATCGTCTGGCCTTATCTTCTTTTCTTGAATAGTAACATGACCAGGAAAGACCTGAAATATACACAAGATTTTTCCTGTTTTGCATATGGAGTGCAAGGTAATACTGGGCTGCACTATTATATTTCTTTAATTGATAGGCCATTTTCGCATTATTATAAAGGATAGTTGGATTTTTGGAATCTATCTCATAAAGTTCTTTACCGTACTTGTAAGCAAGCTCATATTTAAAAAGAGCGATATAACAGTTTTGTATTCCAATTTTTGTATTTAGATTTTCTTTACTTGATTTGCTTCCTGATGAATTTAGACTATCATTATAGAATTTCAGTGCAGTTCGATAATCCCCTTTAACAAAAAAACTGTATGCCGTCTGCATATTCACACCATAGGTATCCAGGTTGGAATAAAGATTTTTAAGATATTTATTGTTATTATTTGAAGTGATTGAATCTTTCAGAAATTCTTTTGCTCTTTCTTTTTTACCACCGAGAAAGTATGATCTGGTTAACCATTCAATTATAGCAATATTTTTTTTGTTAAGCGAATAAAGTTTTTTATAGTATAAAACGGCATGATTATATCTGAAAGTTGCAAAAAGTGAATAAGCAAGATTAGAAAGAAAATATGGATTATCAGTTGATTCGGATAGAAACTTTTTACTGAATCTAATTAAATCATCATATTCTCTCATTGCTATTTGACAGTTTTGAACTCCAACTACGGTATTAGAAATCTCGGTTTTTTTCAATTTTTCATCTGTATTCAGGCAATTAAGATATAATTTTTTTGATGCTGCATAATATCCTCTAGCATAAGCTGCATAGGCCTGTTTCATTTTCACATAATGTGTATCCGCATATAGAATATTATAAAGTTTAATTAAATTTAAATTTGCTGGATAATACTTTAAACCGGATTTGAGGTATCTTTTTGCTTTGGCATTATCTTTCTTTAAATATGATGCCCAGCTTGCTCCATTTAGTCCGGTAAGATTCTTTTTATCGATAGCAATCATTTTTAGATAATATTTCAGTGCACTATTATAATCTTTTTTTACATAGTAAGAGAAAGCATTATTATACATTGCAGAGAGATTTTTTGGATATTTTGTCAGGACTTTTCTGCCTGTTTCAATTGCTTTTTTATAATTGCCCTGTTTTATGTAACAGTTTTGAATTCCAATCATTGATGTAAGTATTTCTTTTTTGTCTGCTTTTCTTATACTTAGATTATAGTAACTCAAAGCAGTTTTAAACTGGCCTTTTACATAAAAAGAATATGCTTTGTTTATAAGTCTGGAATGTTCTGTAACAGTTTTTCCACTTGCCAGAACTGGCGAAAGAAAAGATGTAAGAATGATAACCAAGAGAAAAAATGAAAGTCGTAATTTTAACATAAATATACCTCACAAATTTTTGAATTTGTCAGAGTATATCAGAAAAACTGTATAAGGTAAAATATTTCAGTCAGAATTCATTTCGATAAGTTTATCGATTAATTCAATATCCTGTAATGCTTTTAACTCATCAAGTTTTTCAGGAGTCAATGATTTTGATTCAATAACTTTTCCATTCTGCTTTTTTTCTATGACTTTTGATCCAGTAAGTCTTTTGATGTTAGAAAGTTTGGTATCAAGTAAAACAGGCAGGTTTTCGGACACTGATTCTGTACTTGTCATAACAGTAGGCCAATAATCAGGAGAAAGGTATTTTTTGTAATCTTCAGGGACAATGTTTTCCATTCTAATTCCGATTTTTTTCTTACAGAAGTATCTGGTTAGAAAAACTGGCATTGATACTCTTATATTTGGAAGTATTTTAGGAATAGTCCATAATCTTAATCTTCGCTTTTTTTCCAGAACTGTATTTATGAGTTTTGCAGCATTTGTAACACAGGATTCAGTTAAAGAATGGTAGTAAATCTTGGTTTTATCAATCAAACATTCTTTAACAATATTATTGAAAAGTTGTTGCTTCTGTGTATCATTGATATCGATTCTAGCCAGCTCAAGTTTGTTTTTAGATATACCACTTGAAATTTGAAGTCGTCCTTCAAAAGTATACATCATAAAGATAAGTTTAAAATTTTTAAAAAGCCCTGTTTTGATATCATAATCAACACCTTTATCTCTCCAGGCTTCAACTGATAACATAAGTCCGCGAGCTTTTCTACCATCTTCGCAAAGGATTGAAGAATCATCTTTCATGATAATTGCGATCATCCCATGAGCTGCAATCCATTCTGGAGCAAATTTCTGGGAAACATAATATACTTCTTTAACATTTCCAAATTTTATTGATGTATTTTTATATACGTTGACTTTATTGACGGTATCACGTCCCCAGCAAATGTTTTTTACTTTCATTTCTCCATTTGGATCATTATTTTCAATCAATATGACCCGTTTCATATCAGGGTTTACAGGAATGTAATTTTTAGGCATTTTTGCAAATACAGAAACTGTTATAAATAAAAGAATAAAGACTAAAACATATTTTTTCATTAATATCTCCAATTAATTATATAGGTATTGTTATTATACGGGATTATGGGGGATTGTCAATCTGCATACAAAAAGAGTTTTTTGACTTGTAAGGGTTTAGGAACATTACATTTTAGAGGAATAATAATATATTAATTGGTTAAAAAGACAATATTTATGGGATATGGTTGGATTATAGCGAATTTGATTCGTAGCGTTTTTATAATTTTTTCA
>DAOVTB010000248.1 GCA_030633305.1 Candidatus Muiribacteriota bacterium
AAAACAATTATCAGAATTAACAGCCTACAATCGAATCAACGTATTATCAACTATTTATAATGCAAAACACGGATGGATTGGCGCATCTTTTTCATGTGCTGAAATCCTTACAACTCTTTATTTTAATATCATTGATACCAGTATTCCACTAGAAGAACAGGATTTAATTATACTTGGAAAAGGACATGCTGCCCCAATGCAGTATTCATGCCTTACAGGACTCGGAGTAATTCCTGTTGAGGATCTATTAAGTTACAAATGTTTTGATGGACCTCAGGCCCATACAGATATTTCTACACCTGGAATTTCCATAAACACAGGTTCACTTGGTCAGGCATTGTCAAAAAGTTCTGGAATCGCCAAAGCACAACCAGGAAAAATAGTGTATGTAATTATTGGTGACGGAGAATTACAGGAAGGGCAGAATTTCGAAGCCTTCCAGACAATAACCCATTATAATATTAAAAATCTTGTTATTATCATAGATAGAAATGGAATACAGTCAGACAGCAATGTCTCGGATATAATGAAAATTAATAATCTTAAAATGATACTTGAAGGATTTGGATTTTCAGTCAAAACTATTGATGGAAATTGTATTGATTCAATTCAAAAATGTTTCAGTGAAAAAAATTATACTCCTACTGTAATCATAGCAAATACCAGTAAAGGGCATGGAGTTTCATTCATGTCATCTGAAAAAACGAAACGCAGAGAATATAAATGGCATGGGCAGATCCCTGGAAAATCTGAATATGTCTCTGCGTTAAAGGAATTAAGTCTTGAAATAGTAAATAAAGATGTTAAGTTATTGATTCAAAATTTTTTGTTAAATATAATTAAACAACAATCTAAACTGACCAGAAAAATAGTAACTCAACCTTCAACCGGGTCTGCATTTGCCAATGAAATCGAAAGGCTTTTACGAAAAAATAGCAAAATGTTTATTTTTAATGCCGATCTTGAAAAGCCGTGTAAATTAACAAAATGCGCTAAAAACTACCCTGGGCAGTATATTGAAATGGGAATCAGCGAACAGGATATGGTATCCACCGCTGGAGGTTTTGCACTATCAGGAAAATTACCAATTGTTAATACATACGCTAGTTTTTTTAGAAGAGCATATGAACAAATTTATGTTAATTCAACTGAACAGACTAAAATCATTTATGCCGGTCATTATTCTGGTCTATGCTATACAACCGACGGAAAAACTCATCAATGCACAGGAGACATTGCAATGATGAGAGCAATCCCTGAAATGATTGTACTTTATCCAGCATTCCTTGAAGAAATCCCATTAATGCTTGACTGGTATTTGAACAATGTTTCTAATCAACCGGTTTACTTCAGACTTCATAGAACACCAGTTGAATTAAAATACCCGATAGACTCAGAAAAAATTGAATTCAAATATGGTTCTGGTATAAAAGCTTGTAATCATGATTCAAAAGAAGCAATTCTTACATCAGGTCCACATATGACAGAACATTGTCAGCAAATTTCTGATTCCTTAAATATTGATCTTTATAGCATTTCAAGTCTATCTTTCCTTTCAAAAGATTTCGTTAAAAATATATCCAGTTACAGAAAATTATATATCTTTGAAGAATTAATCGGTTCTGGCGGACTTTTAGATCTTGTATCAAAAAGTTTTGCTGATTATAACTTCAGATTACCCGAAATCAGTCATAAATGTTCAAAAGGTTTCACTTGTTCAACTCGTGATCCAAAAGGGTTATATAAAATGATGGTCCTTGATACAAAGTCACTTCATGATGTTATTGTCAATCAATAATAGTCTTTTAAATATTCGGGATCTGGTGAATAAAATTCATTAATTTTGTTGATTATAATTATAAAATCACTTCATAATCTGATATTCCATAAAGGTCTCATACAATTCCATAAGCATCTTTGGCTTAACAATATATTTATCTGGAAGCCTTAAAGCATTGGTGCCGCAATGGATTTCACCCTGTAAATTGTGATAATGCATATCATCTACAAAATATGCCGGAAGGTCAAGTTTATCTGCAATAACCTGGATATAATCATTGATGAAAGGAATATAGGTATCAGGAATAACAAGATTATCTCTGACAACTAGCATGTTCACAACTCCAGGATAATAGGCTATCTTCTTACCGCCTCTCATTTGTCTGTATAAAAGTGGAAATGACAGAAATGAATGAACTCCGTTTGGTGTCTTTCTGACTTCATCAACTTTGGTCAATATCTTTTTCAACTCTGTGGTTATAACCTTGGCAACATCAAGATTCATCTTTACAAAATCAACAGCCTTTTGTGAATATTTTTTTCCAGCCAAAAATCCATTTCCACTGTTTCCACCAAAATTCAATGTTTCTATAATATTTTCTGACAGCTTTCTGGAATGAAGTTTTCTTACATTCAAATCGTGATTAATTGATTTTTTCTCCATATCCATACTATCAGTTCGAAAAAGGGTTTTTTTCAATTCTCTTTCTGAGTAATCAACAATAGGTTTAATCGGAAAATCAAGTTTCAACTCATTATTAGTTGCATCCACATCATTGAGGTAATAGTGAATTTCCGTAAGGAATTTGCGATAAGATTCTTCCTTTATTCCAGCTAATGAATCCATAGAAGCACGTTTAATTATTCCTAAAGCCTGCCTTGGATTTGCCCGTATAATTGTGTAACCTGTTGGAGACTTTTTATTAGGACAAAATGAAAGATATTCATCACAATGGCCAACAGTAAGCCAGGAAGTCTCAACTAATACCATCCTGTCTTTATATCCATTATCTGAAAACATTTTTCTATATGCTTCGGTAGAAGTATCACCAAGAACAAGAACATCATCAGGTGTAACCTCTGTATTTCCACCGTAGTCACCGCCACTTCGATGAGTAGCTGGATTTTTAATGTATTCAAATTTCCACAATTTTGAAAGAACTGCAGGTAATTCGCCAATTCCTCTTCCCCTGCTTGAATCAATTATCAATGGATATTCTTTGGAATCTCCAGAATATCTTACAGTTCCAATTTCTCCCCAATCCTGCATCCAGATATCGTTTCCAACAGTTATCTGATCATTGATTTCTACAAAATTCTTTTCCTGTTCTGTAATGCTTCCTAAAAACCTTTCTTTGTAACTGTTTCTGCCAAGCACAATATGCAAATGAATTTCTTCATCAGTTCCTATGAGATTATTTTCACCATTGATAGAAGTTATTATACTCAACAGTCTTTTAACAAATTTTTCATTTTTATCATAATCAAGAACAACTAAAATTTTAACTGGAATATTATTAGGGCTCAATACTCTGATCTTTTCAATCTTTTTTTCATTTGAATAAAGCGAAAGACTACCAAGTAAAGCAATAATAACAGTAACTAGCAATATTTTTTTCATAAAAATTCCCTATTAATCAGTATTTGAATCTTAACTATATTTTATCAATTTTGTTACTTCTGTCAAGATTTATGATATACAAAACAGTCATTATTAAATCCTATATTCAATTTAATAGATTTTAACCAACAAAATCATCCCAAAAACACATCCACAAGTAAAATGAATAATCATTTTTACTCAATCACGTTTTCATAAGATATACTTATAATAAGGATAGTTTAAAGGAGGCATTCGATGAACAAGTTAATTATATTCATCATTATGGTTTTCATGACAACTTCTATTTTTTCAACAGATTTAGCACCTTTAGAAAATACAATAGAGAAACAGTTAAAAGAAATAACTGAAATACTTGATCAATTGAAAATCCAAAAGAAAAAATCTCTTTCACAAATTAATATAAGTAAAACTGAACAAAAAAAACTTGATACAAAACTAGCTGAAATTGATGTTAAAATAGCACAAAATAATGCTAGACGTAATAATTACAGAGATCTTTATGGATTCTCTCAGAAAATTCAACGTGTCTATTTCAATAAAGAATTTCATGAAAAAACTGGAGCAGATTACAAACCTGTTTCTGATCTGTATCTAAATCACAAAAATTACTATAAAAAGCTTTTTGACAGATTTTACTCGCGATGGAATATACCTGAAGAAAATAGATACAAATTTCCTGAATTCTGAAACACCACTTAGAATACCATCATGATTTTTCCAGAGTTTTTTAAACAATCGCTCGATTCATGTCATAGTTTAATATTTGATTTTTAGATTCTCCAAATATTTTCTCTGTAAATTTAACATACCAGGCAGCTGACTGAACCTGTATGATATATGCCATTGCAATAATTATCGCAATTTCAGAACCTCTTTCTGAAAATGCGGTCATAGCTATGGCCAAAGCAATTGAAAGATTTCTCATAACAGTACCATAAACCAGTGCAATACCATCTCCCCTGTTAAAAAATAGTTTTGCAACAATAGTACTGATCACAAAATTAATTAAATATAACAATGCCAGTGGAATCAAATAATCTATAAGGATCGTTGGATTTGCTGTAATACATCTTGCTTTTAAACACATTGCAACATAAACAATTCCAAGAACGCCAAGAGTAGAAAGCATTGGAAATTTTTGTTTTATATTATTTTGATACTGATCTTTTCCAAAATATTTTATGATTAAAATCTTTGTAAGATATCCAAATATCATTGGTAGAAAAACAACTATTATAATTGACATAAATATCTTTTTCATTGGCATATCTATAACTTCACCCATAAGCAATTTGGCATAAAGCGGTGTAGCAATAGAACCAATAATCAACCCGATCACAGTCATTTTTATCGCAGCATTCATATTCCCCTTTGCAAAACCTGTCCATGATATTGTCATTCCACTCGTTGGAAGAAGCGAAGCAAAAAGAAGTCCTAGAACAATCATTGGAGACTTTGGAAAAAAATAATTTCCTAAACCAAATGCAATAAATGGAATTACGCCAAAATTAATGATTTGTGCTGCAATTTGACATTTCATCCCTTTAAGAGTAATTACTTTTTCAATCTGTAAATTTATCATCATAGGATAAACCATTAAAAAAGTTAAAGGCATAACCGTGATTTTCAAAAAAGACATATCGAAAAAATAGCCTGAAACGACACCAGACAATACCATAGCTGGAATAGTCCAGATTAAGTTTTTTTGTAAAAATGATAAAATTTTCCACATAAGCATCCCCTTTAATTAAATAAGCCACCAAACTAAGCGGATTATTAAAACTTCATAATATTATACTACTGTAATTCTAGGACTATTTTAATGGTTAATCGTTAAATAGTCAATAATTTTCTTGGAAGAATTCATATCTATAGAAAAAATAATGCCTTTTCCATTTATTTTACTTTAATCAAACTCCTGACAATGGTATTATATTTAGATATTTTAACAGGAGTATATGACTCAAATGAGCATCGATAAAAATTCACTTGTATATGAATTTATTGTAGAATCAAAAGAGTTTCTTACAGCAATTGAATCCGATTTCCTTGAATTGGAAAAATATGAGGATACAGTTGAATCTGATCTTATTAACAGACTATTCAGAGCTTTTCATACGATAAAAGGTGGTGCTAACTGTATTGGAATGAACACCATCGGAAAACTTTCTCATGAAGTGGAAACCATGTTGAGCCTTATGAGATCCGGACATTTACAGCCAAGAACTGATCATATTGATGCAATGCTTGATAGCGTTGATGTCTTAAACACCATGCTTGATGATGTCAATAATAGTAACTCATTTGATACTTCAGTTCTTCTTGATCGCTTAAAAGCCATGATAGATGAATGTAAAACAAATTCCGAAAACATAACTGATCCTATCAACGAAAAAAACACTGAATCAGATAAATCTCTTTCTCTAAAAAACTTCACTCCATTTACTTTAATGGGATTTGAAATAAATGATAAAATAATAGATAAGTTTCCATCTGATCACGATTTTCTATATGTCCTGCAATATGAAATAACTGATATGGAAGATAAAGATAAAATCTCCATACAACTTATGAATACTGGAAAAGTAATGGATGAAAAAATTTCCTCTGTGACTGAAGAAAACGAACTTATTTCATTCCAATT
>DAOVTB010000337.1 GCA_030633305.1 Candidatus Muiribacteriota bacterium
ACTTCAAACTGGACTTTTTTCTTATAACTATTTTTATAAACGTCTCAAAGAAGAACTTGAAATGATTAAAAGGAATAGCAGTCCTACAATGTTAGTAATTCTTTCATTAGATGAATTCAGCACTTCAACAAAGCTTCTGGATTATAGTTACAACTATATATTGATTGAAAAGCTATGCAATATTGTAAAAGATGCTAGCAGGTTGGTGGATGTACATACGCTTTCAGGAGATAATGAAGTTGCAATTTTGCTTCCTGAGACTGGAGTCAGAGGTGGTCTTATTTATGGTTCAAGACTTAGGGAACTGATTGAAGATGCCGTTTTCAAGACTAGTCAGTCAGATAACATAAGGATGACTGCGAGTATTGGAATTTATGATTTACATAAAAATATAGATAAATGGGAAGATCCTGAATATGCTCTTGAATCCGGACGTGAAGCGATGCTGGTAGCTCGAAGGAATGGCGGAAATCGTATTTTCTCGCTGTAACATTCAAATTCTTTCTTTCCTTTACATTTATGTGAATTTTTGTAATAATAGCTCCATATAAATAATTAAGTTGGAAAAGAATGAAGAATAAAGAACTTATCTTACGAAATATCAGTAATAAAATAAAGGAACTTCCTACGCTCCCAGAAGTTGTTACAAAGATAACTAAACTTACTTCTGATCCTTTTTCCAATGTAAAAGATATTGTTGAATTGATATCAAAGGATCAGTCTTTAACCTTAAAAGTCCTAAAAATGTCAAATTCAGCATTTTATGGGCTTGCCAGAAAAGTACTTACTGCTGAACATGCGGTTAAGGTATTGGGATTTAAGGTCCTCAGATCAATTGTTCTCAGTGCAAGTGCAAGTGCATTTTTTAAGAATAAAAGAAAAGAGAATGAAAAATTTGATCATGAACTTTGGTATCATTCGCTGATGACAGCAGTTGCGGCAAGACAGCTTGCTGATATGTCGAAATACCGGTCTCTTGCTGATGAATGTTATATAGCAGGACTAATTCATGATCTTGGTAAAAAGGTTATCAATGACTATTTTCAGATGTTTTATCAAAGATTGGAAAAACTCCTGGAAGACAAAGAAGTTAATCCCTTGAGTGTTGAAAATCAGGCTCTTGGTTTTGATCATACTGATGTCGGGTCCCGCGTTGCAAAGGCCTGGCTTTTACCTGATAGTCTGGTGGAAGCAATAGAGTTTCATCATTTTCCGAAAATGTCTGTTAACCATCGGACTTATACATTCATTATCTATACAGCTAATATACTGGCAACTTATGTTGATACAAATCCTGAGGATAACGAGTTTTATTCTACATTTATAAATAATGATTCAAATTTCGAGAAAATAGGGATAAGAAATTTTAAGATCACTGAATTCAATGAAATCCTGAAAGAAGATTATGAGGCTGAAAAAGGATTATTTGATATATGATTCCAACTGTGGATTCCCACGCACATGTCTTTAGTAAGTACTACAAAGATGACCTTTCTGTAATAATTGAAGAATGCGCAAATAATTTGAGCTACGTTGTCAATGTCGCTTGTGATAAGCAAATGATAGATGAATGTACTAAACAAATATATCCTTCAAACTTTTATTTTTTATTTGGATTTCATCCACATGATGCAAAATCAATTGATTCAGCAGACCTTTTGTGGTTAAAAGAGAAATTGGTTAAAACAAAAAAAATAATTGGTCTTGGTGAAATTGGACTTGATTATTTTAAAGAATATTCGCCAGTAAAAGACCAGTTAAAATTATTCAAGGATCAAATTTCTATTGCTGATAAAATTGGTTTACCTGTTGTGATCCATTGCAGAGATGCTTATCCTGATACAGTTGAAATACTCAAAGAAGCTAGAAATAATGGCTTTAAACCGAATATCTTGTTGCATTGTTTCAGTGGAACTGTTTTGGATGTTGAAAAATATATTGAATTGGATACATATTTTTCTTTTGCAGGTCCAGTTACATTTAAGAACAACAGAAATGCCGACCAGGTTATAAAAAAAGTCCCTCTTAATCGATTGTTGATTGAAACTGATTGTCCTTATTTAAGTCCTGTTCCATTTCGCGGTAAGACAAACAAACCTGCTCATGTATATTATGTCCTTAAAAAGATTTCTGAAATTCTTGAAATTGAAGAAGAGAAGTTGAATGAGATAATAGAAGATAATCTAAAGTCTATGTTTCCGCGTATAAAAAAAGAATAAAACTAGCCACAGATAGACACAGATTAACACGGATAAAAAAAAAATAGATACAGATAATTATAACAAAACAATAAATACAGGTTTACTTTAGAAAAAAATAAAAAAGAGGAAATAAAAAAATATTGTTATTACGTCATTACCCGACTTGATCGGGTAATCTATTTCAATTGGTAAAATCAATCAAATAGATCCTCGGGTTAATTCTGAGAAGGACGAAAAAATCAGACATTTATTATATTATTTATAATCTGTGTTTTATCTGTGTTAATCTGTGGCAAATTTTTTTCTTTTTGAGGAGAATATAATGAAAA
>DAOVTB010000156.1 GCA_030633305.1 Candidatus Muiribacteriota bacterium
AAATTAAAGGATTTTGAACTTGTCGAACAAAAGAATTCTCTAATAAATTTTCCAGATATGTCTCTTAGATTCACAAATGATATTGAATTTATCTTGAATGAAGTTGCTGAAAAGATGCCTTCGCAAGCTGATGGATTCAGAAAACTTGTAAAATATATCGAAACCTATGATGCTCTTGCGCTGGATGAAGATAAATTTCAATCAACTCGTGAAGTCCTTGCAAGTTTTATTACTGAGCCACTTCTGATTGAAATGCTCATGTGTCCACTAATGTATTATGGCAGTGCATGGGAAGATGATATGGATTTTTCACAGTTTGCTATAATGTTCAGATCTATTCTGCTGGAAGGGTTCTGCAGACCGCATGATGGTGTAATCAGAATAATTAATATGCTAACTGAAAAATATAAAGAAAATGGTGGAGAAATCAGATACAGAGCAGGAATAGAAAAAATTCTTATTTCCAATAATAAAGCTTGTGGTGTAAGGCTTTCAAACGGAGAAGAAATAAGTGCTGATAAAGTGCTTTCTTCTGCTGGAGTATGCGAAACGCAAGAATTGGTTGATGATAGTATTTCCTCTATTGTTCATAACCCTGGGCATATGGCATTTACCGAAGTTATCATCTATCTTGATAAATATCTTTCAGAATTTGATTACAAAGATACAATCATGTTTTACAATCTGACTGATACTTTTAAATATAAAAAGCCAGAAAACCTCATCAGTCTGGAAAGCGGAGTAATCTGTTCGCCAGATAATTTTGCCTATGAACTCGACAGTTCTCTTCGACCTGAGCCTATTTTACGAATTACAAACATTGCAAATCATAAGTTATGGGCAGGGCTTTCGAAAGATGAATACAAGGAAAGAAAAGAAATCTGGCTAGACAAAATTCTTAAAAATACCTCAAAGCTTGTACCTCTTGATAATACGAATATTGAATATTCAGACATGTTTACACCTAACACTGTAAAAAGATATACAAGCCATATAAACGGAACAGTATATGGTAGTCCGGAAAAAATCAAAGATGGACGTACTAATATTGATAATCTATACATTTGCGGGACAGATCAGGGATTTCTTGGCATAGTAGGATCTATGTTAAGTGGAGTTTCCATGGCAAACCTGCATTGTTTAATATAATACTTTTTAAAATTCAGTAATTAAGGGAGTTACAAATGCTATACAAATCAGCAGACGATTTAAAAGACAGATATGATATTGCGGTTATTGGTGGCGGACTCGGCGGTCTCACCGTTGCTAATGTTTTAGCAAAAAAATTCGGTTACAATGTTCTTTTACTTGAACATCACTTTCAACTTGGTGGACTTGCTGCCTGGTTCAAGAGAAAAGGTCATATTTTTGATGTCTCTCTTCATGGATTTCCAGTAGGAATGATAAAAACATGTCGCCGATACTGGTCAAAAGAAATTGCTGACAGTATCGTTCAGTTACATAACATAAGATTTGTTAACCCTCAATTTAATTTTTCAACAACATTTGACAAAAATGATTTTACAGAAAAAATGATTAATGTTTTTAAAATTGATAAGGAAACAGTAGATAGATTTTTTGATACATTAGAAAAAATGAACTTTGTTGATGATCAAAGTAAAACTGTTCGAGAACTTTTTGAAGAATTTTTCCCAGGAAGAAATGATGTAGTAAGACTTCTAATGGAACCTATTTCTTATGCCAATGGATCAACTCTGGATGAACCTGCAATTTCTTACGGTATAGTATTTTCAAATTTCATGAGTAAAGGCGTTTATACTTTTCAGGGTGGAACTGATGTGCTCATAAAAAAAATGCAGGATGAAATGCTTAAAAATGGCGTTGATATCGGCATGAAATGCCTTGTTGAAAAAATTAACATTAAAGATAAAAAAGTTGATGGTATTGTTGTAAACGGACGTGAAATAAAATGTTCCAGTGTTGTTTCAAATGGAAATATCCTTTCAACAATAGAAGAACTTGTTGGAAAAGAACATTTTGAAGAAGAATTTATCAAGGAATATAAACAAGTCAGGATCAACAACTCTTCATGCCAGGTTTATATGGGAATCAAAGAAGGAGAAACTATTGAAGATATTGGTGATCTTATTTTTACTTCTGAGGAACCAACATTTGTTGCTCAGAAATTAAGAGATTATGATACAAAAAGCAGAACCTTTTCTGTTTATTATCCAAAAACACGACCAGGTCTTAATAGATATTCTGTTGTTGCATCTACTAATGCAAATTATGAAGATTGGGCAAATCTCAATGATGAAGAATATGCAAAGGCTAAAGAAAAACTCTGTCTCGAAACACTTGAATGTCTCGAAAAATTCCTTCCCGGAGTTAGAGAAAAAATCGATTACTACGAAGCTGCAACACCTAAGACTTTTAAAAGATATACTCTCCACAGAGGAGGTTCATCATTTGGAACTAAATTTGAAGGTTTGAAAGTCAGCATGGAACTTGATAAACATATTCCTGGTCTCTTCCATACTGGATCAGTTGGAATTATTATGTCTGGATGGCTTGGAGCTGCTAACTATGGTGTTATAACAGCGAATAAAGTTGATAAATTTCTCTTTGAAGAAGGGGAAAAGGAAAAAGAAAATGAAGTTTGAGTTTACAGATAGATTTATTATTGTAACCGGCGGGACAAAAGGAATTGGAAAATCAATAAGTGAAGCATTTCTCGCAGCAGGCGGAAAAGTACTTGCTACTTATGGTTCTGACCACACATCTGCAGAAACATTTAAAAATAGTGATACAACGGGAAGACTTGATGTTGTTAAATGCAACGTTGCATCATATAGCGAAGTTGAAGATTTTTTTGGTCGTATCGAAGAAAATGGCGATAAAATTGATATTCTGATCAATAACGCTGGCATTAGAAAGGATTCTGTTCTTGCAATGATGTCAACTGAGGATTGGAACAGTGTCATAGATATCAATCTTACTGGTGTTTTTAATATGTCTAAATTTGCTGTGATGAATATGATGAAACAACGCTATGGTAGAATTATTCAGATTACTTCACCTGGACGAGACTTTGGCTTTGCAGGACAGGCTAATTATTCTGCAAGTAAAGCTGGAATAGTTTCTTTGTCAAAAAGTCTTTCAAAAGAAGTTGCAAAACGCAAGATTACTGTTAATAGTGTTTCGCCTGGTTTCATTGCTACTGATCTTATAAATGATCTACCAGAAGAACTAGTCAAGGAATACAAAAAGACTATTCCAATGCGTAGATTCGGAAAACCTGAAGAAGTTGCTCCTGTTGTGCTTTTTCTCGCCTCTGAAGAAGCATCATACATTACTGGAAGTGTTTTTGATGTGGATGGAGGACTATAGGATGAAGGATGTCAAAGAACTCATCCCCCATCGTGAACCTTTTCTTTTTGTTGATAAAATTATATCAACTGAAGGAAATAAAATAGTAGCCGAAAAATACATCAGTGAAGAAGAATTTTATTTCAAAGGACATTATCCTGGAAACCCTATAATGCCTGGTGTTTTGATCTGCGAATCTATGTTTCAAACTGGTGCCCTTTTAATGGCACAAAGCCTTACAGACGCAGAAGGTTCTCCAGTTGTCACAAGAGTAAACAATATACGTTTTAAAAATATGGTAAAACCTGGTGATACTATAAATATCGAAGTTGTACATACTGAAACAATTTCTACTGCGTATTGTTTTAAGGGAAAAGTCAGGATTGCCGGAAAACCCGGTGTTACTGGAAAACTTTCAGCTTCCTGCGAATTTATATGTACATTAGTTAAAGAGGGATAATATGGATTTTTTAAAAATTGAAGGAAAGAAATTTCTTGTTTTTGGTGTAGCAAATAAAAAAAGTGTCGCATATTTCATTAGTAAAACTCTCATTGAAAACGGTGCTAACGTAATATTTTCAGTGCAGTCTGAAGATCATAAACCCAAAGTTATGAAACTATTTCCAGAATCACCAATATTCTGCTGTAATGTTGAAGATCAAGCTGATATTGATCAACTTCCAGAATTAGTTGGAAATGATACTGTTCTTGATGGAATTGTTCATTCGATCGCCTTTGCAAACTATTCAAATGGCTTTGTACCTTTTCACGAAACAATGTGCAAAGATTTTCTGCAGGCTATCCATATTTCCTGTTTTTCATTAGTTCAGATATGTAATGCTCTTAAAAGCAATTTAGATACAAATGCTTCAGTTATTACAATTTCCATCTCAACAACAAGAATGGCTTCTGAAAATTACGGATACATGGCTCCAGTTAAAGCAGCTTTGGAATCATCTCTATGTTTTCTTACAAAATCATTCAGCGACTTTTCAAATGTCAGATTTAATGCAGTTAGTGCTGGATTATTAAAGACTTCTGCTTCAGCTGGAATACCTAATTACATTGATAGCTATATTTATGCAGAAATGGTGATACCAAGGCATAAGGCTTTAAAAACACAAGAAGCTGCAGATACTGCAGTATTCCTGTTAAGTCCTCGTTCAAGTGGAATCAATGCACAGAAAATCGTTGTTGATGCTGGTATGGAGATCAATTATTTCACAAAAGAGGTTATTACTAAAGCCACTAAAGAAGAATAAAGACATCGCGCCGAGAATACAAATGAAAAAATATCTCTCGCAAAGACACTAAGGCACAAAGAAAATGAATACATCGCGCAGAGAGCGCTGAGAACGCAGAGAAAAAATAGAAAGAGTGTAAAATAGTTAAATATAAAAGGGGTAAGATGGACTTTAATTTTTTTTAAGTTAAAAAAAATTCACAGTTCCCTGACCCCAGCGCCAGATAACTTTTCCCCATAATAACCATATGATGGTACAAGTGGCACGGTGTCATACATAAAACAAAAGCACAAATAAAAGACAAAATGATTTGCCACAAAGAACACGAAGGAAAAATTAAATAAAACGGAAAATGATGAATGTTAAATATCAATATAGATGGGGGCACATGGCACTTTTGTTAACTTGAAATTCAAGTTCATGAAAGTTGCTTTGACTCCTACGCCTAGAAAAATGCAAATCATCTATCCGGTTATTTTAAACATCGAAGAAAAAATTAAATCTTTTCACGGAAAAGATCGTGTTACCGCAATGAGCAATCAGGCAAGAAATGCTCTTGAAATCAGCTCTGAATTGACTGGATTATCTATCACTTCTACTCCAAAGGACCACAGAGGTGCACCACTTCCAGAAAATGGTGTTTACTGGTCTATTTCTCATAAACCAAAATATGCAGCTGCTGTTTGTTCAAATATTCCTGTTGGTATAGATATTGAAAAAATTCGACCAAGAGGATCTGCACTTCTTAACTATATTGCAAAATCCGATGAATGGAATCACTTCAATGAAAAAAGCTGGTTTAACTTTTTCAGAATATTCACTTCAAAAGAAGCAGTTTTAAAATTAACTGGTGACGGAATCAGTAGACTCGGTAAATGCAAAATTCATAAGGTTATCAATAATGATCAACTTGTAATTTTATTTGAAAATAAAGAATACATAATCGAGCATTTCCTGATTTCTGATCATATAGCATCTATTACTAATTCTGGAAAATACAAGATATCCTGGAATGCACAGGATACAATTTAACTCAAATTATAGTTGACTATTTTGCACCACTTTGCGAAATGCTCAAGACTATTCCGCAAAGTAATAACACTTTACAAATCTATTCCAATAACTTAAAATTGTGTACAACTTATCCAGAAAACTTATAAAATCATTTCTTTTATAAATACTAGTAATCGAGGAGAATTAATTATGCGTGTAACAAAATTATATGAAAGTAAAAAAACAGTTATCTCAATGGAATTTTTCCCACCCAGAAATAAAAAAGCAGAAGGTAAATTTGGAACCATAATTGATAAGCTATCCATATTAAGTCCTGATTACATGTCCGTAACATTTGGAGCAGGCGGTTCAACCCGTGAAGGATCGTACCAGACTGTTAAACAAATTATTGTTGATAAAAACCTGCCAACCGTTGCCTATATTTCAGGATATGGACTAGGGCCAGATGAAATAAAGAACGTTTTAGACAGATATAAGGAGTTGGGAATTGAAACAATTTTTGTTATTAGCGGGGACAAACCAGGTGATGAAGAATTCACTCCCCATCCGGAAAGTTTTTCCTATGCTTCAGATATAATTGCTTTTATTAAAAAACATTATGATTTCACCCTTGGATGTGCCGGTTATCCTGAAGGTCACATTGAATCTGAAAGTCTTGAAAAAGATATCGAATATTTAAAACTTAAAGTTGATAATGGTGCTGATTATATTGTTGCACAATATTTCTATGACAATAAATATTTCTTTGACTTTGTTAAAAGATGTAGGGCTATTGGGATTACTGTCCCGATAATTCCTGGTATTATGCCTGTCTATTCAGTAAAAATGACAAACAGCCTGTCTAAAGTTTGTGGGACTACAATTACTAATGCATTACAACATAAATTTGAAATTGTGGATGCAGACGATAAGAGTGAGGTATTAAATCTTGGTATTGATTTCGCTACTGAACAATGCAGGAAACTATTGAAAGAAGGTGTTGCAGGACTTCATTTTTATACCATGAATCGAAGCAAAACAACAATTGAGATCATTAGTCGTTTAAAACAGGAAAAACTTCTGTAATTTTCTCTACTCGATATTTTTTGCTTCAAAAGAAGCAGTTTTAAAATTAACTGATGATAAAATCAGTAGACTCGGGAAATGCAAAATTCATAACTTTTCTATTTTTCTAGAAAATCCATCATTATTTTTGTAAATGCATTAGCTAGGAAAAATAAATACACCCATAACCACACATCATCTTCTTTTCTTATTCTAAATACACTGATTCCAACAGCTACCATCACCAACCATGATATAACGCTTTTAGGAAATAGCATAATACTAACAGCAGAAAAAGAAATAATTAAGAATAAGGTAGTTTCAAAAATACCTATATTTCTTGTAAAAATATTTTTTTCAATTTCCTTTTCAGGCAACACATCATCATCAAATAATTCACCACATTGCGGACATTTCAACGCTTCTTCATTAATAACTGCACCACAGTCTGAACACGTATATTCAATTTCACAAATTATTTCTTTTTCTAGGCTTTTAGTCATTATATTTAATTTGATATAAACCTTAGACCGCGTCTCATATATCGGACAGGCACGGGGGCCTGTCCCTACAGTATTTCATTGTTCTTTTCCATTCCACATTTTTCGTGTTTTTCTCAGCGTTCTCTGCGCGATGTCTTCATTTTCCTTTGTGCCTTAGTGTCTTTGTGTGAGATATTTTTTCTTTATAGTATTCTTTATGTAAGCACTTCGCAACCTGTTTCAGTTACAACAAGCGTATGTTCCCACTGAGAAGATAATTTCCCATCCCTGGTAGTTGAAGTCCAACCATCCATTTGCAGTTCAGTGTGATAGGTTCCCTGATTTATCATTGGTTCTATCGTAAAAACCATTCCAGGAACCATAATCATCCCTTTTTCATTTGCTCTAAAATGCCAGATTTCAGGGGTTTCATGAAACTGAAACCCTACTCCATGACCACAATAATCACGAACAACTGAATAACCAAATTTCTCAGCATGTGATGTAATCGCTTCACCTATTACATTAATTGGCTGATAAGGCTTTACACTTTGAATTCCTAAATCTAAGCATTGCTGTGATACTTCAACTAGTTTACGTGCATCTTTTGAAACATCTCCAACTAAATACATTCGATTTGAATCAGAAAAATAATCGTCTACTATACAGGTAACATCTATATTCAAAATATCACCATTTTTAAGCTTTGTATCATCAGGAATACCATGACAGATTACATTATTAAGAGAAGTGCAAATACTACAAGGAAACCCTTCATAATTAAGCGGTGCTGGTATCGCTCCATGCTCAACCGTATATTTATGGACAATATTATTCAATTCCATAGTAGTAATCCCAATTTTCACATATTCACCGATCATATCAAGAATTTCAGTCGTCAATCGAGCAGATTTTTTAATCCCTTCAATATCTTCTCCACTTTTTAATATCTCCGGATCTGCAATTTCATGCCCCGCAGCTTTATAATCAAGTAGAATTAAATCTGTTTTTAAATGGCATTTTTTGTATTTTCTCTTTGAACCGCACCAACATGGACTATTTGGATTTATTCTCTTCATCACATTTCTCTTTTCTATTTTTTTCTTATTATATTGACTGTTCTGCCTTTTTCACAAGTATTTTTTAGACGTAAAAAAAACCAGCTCAATAAGAGCTGGTTTTTTTATTGAAGAATGTAAACTTGTTTCTAGATTACTGTTCCTCTTCCAACAAGAAATTCGATCTTTCTAATTGCTTCACCAAAAATTCTTGTTTCAAATCTTGTTCCATTTTCCATTGCATTTCTGTAACCATTTCTAAGATATTCTGTGATCATCTTATTAGCAGGCATATAAGCATCTCGTTCCTCAATACCCATATCTCCAATAAATTCTACATATTTGTTTATATATTTATCTTTATTTTCATAATCACCGATTTCATTCATTTCAGCAAAATTAGCATTAACCATTTCAGCAAGCTTTCTTGTATTGCGAATATAATATGCATGTGTAGTACCATCATCATTCATTGATACAGCGTGGTAAAGATCCTTAACCTGTGTCATGGATTTAACTAATTCAAGACCTTCAAATTTTTTGATTATTGTTTTTTCAACTATAGTTTCTTTTATCCCAGTTTTATGTCCAATTTTATAACCATCTATCCATTCTTCAGCCTGTCCTTCACAAGGGGATACAAAATAAGAAATTTTGTTGATCGCATCAAAGTAACCTTTTTCATAACCAACATCATAAACTGATGCAGCAAACAAAGTTCCAACATTCCCTATAAATGCTACCAATAACAATAAAACAAAAACCTGTGTATTCCTTTTCATTTTCCAATTCCTCCAAAATAATTTAAATTCGTTTTATTTTGAGCAATTAGCGTGCCAACTTTTTATTTTTATGTTTTGCACTGATTTTAAAGGGTTTTAGAACCTACTAGTTTATACCACAAAAACTAAGGGCTTGTCTTGAAGCTTTTGGGTCGAATTCAGCGATAACAAATCCATAATCCGGTTCTATATAATTCGTCAGCTTGATATGATGCTTTTTAGGATTCTATGTAATATACATCGTAATAACGTGTCAGGTCACTTTGATTTTTTTGAACATCAAAGAAAATTAAAGTCCTTCTGACACAATTTATATTAGTATTTGGTATTGTAAACTTTATTTTTTTACTTTTGAAAAAAGACTCGCGAACTCATCCTTATGAACCAGCTTCCAATCAGGCAGTTTCATAATTTCTGGAAAAACAGGTTCATCATTTGTCATAAGAATATGATCGTGTTTATATTTGCCAAGGAATTCACGCCATCCTTTTTTTGCAGCAAAAAAATTGTGTACACCATCAAATAGTTCACTTATATAACATTCCTCATATCTGCCATCGCTTGCAACTAAACACTCAGGATAAAGATTCCACATTGTATAACTTCCATAATTAATTCCTACAAGAATATTTCCTTTCAGCTTGTTATGTTTAATATATTCAACGGCTTCTACAGGATACATTTCTTTTGGAATCCTAAATTCAAATGCAGTCGTTGCCATTGCATAAACACTGAATGAAAAGATAAATATATATATTGCAGATGAAAATGTAAAATATAATAATTTAAATCTCTTTAGATCAGTATTCTTTTTGACATAAACTATGAAGCGATCAATTAAATCAAATACATATGGATAAATAAAACACGAAACCGTAATTATAAAAAATACTCGATGTCTCTTATGTCTTAAACTTAAATATAGTGTGACCAGGCAAAAAAGCCATCCTTCATAATTAATTTTCCACTCTTTCTTCATCACTTTAAAGATTGTGATTAAAGCAGCAAGAACGAGAAGAATTTTAAATCCAGGATAATCAGCAATAGAGCCAAACAGATCAATAGGGCGCCATTCACCAATCATAGGTCTTGGCATAGTGACTGCTTTAAAAATATAGATTAAGTATTTTTCAAAATATGGATTAATAAACAAAACCGGTATAATGCTACCTAAAATTATAAAATATCTGAGATTTTTCTTTTTTTTAAAAAGTTGTACAAAACAATAAACCCCAACAAGTCCAATTCCAGCAACAAATCCACCGTGAAGGTTCAACCATAACACTATTGTTACAGGAAAAATAATAATTAACCATAAAGAACCATCTCTGGATTTTTCAAGAAGATAAATCCAGAGTGTAATAAAAAAATAAGTGAAAACATGACACCGCACAGTTAGAAAATATGCTGAAAACAGTCCTATAACTGTTATTATATAAAACAATAAATGATACCGATTCACATCACTTTTAATCAGTTTTATAGTAGAAATGATCAATAAAAGAATTAAAATATTTAAAACTAATTTAAGTGACACTAATCCAATTGCGCCATAATTCTTATAAATATAGTAAAAAACAACCCCTGATCCCCACTCATGATCAACCCAAAGTGATTTAGTTGGCATATAAGAATAGATATCCTTTACAGATAATTCCCCTTCTTCCATAAAATGTTTACCAACAGCAAATCTATGCCATAAATCTGGATCAGCAATATTATATGTTTTGAGCATTGCAGTGGCAAATATGATTAAGACAATATAAAAAAGAGCAATTTTTATCTTGGAACATTGCATCGAGTTTTTCATATACTTATTATATCTTCATTTCAATTTTCATGCAATAAATTGACAGTTAATAACATTCACAGTAATATTGAAATATGAAACTACTTATCATGATTGCAATGATACTCCCATTTTTTTCGTCTGTACTATACTTCGTTATTTTAAATGGCACAACTTCATCAAAATTTATATATTCTGGTACAAAAATATTCACTCTAGCTTTACCTATTACTATTCTTTATAAAAAAAAAACTAAATAGTTCAAAACTATGGAAAATTGATAGTCAAAACATCCTTTATGGAATTGGCAGCGGAATACTAATCAGTCTTTTTATATTTTTATTTTATAAGATTTTTAATTCTCAAATCCTGGCTGCCTCTGAGTCAATCAAATGTCAGACGTTTAAATTTGGGCTTGATACAAGTATGAAATTCATTGGGTTTTCAATTTTTCTTGCAGTTTTCCACTCATTGATTGAAGAATTTTTCTGGAGATGGTTTGTTACTTTTGGTTTAACATCTCATTTTTCATTCTACTCTGCAATAATTATTGGCTCAATTGCATTTTCTGCACATCATTATATTATACTGTCCCAATTCTTCAATACAGCACTTACTATTGTTCTAGGTTTGGGTGTAATGATTGGTGGAATAATCTGGAGTTACATTTTTTTAATTAACAGTTCTTTAATTGGACCGTGGATAAG
>DAOVTB010000097.1 GCA_030633305.1 Candidatus Muiribacteriota bacterium
AACTTGGAATTGGTCCAGGTGGACTTGGTGGAAAGCTGACTGCGATGGATCTGTTTATTGAAGAATATCCACGCCATATTGCTTCTTATCCTGCCGCTGTAAATATCCAGTGCCATGCAGCAAGATGCAAATCATGCATAATATAACCTGCGTCCTCAATGAGCGAATCTTGAAATATTAAGCATCCGTTTAGACCTGCGACGCACGAAAAGTGCGCCTCGGTCTGCCCGGATACTGAATATCCCAACCTTCATCTCATTGAAAACGCAGGAATAGTTAATAAAGAAAGAAGAAAGACAAATAATAAATAATGTAGGTGCAGACCACTGTGTCTGCCCAAAATAAAATGTATTAGTGAAATAAGACAGGATAAATAAAAGGAGACATAGCCATGGCTATTAAAGTTGAAACACCATTGACAGATAATGTGATTAAAGAATTGAAAATTGGTGATGAAATATCTCTTTCAGGAATCATTTATACCGCAAGAGATGCCGCTCATCAGAAACTTGTTGATCTTATGGCAGAAGGTAAAGACCTTCCATTTGATCCTAAAGGCAGCGTAATTTTTTATGTTGGTCCATCTCCAGCAAAGCCAGGACAGGTTATTGGTGCTGCGGGACCAACAACAAGCTACAGAATGGATCCATTTGTTCCAAAAATGCTTGAAGTAGGCATGAAAGGAATGATCGGAAAAGGTTCCCGTGGTGAAGAAGTTATTAAGGGCCTTCAAGATTATACTGCAATATATTTTGGCGCAACAGGTGGTGCAGCTGCATTACTGGCTAAATCAATTGTTGAATGTGAAGTAATTGCATTTGATGATTTAGGTCCAGAAGCAGTTCGTAAATTAACTGTTAAAGATATGCCTCTTATAGTGATTAATGACTGTAAGGGAAATGATCTATATGTAGAAGGTCGAAAAGAATGGTCAAGGGAATAAGTAGATAAAGGGAGAATATTATGGGTAAACCAAAAGTAGCCTTCTACTGGAATGCCAGTTGTGGAGGCTGTGAAGAAGCTGTTGTCGACCTTGCCGAAAAAATTCTTGATGTAGTTGCAGCAGTAGATATCATTTTCTGGCCGGTAGCGATGGATTTCAAAAAAGAAGATGTTGAAGCGATGGAAGATGGTTCAATAGCTGTATGTTTTATGAATGGTGCCGTTAGGACAGATGAACAGGTTGAAATGAGTGAATTACTTCGCAAGAAATCACAACTTGTAGTTGCATTTGGTTCTTGTGCTCATATGGGTGGAATTCCAGGTCTTGCTAATCTTTCTACAAGAGAAGAAATTATGCACCTTGTGTATCACAACTCTCCTGGTCTTGTTAATCCAGATGAGGTTGAACCACAGCTCGTAAGTAAAGTTCCTGAAGGAGAACTCACTCTTCCTCATTTTCATGAAAGTGTGAAAGCGCTTGATCAGGTAATTGATGTAGATTATTATCTTCCAGGTTGTGCGCCTACGCCTGATATGATAATGGGTGCTGTAACAGCAATACTTGAAGGTAAACTTCCTCCAAAGGGTGAAGTACTTGCTCCAAATAAAACAGTTTGTGAGTCGTGTAAAAGATCTGAGACCAAACCTGAGAAAATCAAGATTAAAGCAATCAAACGTCCAGCTTTAAATGAGCTTCCAGAAGATAAATGCCTTCTTGCTGAAGGGTTCATCTGTATGGGACCTGCAACCCGTGATGGGTGCGGTGCTCGTTGTATGGACGTAAATATGCCTTGTAGAGGTTGTTTCGGACCTCCAAAAGGAGTTGAGGATCAGGGTGCAAAATTTCTTTCAGCATTATGTTCAATAGTTGATTCTGAAGATCCAAAAGAGATTGAAGAACTGATGGAAACTGTTATTGATCCAGCTGGATTGTTTTACATGTTCAGCTTGCCTACCTCAATGAGAAACAAGTTTTACGATAAGATAGAGAGGTAAATAGATGAGAAGAAAAGTAGTTGTTGAACCTATAACAAGATTAGAAGGGCATGGAAAAATCAGCGTTTTTCTTGATGATGATGGAAATGTTGAAAATGCGTATCTCCAGATTCCGGAACTCCGTGGATTTGAAAAATTCTGTGAAGGAAGACTTGCGGAAGAAGTTGCACGAATAGTTCCCAGAATTTGTGGAGTATGCCCTACAACACATCACATGGCAGCAGGAAAAGCATTAGATGATTTGTATCATGTTGATCCTCCGCCAGCGGCTAAAAAGATTAGAGAATTGATAAATTCAGCTTTTATCTTTGAAGACCATGTATTGCATTTTTTCTTTCTCGGTGGTCCAGATTTCATAGTTGGGCCAGATGCTCCTAAAGGCGACAGAAATATCCTTGGGGTTATTGGAAAAGTCGGTGTTGATATTGGAAAACAGGTTATTGAGATAAGAAAACGTACCAGAAGTATTATTGAACGTCAGGGTGGAAGAGTAATACATCCTGTGTGTAATCTTCCGGGTGGTGTTTCAAAGGGAGTCACTAAAGAAGATCAGCAGGATTACATAAAGATTGCTGATGAGGCAATTGAATTTGCCAAGTTCACACTTGGTGCTTTTACAGACATCGTACTTAAAAATAAGACTTATCTTGATTTGATAGTTGGTGATGTTTATAAGCATGAAACATATTATATGGGTATTGTTGATGAAAACAATAAAGTAAACCTTTATGATGGTAAAATCAGAGTAGTCAAACCAACTGGTGAAGAATTTTTAAAGTTCAAATCTCAGGATTATCTTGAACATCTTAATGAACATGTTGAACCATGGAGTTATATGAAGTTTATGTATCTCAAAAAAATTGGTTGGAAAGGTTTTGTTGATGGTCCGGATAGTGGAGTATACAGAGTCGCTCCTCTTGCAAGATTGAATGCCAGTGATGGAATGGCAACTCCACTTGCGCAGGCAGAATATGAAAAGATGTATTCTACTCTTGGCGGAAAACCTGCACATCATACATTAGCATACCATTGGGCACGTCTTATTGAAGTTCTTTATTGTGCTGAAAGAATGAAGGAACTTGCATCTGATCCTGAACTACTTGATCCAAATATCAGAACGATTCCGACTGAGAAACCTACAGTGGGTGTTGGTGTAGTTGAAGCTCCAAGAGGAACTTTGTATCATCATTATGAAGCTGATGAAAAAGGAAGATGTACTAAGGTCAATCTCATTGTTGCTACAACAAATAATGCGGCGGCTATCTGTATGTCTGTTGAAAAAGCGGCTCGCGGACTGATTAAAAATGGTGAAGTCTCAGATGGACTTCTTAATATGGTTGAAATGGCTTTTAGGGCCTATGATCCATGTATGTCATGCGCTACTCATTCATTACCAGGTCAGACACCGATGATCGTTTCGATCTATGATAAAGATAAAAAATTATATAAAGAAATAAGAAGGGATTAGTTCTATGGCTATTAGTTTGAATAAAGAAAAACTTAGGACCCAGGAATGTGAAAAGCTTCAGGAAGTAAGCGGAACAAATGTATATTCGTGCTATCAGTGTGGAAACTGTACAGCGGGATGTCCCTGTGTTGATGCAATGGATATTCCTCCACATGAAGTGATCCGTCTTGCCCAGTTTGGACAAATTGAAAAAATTCTTGATTCTAACACGATGTGGATTTGTGCATCATGTGTTACTTGTTCAGTTAGATGTCCCAGAAGTGTAGATATTTCAGGAGTGATGGAAGCATTACGCCAGATAGCACTACAAAATGGGAATGAAGATGTTACTAAATTAGGTGAGCTTAGCAGCGAAGAATTGGAAGAACTTCCACAGATCGCGGTTATAAGTAATTTCAGAAAATTAACGAGTTAATAACTCAATTGTTATGGAGGAATAATAGATGGAGATTTCATACTATCCAGGATGCACTTTAAAGACAAAAGCTATTAACTTTGAGACATCAGCACTGGCATTACTTGAAAAACTTGATGTTAAAGCAATAGAACTTAAAGACTGGAATTGTTGTGGGGTAATGTTTTCCCAGTCTCAGGATAATCTCATGAAGCAGCTTGCTCCTATCAGAACTTTGATAAGAGCAAAAGAATCTGGACGCGATCGTTTACTGACATTGTGCAGCATGTGTTACAACACATTGAAACGATCAGCTCTTTTTATTCAGGAAAATGAAGATAAAAGAGATAAGATCAATGACTTCATGGATCTTGAGGAAACAGAATATTTTGGTAACGAGATTGAAGTGGTCAACATCCTTACGCTTTTAGACGAGATTGATAAGGATAAGTTGAAGGCAAGCATTGTTAAAGATGCTAAAGATCTCAAAGTAGCTACTTATTATGGATGTCTTCTTACAAGACCTAAAGAAGTTGCGATTGATAATGTTGAAGATCCACAGATAATGGAGAACTTACTTGAGGCCGCGGGCTGTAAACCAGTATATTTTCCGTTTAAAACTGAATGCTGTGCTTCTTTTCAGGTTGTAAGCAGAAAAGATATCGCTCGTGAAAGGACAAGGAAAATTGTAGATTCAGCTCGGAAAAACGGTGCTGAGATGATTCTTCTCGCATGTCCTCTTTGTGAATATAACCTTGATAAACTTCAAAAAGAACTTCATGAAGAAGACAGTACTTTTGAAACACTACCGGTTCTATATGTAACTCAGCTTCTGGCGATTTTAGCTGGAGTTGATCCGGAAATCAATGATTATTCAAAGCACTATATAGACCCAAGGCCAGTATTGGAAAGGAAAGGTTTGCTATGAAGAAGATAGGTGTTTTTCTATGTCATTGCGGTATCAATATTTCCGCTACTGTGGATATCGAAAAAGCCATGGAGGCTTTGAAGGATTATCCTGGTGTAGCTCATATTGAAGACTACAAGTATATGTGCTCTGATCCAGGTCAACAGTTGATCAAAAAGAAGATCAAAGATCTGGGATTAGATGGAGTTGTTGTTTGTGCCTGTTCTCCAACATTGCATGAAAATACTTTCAGGCTTACTGTAAAAGCTGCTGGTATGAATGAATACAAGATGGAAATGGCCAATATTCGTGAGCAATGTAGCTGGGTTCATAAGGATAAGACAGTTGCAACTGAAAAAGCAATAAAGATAATAAAGTCTGTTATTGAAAAAGCACGTCTTGATGAAGCTCTTGATCCTATCGAAGTGGATATTACCAGAAAGGCTATGGTGATTGGTGCAGGCGTTGCCGGGATTCAGACAGCTTTAAATATTGCTAATAGTGGTTATGAAGTTATTCTTGTTGAAAGAGAACCATCTATAGGTGGAAAAATGGCTCAGCTTTCAGAGACTTTTCCAACACTCGACTGTTCACAGTGTATTCTTACACCAAAGATGGTTGAAGTTTCAAATCATCCCAAGATAAAACTCATGACATATTCAGAGGTTGTGGATGTAAGCGGATTTGTTGGTAATTTCAAAGTAAAAGTAAAAAGAAAAGCTACAGGACTTGATTGGGACGTTTGTAATGGATGTGGATTATGTACTGAAAAATGTCCAAAGAAATTACCTTCTGAATTTGATCAGGGGCTGGGCGAAAGAAAAGCAATTTATAGACCTTTTCCACAGGCTGTTCCAAACCGTGTTGTTATCGATTTCGAGAATTGTACATATATGCAGTCTGGGAAATGCGGTATTTGTCAGAAAGTATGTCCTGTAAAGGCAATAGACTTTGATAAAGAAGATAAATTTGTTGAAGAAGAAGTAGGTGCAATTATATGTGCTACTGGATTTGAAACATATTCTGTTAAGGATATACCTGAATTTGGTGGTGGTAAGCTTCCAGATGTTGTTGATGGATTGACTTTTGAACGTATTCTTTCGGCTTCAGGTCCAACTGGTGGAGAAGTAAGACGTCCATCTGATGGAAAAGTCCCTAAGGATATAGTTTTCCTTGAATGTGTATGTTCAAGAGATCCAGAACATTATCTGCCATATTGTTCAAAAGTTTGTTGTATGTATACTGTCAAACATGCGATGCTATACAAACACAGAGTACATGATGGTCAGCCATATGTATTCTACATGGATATGAGAACTGGTGGTAAAGGATATGAAGAATTTTACCAGAGAGCAGCAGAAGAAGATAAAGTAGTTTTTATTCGCGGTAAAGTATCAAAACTTTATCAGGATGATGACAAGATCGTCGTTTGTGGTGTCGACACTCTCAGTAATGAAACTATTGAGATCAGAGCTGATATGGTTGTTCTTGCAACTGCAATTGTACCATCTAAGGGAATCCGTGAATTAACCAAATTACTGAAAATACAGATTGATCAGCATGGTTTTCTTTCAGAGGCTCATCCTAAACTTCGTCCAGTAGAATCACTTACAGCAGGTGTCTATCTTGCTGGTTGCGCTCAATCTCCAAGAGATATTCCTGATACGGTATCACAGGCTAGTGGTGCAGCTTCAATGGTATGTACTTTGTTTGCAAATGAAAAACTGAAACATGAACCGATTATCGTTGGTGTTAATGAAGATATATGTTCTGGTTGTGGGATATGTACAGTAGTATGTCCATATGATGCACGAAAAACAAACCTAGAGAAAAAACTTGTAGAAGTTAATGAAGTTTTATGTGAAGGTTGTGGAGCCTGCGCAGCTGCATGTCCAAGTGGTGCAGCTCAACAGAACAACTATACTGATAATCAGATAAATGCAATGATAAAAGCAATATTAGGAAAAGGAGGTTAGCTATGTTTGAACCGAAAATAATAGCATTTTATTGTAAATGGTGTACTTCGGCTGGAGCTGACCTTGCAGGAACATCAAGACTGCAATATGCTCCTAATATTGTTGGTATTAGAGTTATGTGTTCAAGTCGTGTTGATCCAGAGCATATATTGAATGCTTTTAAAGAAGGTGCTGATGGTGTCCTTATTGGTGGATGCCACCCAGGGGACTGCCATTACAAAAGCGGAAATTATGTAACTTTAAGAAGGATTACTCTTCTTAAAACAATGATGGAAGATCTTGGAATCAGTGCAGATCGATTGAGACTTGACTGGATATCAGCCGCTGAAGGAAAAAGATTTGCAGAGGTTGTTACGGAATTTACTGAACAGATTAGAGAAAAAGGTCCATTAAAAAAGGAGTCTTTAAAAGAAGAAGCTGTATGAAAGATGTGATCGTTGGACTTGGAAATACAATAGTAAGTGATGATGGAATAGGCATCTGGGTTGCTGAAAAACTGAAGGCAGATTATCAGGATATTGATATATCTCAAGCCCTTTATTCTGGTTATTATCTCCTGGACTATATTTTCGGGTATGACAGGGCTATTTTTGTTGATTCGATTAAAACAGAAAAAAATCCTGTTGGTGACGTAAGTCTGTACAGAATGTCTGATTTTAAGAATCGTTCCAGAACCAGCATTCATTCTACTGATCTTATTTCAGCTATTGAAACAGCAAGATTATACGGTATGGATGTTCCGGAACATATTTATTTTATTGGTATTGAAATTTTAGATAATATAACTTTTCAAGAATCTTTTACTCCGGAGGTCGAATCACTTAAAGAATCGATCTACATGAAAGTAAAAGAAAAGATTGAAGAAATAATGGAGGAAATTATGAGTGAAAAAGACCTGATGCAAAAAATTGCTGATTCCAACAAATCAGTGATCAGCGGAATCGATGCGAGTGAGATCGAACACTGGGTCGATATTTATTATCAGGGACGTAAATTTACAGTTCCTGCTGCGGTAACGATTATGCAGGCACTTGAATTTGCTGGAATGATGCTTGTACATTCTTGTGGGTGTAGAGCGGGTTTTTGTGGAGCTTGTGCCACAATTTACAGAGTAAAGGGTGATTATAAACTTCGAACTTCTATGGCATGTCAAACCAAGGTTGAAGACGGAATGTATCTTGTACAGATTCCTTTTTCTCCTGCTGAAAAAGCAAATTATGACATTAATGAAGAAAAATATGAAGATAATACACTTCTTAAAATTTATCCTTCAATTGCTCGATGTGTTTCCTGCAATACATGTTCAAAAGCATGTCCACAGGATATTAAAGTAATGGATTATGTTAATGCGGCAATCCGTGGTGACTATAAAAGAGTTGCTGAATTGTCATTTGACTGTATTCAATGTGGACTTTGCGCAATGCGATGCCCTGCAGATATTGTTCAGTATCACGTAGGTCAGCTGGCAAGAAGAATGTACGGAAAGTACGGTCGCCCGAATGTTGAGAATACGGATAAGGCTGCAACTGCAGTTGAAGCTGGAGACTTTAATGAAGAGTTTAAGAAAATTTTTGATATGACTCCAGAAGAAGTCAAAGAACTCTATGTTAAAAATATGAAAGATAAAGAAAGTGCATAAGGAGGTATAAAATGGCTACACTTAAATTAATTAATGGCTATCCTGAAAGTATGCGGGAATCGATCAAAAAGGTTGAAGAAACCAGAGCCGGCCGCATCGGAAAATTACCAGAACCAATGAGTCTTGACGCTAGAAAAGACATTTTAGACCTCTGCCACCCTGATTTTGCAGAAGGTGGAAAACGTGAGGTAAAAGTTGGAGTAAGTAAAGGAATTCTTGCAACAAATGAAGTTGCAGATTTACTTGAAGCATATCCACTTGTAGATAAAGAAGATGTCGACCTGAGTAAAGTAGATTATGAAGTTGATTTACTTGTAATTGGTGGTGGAATGGCTGGAACAGGAGCATGTATACTTGCTAATGATAATGGTATTCCAGCAAACAAGATGTTACTTGTAAGTAAACTTCGTCATGGCGATTCTAATTCTATCATGGCTCAGGGGGGAACTCAGGCTGCTGATAGACCTGAAGATTCTCCTACTAGACATTTTATGGATGCGCTTGGAGGTGGACATTTTACAAATAAAAAAGATGTTCTCAAAGCGCTTTGTGAAGATGGACCGATTGCTATGAAATGGATGGGGGAACTTGGTGTTCTTTTGGATAGAGAACCTGATAACACTTTTACTGAACTTCTTGGTGGCGGAACATCCAGAAGAAGAATGCATGCAGCAAAAGATTATACTGGACTTGAAGAACTCAGAGCTATGAAAGATGAATTTCTAAGCCGTGAGATTCCATCACTTGAATTTTATCCTGTTGTAGAGCTTCTTTCAGATGGAAAAAAAGTAACAGGAGCATTGCTATGGGGACTTGAGACTCACGAATACAAAGTTGTTCGCGCAAAAGCAACTGTACTTGCAACAGGTGGATTTGGGAGACTTCATATTCGTGGTTTTCCAACTTCAAATCATTATGGAGCAACTGGAGATGGTCTAGCTCTTGCCTACAGAATAGGGGCAAAATTACTTGATACAGATACAGTTCAATATCATCCAACTGGTGCAGCGTATCCTCAGCAGCTTATTGGTCAGCTTATTACTGAAAAGATTCGTTCAAAAGGAGCGCAACCTGTAAATGTAAACGGTGAAACCTTTGTGTATCCACTTGAACCACGTGATGTTGAAGCATCTTCATTTATCAAGGAATGTTACATCAATAATCTTGGTGTTCCAACTCCTGCTGGTATGATGGGGATTTGGCTTGATACGCCGCTTATCAATATTATTCATGGTGAAGGTGCAACCGACAAAATTTTTCCAGGAATGGTAAGAATGTTCAGTAGATTTGGTATTGATTTAGCAAATGATCCGATTCTTATTTTTCCAACACTTCATTACCAGAATGGTGGTGTAGAGACGGATCCGGAATGTCATACAAATATTGAAGGTCTTTATGTTGCTGGTGAAGTAACTGGTGGGGTTCACGGTAAAAACAGACTAATGGGTAATTCAACTCTTGACTGTATTGTTTTTGGACGCAGAGCTGGTATTGCTGCTGCAAAATATATAAAATCACAGAGTGAATATGGAAAGCTTTCGCTTGATCATCTTGATGGCTATATAGCAGAACTCAAGGATGCTGGTGTTCAATCAGGCAGAGTTTCACCTATGCTTCTTCCGGATTATAGAGGACGTGCAGCATTAGCAAGAATGATAGACGTAGTCTGGTAATCGAACATTGAACGAGCGAACTACTTCATCATCGTAACCTGGACAGGACTTGAAATAGTGGCTAGAATGATAGATGTAGTCTGGTAAAAATTGTAAAAAAATTACCACGAAGAACACTAAGAAATACGAAGGAAAAAGAAAAGGAATGAGTGGAAAAATACCAAACATAATATAGATGGGGTCACATGGACTTTTGTGATGCTCGAAATAAGAGCATCATGAAAGTGCTTTGACCCCTATGCCAGCTAAGTTATTGTAACCAAAATTGGTATTATAAAGAAAAGAAGAAAATTTTTAAAGGAAGTGAAAAGTATGAAATTTGAAGATTTATCGGGATTATATCCAAAGACCGAAAAGTTAAAGTCGAATGAGAATATCGAAATTCGTCTGATGAATGCTGATGATTCTAAAATATTACTCGAATTTTTTGCTGCGATACCGGATGAAGATAAGATTTTTGTAAGATTAAATGTTGATAATGAAAAAGGTATCCGGAAATGGATTGGAAGAATAGAAGATAGAAGAACTGTAACACTACTTGCATTTCTTGAAGGAAAACTTGTTGGTCAGGCATCATTGCATCAGGATTCCTTTGACTGTTCCCATCATGTAGGACACTTACGACTTCGTGTTATAGTTCAACACAGGAATAAGGGAATTGCATCTTTTCTATCAGCACATATTTACCAGATTGCCCAGAAAACAAAGCTTGAAAAACTATGTGTAGAAATTCATGAAGGTCACGAAATTGCTTGCAAGATATTTATCGATAAACTTGGTTTTAAAAAAGAAGCAGTTTTAAAAGATTATGTAATTGATAAAAAGGGCAATACACACAACCTTGTAATACTTACTAATGATCCAGAAGCTCTTTTAGAGGAATTAAAACAAAAACTCAGATTTGCTGACCTTCTATATGGTCAATATTAAAGTTCTGAGAAATATAAAAAAGAATATCTCGCGCAGTTAACGCTGAGGACGCAGATCAAAAAATACAAGATTTTACCACGAAGGACACGAAGAAGTAGATTAAAAAAAGAAAAGGAAAATTGGAAAAGTATTGTTATTGTTGTCATTATCCGACTTGATCGGATAATCTATTCAAATTGACAAAGTTAATAAAATGGATTCCCGGTGGTCCGTTTCGGTTCAAGCTCGAGGATGACGGATGGATTGCGACACAGTCTGACTGTGTCTGCCCAGAGACAGATGGAAAATTTAATTAAAATTATCACTGAATATAAAAATCAGTGAATCAGGAGAGAAAAAAATGGCTATTGATTTAAGTTTGAATGATTTAAACAGTATGTTTCCAGCGGATTTTTCGCAGGAACAGATTGCAAAAGCAAAAACTCTTTTTTTAAAGGAACTTGCCTATACTACACATAAGTTTTATGGTGGTAAGATGATGACAGTTCCAAAAGCCGGTGTTTATGGTTTTAACTGGTTTAATGTATGGTATACACCTGGTGTATCAAAGGTTTCTACATCTATTCGTGAAAATCAGGAAGCTTCTTATGATCTTAGTAACAGAGGAAATCTTGTTGCTGTTGTTTCAGATTCAACAAGAGTACTCGGTGATGGCGATTGTACACCTCCTGGTGGACTTGGTGTTATGGAAGGAAAAGCCTTCCTGATGAAGTATCTTGGCGGTTGTGATGGTGTTGCTATATGTATAGACAGCTACAATAAAAAAGGTGAACATGATCCTGATAAGATCATTGATTTTGTAAAAATGATCCAGCCAAGTTTTGGTGCGATTAATCTTGAAGATATATCTCAGCCTAATTGCTTTAAAGTACTTGATACTTTAAGAGAAGAATGTGATATTCCAGTTTGGCATGATGACGCACAGGGAACAGGATGTGTTACAGTTGCAGGTCTTATCAATTCCCTCAGAGTTGTTGAAAAAGATATTGATAAAGTAAAGATAGTTTTTATAGGTGCTGGTGCATCCAATACAACTATTGCCAGACTTATTATAACAGCTGGTGGAAATCCTGAAAACATGGTTCTTTTTGATTCCAAAGGTTCTCTTCATAAAGGAAGAGATGATATCAAAGCAGATCAGAGATTCTACAGAAAATGGGAACTTTGTGAGAAAACAAACCCAACTTCTATTAAAGATGTTGAAACAGCATGTAAAGGTGCAGATGTACTTATTTCATTAAGCACACCTGGTCCAGATGTTGTAAAACAATCCTGGATTAAATCAATGGGTACAAAGCCAATTGTATTTGCATGTGCTAACCCCGTTCCAGAAATCTATCCATATGCTGCAAAAGAAGCTGGTGCACTTATAGTTGCAACCGGAAGAGGAGATTTTCCGAATCAGGTAAATAATTCACTTGGTTTTCCAGGAATCCTCAAAGGTTCTCTTCTTTGCAGAGCAAGAAAGATTAGTGATGAAATGGCAATTGCTGCTGCAAATTCCATGGCGAATTATGCTGTTAATAACGGTGGAATTAGTCCAGATAAAATCATGCCTACAATGGATGAAACTGAAGTTTTTGCTCATGAAGCAGCAGATGTTGCACAATGTGCTATCAAATCAGGTCTTGCCAGAATTGAAATGCCTTGGCAGGAAGTTTATGATAAGACTTTAGCTGGCATCAATGAAGCAAGAGATACAATGAAGCTTCTTATGGAGAATGGTTTTATTAAAGAACCAGATATAAAGTTGATAGAAGACGCAGTTGCAAAAGCAGTTAAAGCAGTCCGCTGATTCGTCCAGAAATTCGTTCAGAATGGGCGAATCTTGAAAATTTCTGCATCTGTTCAAACCTCAACGCACGGTAGTGCGCCTCGGTTTGTCCAGATACAGAAATTTCCAACCTTCATCCCATTCTGAACGAATTCAGTGTGGACTAAAAAAATTCTAAAAAAATACTGTAGGGACAGGCCCCTGTGCCTGTCCAAGATAAAACAGAAAATTGAAAAAGTATTGTTACTAATGTCATTACCCGACCTGATCCGAAGCGGTCACGGGTAATCTATTAAAATTTGAAATGGAAAAGTTGTTTACGCGTGCAGTTGATCTTGTTACGCCGAAAGCTATTAAAAATGATAGAATTCGGAATTATATTTATTTGAATATAAGAGAAATTTATGCAGCATAATTCTAATAAAATTAGTTGATATCATTACTGGTTTAGATTTTCAATCAGAAGAAACCTCTACTTATTTAAATAAAGAAACTGGTGAAGTTTTTTTTATTATGTCTCGGGCGTTTAATGTTGTTGAAGAAGGTATGAAATACATTCCGTTGCCATCCGAATTTGATATACATGAATGGGAAATAATGAAAAATTTCTGTTATTCTGTTGAAGATGATAAAAAATCAAGCTTATTATTAAAAGCTATTCACGGTAGTGGAGCATTTCGTTGTTTTAAAGATTCTGTTTTTAGATTTGGGATGGATGATCAATGGTATGAATTTCGTGATTCAGTAATAAAAAAAATTGTTATAGAATGGTGTGAAGAAAACAGTATTAAATATATCTAAATTGTTAAAAACTCTAACATTAAAGACCTGACCCTGTGCGGTGTATTTATTTCATTCTGTGGTACAGTTTGGCCAAAATTTCAGAAATTGGTAGATTTTGAATCCTGATCGTCATTTTCCTGTATAACTCTATAATGTATGGTATAATATTGCAAGATTATGTTTTATTGTAAGAACGGGGTGTCTCATTTTGGAACAATTTTTTATGATTTTGAGGCGAAAATGAATCGGATTGGAGTATTTTATTGTGGGGGGGCAGAAGCAAATTCCTATAAGTTTAAAAAATGTAAGTCTATCATTTTCTGGAAAAAAAGTACTTGATGATATTTCTTTTGAAGTAAAATCTGGTGAAAAAATTATTCTGTCTGGAAAATCTGGATCTGGGAAAAGTACTATTTTTAATATTATTCTAGGATTTGTTCAACCTGATTCAGGTGAATTATTATTTGATTCTGAAAAAATTGATGATAAACATGTGTGGGAAGTTCGAAAGAAAATTTCATATATTGATCAGGAAAGTAGTCTAGGAATCGGGAATACTTTAGATTATCTTATGTTCATTTCTGGATTAAAGACTAATTTACAGAAGGAATTTTCATTAAATAGAATCAATGAACTTTTAGAATATTTTGAACTCGAAAATGAAGTTTTAAATAAAAATCTGGAAAAGTTATCCGGAGGAGAAAGACAGCGGATTGCTATTATGATTTCAATTTTACTTGAAAGAAAAGTCTTTTTACTTGATGAGGTAACATCTGCGGTAGATGTATTTTTAAAAAAGAAAATAGCAAAATACTATCTTAATAAAGATGATTGGACTTGTTTAATCATATCACACGATCCAATTTGGCTTGAAAATAGTAGTACAAAGATTTTTGAAATGGATACATCCTCATGGGCGCAATAGATATTGCATTTTCTTCACTTCTTTTCAGCTTTTTTCTTTTGGCTATTCCGATTCTATTGAGTATCAAATATGGTTTTGGACTTATCAAGCCTTTGTTACTTGCAGTATTTAGAATGTGTATCCAGTTAGTTTTAATTGGAATATTTCTAAAGTATTTATTTATCTGGAATAATTCTATTGTCAACATCTGCTGGATTATTATTATGGTTACAGCAGCAGTGTTTTCTGTTTTAAAAGATTCAGCATTAAGGGTTAGAAAAGTTTTTATGCCTGTATTTATTACATTTTTTATAACAATATTTTCAGTTGTTGTTTATTTAAATTTCATGGTAATAAAGTTAAATAATATTTTTGATGCAAAGTATCTTATAATCCTTAGTGGAATGCTTTTAGGCAGTTCTTTGAGGGGATGTATTGTTGGAATATCCTATTTTTATAAGAGTATTAAAAAAGATTCTAAAAGATTTCTATATATTCTTGCTCTTGGTGCAGATCGTAATGAGGTAATACTCCCGTATCTTAAGGAAAGTATACAGCTTGCACTTAAACCCCGTATTGCGACGATGGCTACAATGGGAATAGTTGCTCTTCCAGGAATGATGACAGGTGTTATTCTTGGTGGAGGAAGCCCTGTTGACGCTATAAAATACCAGATAATGGTAATGGTATCGGTTGTGGCATGTGCAACAGCAACTGTCATTTTATCAGTACTTGTAACATTAAAAATCTGTTTTGATAAATATGGAATACTTCAAATGGATGTTTTTACTGATTCTGATAAAAACATGCCTGCCCAAAAAAACAAAACATGGTCAGGTCTTTGATTTTATAATTCCAATTGAGAAAGTAAATTAAATAGATTCCATCAGGTCATACTCAATCTCACGATAGAAACATCACAAAAGAAAGTTGCATTTATTACACAATAATTATAAATTATATAAGAGAACAAATAATTGGAAGTATAAATGTTTAAGTTTGAAAAATATCAAGATGAGATAAATAGAATTTGTGAAAAATATCATGTAAAAAGCTTGATCGTTTTCGGTAGTGCACTTTCTAATGATTTTAATGAAAGTAGTGATATAGATTTCTTAATTGAATTGGATAATGCAGAAAATGGAATCAATAGATATATGAATGTAAAATTTGAACTGGAAAAGTTGTTCACACGTTCAGTCGATCTTGTAATGCCAAAAGCTATTAAAAATGATAGAATTAAGAATTATATTTATTCTAATATAAGAGAAATTTATGCAGCATGATTCTAATAAAATAACTATAAAACTGGATGATATTATTAACGGAGTTGCCTGTTTCCGTTACCGTTGTCAGGAATTCAATCACAAACCGCCAGATTCTTCTATTGAGAAAAAAAGAAA
>DAOVTB010000005.1 GCA_030633305.1 Candidatus Muiribacteriota bacterium
AATTAAAACTAAAAATAATAAGTACGCCTTCAGTTGTTAAATCCAGATTTGAATTATTAATGAATCTGATTAAAAAACTTAAAAAGAAATATACAGAACTTTGTGAAGATATCAGGGGAATTATACTCCAGGTCATACAACTTGAAGGCCAAAGTCTGGATGTATCTGCACTATATAATATTTATTATCATAAAATGATGTCAGCTTTAAGTATTCACAAACAGATAAAATTTTTGCTCATAGAACTTCATGACCTTTTAACTAAAGATCATGTGAACAAACTCTGGATTGGTACAAAGTACAACGGGATTTTTAGTTATAGTGATACAAATGACGTCTGGATAAATATGAATAAAGACAATACGCCACTTAGGTCTAATGAAATAACAAGTTTGTTCCAGCAAAATGATAGATTGGTATGGATTGGGACTGCAGATGGCGGGTTATATCGATACGGTAATTATGACCTCGGAGAAACAGGGATGAAACCGATTTTGCTTTGCAATGGAGATTTTTTGACTGTTAAAAAATCAGGATTGAATATTTACGGACTTGAAAGGGAAAAAGGCGTTTATCATTATAACGGTGGTACTAAATCGAGTAAATTTATTATTCCATCTGGTGACGGAGGACTTCAATTTTCCGATCTGGAAGTTGATGATGATGCAAATCTATGGGTTGGAACAAAATGTAATGGATTATTCAAATATGACTGGATAAAATGGAATCAGTTTACAAAAGAAGCAGGAATTCCATCAGAAAATATAGAAAAGATCCATCTTTTGAAGAAAACAAAAACGATCATGATTTCATGCCATAATGCAGGCCAATTAAGTGAAAGACTTGCGACTTATCACCAGGGTAACTGGGAGAATTACCAGTTTAATTCTATATTAAAAAGATTGCCTCCTAACTCAACATTATACAAGAAGATGAATTGTAGTGGATTTGAGTATGATATTTCTCCTCATAGTGATTTTGGCGTAAATTCATTTCTACAGATGGATGACAGGATTATCATTGGGACTGATCAGGGAGTATATATTTTTACTGGAGACAGGTTCCATAAGAATAATGGATTTGCACATCTTGTAGGTGGAGTAATAAATAAAGTTGGAACTGGTCCAGATGGAAAGTTATTATTTGCAACGTATGGGGGAGTAGTTACCCACGATGGCATACATTATGGTTCTTTGAACCTTAATTTACCGATTCCGGTAATAACCGATTTTGTAAAAGATCAGATAAATCCTGTAAATTTCTGGTTTTCTTCCGGTTTTAAAAAAGATAATGGTCTTCTGGTTTCATATAATTTCAATAATGGTAACAGCTCTCTTCTCCATTTCAAGTTCATGGTCAGAAAAATCGTTGTTATCTATCCTTATGTATTTATGGCAACGCCAAAGGGGTTGTACTACATTCGCATAAGCCTATAGCCTGCGTCCTGAATGAGCGAATCTTGAATTTTTATGCATTCGTCTAAACCTCAACGCACGTTTGTGCGCCTCCGGTTTATCCAAATACATAAAAATCCAACCTTCATCTCATTCAGAACGCAGGTAGGGGTGAAAAATAAAAAAAAGAAAGAATAAAAAAGAAAAATCTCACACGAAGGCAGGGGACAAAATAGTCAATATAAAAGGGGTAAGAAGTGAGTTTTGTGAACTTGAAGTTCAAGTTCATGAAAGTTACCCTGACCCCAGCGCCAGATAACTTTAACCTGCCAATTTTAGTAAAATGATACGACCCCAGCGCCAGATAACTTTATTCCACCCAAATTAGTAAAATGGTACAGATTGCAAAATATTGGAAGTAGCGTACAACCCTCCTAAAGCAATAGCAAAAAAAAGGTTTTACCATGAAGATCATGAAGGAAAAAATAGCAAATAATGTAGGGACAGGCCCCCGTGCCTGTCCAATTTAATGTCATTACCCGACTTAATCGGGTAATCTATTTCATCCACATAAGAAAAGGACGGATTTGGAATCTGCCCCTACGATATTTATCTTTTTACTTTGTCTATCTGTGGTTCAATTCTTCTTCATGACCTTCATGATCTAATCTTTTTATCCGTGCCTCTGTCCCTTTATGTGACCAATCTACTTTCTTTTCCTCTGCGACCTCAGCGCTCTCTGCGCGAGATCTTTCTTTTTTTAACTCTGTGTTCTGTGGTGAATTTTATCTTTTCTTTTCCTTCTTTCTTTGTGTGATGTATTCCAGTAAAGAAGGTTTAAGCGCATCATAGTCAATAACTTTACTGATACAATCAAAGCCTTCCTTGAGATGATTTGGGTGATGAGCATCGACATTTATGATCATTGGTATCTTGAGATCAACACATTTTTCAATTATCCAGTTGCTTGGATAAAATTCACGTGTCCAGCCCCTATAATATCCACGAGTGTTTATTTCGACAATAGTTCCTGAAGTTTTAATCGCATCAAGTGTTTCAATGATTTCATCTTTGTACCATGTTGTGTCTTCATCAAAAAAATGAAGTTTCTGGTTAAATTTTTTGATGATATCCATATGACCAAGAATATCAGGAGCATATTTTAAAACCATTTCACGTATTGTATGATAATAATCATGAATAAGGTTCTGGACGTTTCCATCATAGATATTTTCAATTTCTTTAATGAATTTTTCTGGTTTTTCATCTATTGAGATAAAGTGCCCCAAAGTTTTATTATATACAAAATGTACTGAACCTAATGTGTAATCGAGTTCAGGGGAATTGAACCAGTCATAGTTTTCATGACCGCTTATATGGTCTATTTCAAGACCAGTAAGGATCTGTATATCTGATTTGTATTTGTTTTTAAGGCGATTTATTTCTGAAAAGTAATTTTCTACAATATCAATTTTCATGATACTGCATTCATCGTTTTTATATGGAGCATGAGATGAAAATCCAAGTTCTTTATATTCCAGTTCTATCGCTTTAATAACGACTAATTCAGGTTCTGTACAACCATCACAGAATTTTGAATGTGTATGATAATTTGAAGATAACATTATGTTCTCCTTGGAATAGGCATTATTCATTGAGAAATTTTCTAACTTCACTAAGCGTAGGTAAACCATCCCGAGCACTAAGTTTAGTACAGCTCAGAGCAGCAACTGCAGAGGCGAAATTTACTGATTCTGATATTCCCAGATTATTTAAAATTGCATAGATCATTCCGCCATTGAATGCATCTCCTGCTCCTGTAGAATCAACAATTGAATCTTGCTGATATGCTGGAAATATCCTTACATTTCCTTTTTGTTGTATGATACAACCTTGCTGACCCAGTGTGATTCCCATTATTTCGTTTTTAAATGTGCTTAAAGCCATAATCATTTTTACGGGATCAGTTTCTCCTGTAAGATCTTCAGCCCGATCTTTTGAAAAAAATAAATAATCTGCCTGATGAAGAAGATCATGATTTTCAGTAATCTCGCCACCAGCATCGACGTAAATTTTAATATTTGATTTTTTTACCATTTCAGCAGCTTTTAAACATGCTTCATAATGTCTAAGATCGAAATGGAGTATACGCGCTGATTGTATATAATCAATTTTTAGATCATTTTCAGTAAGTTTTGAAACTGTACCTCTATGTCGAAAAATAGTCCTTTTTCCAGAAGTTAATTCACTAAAACAGAATGCAACCTGAGATGTACTTTCTTTTTCTATAATAAGATGGGAAATATCAATTTTTTCCTGTTCTAATGAAGAAACAATCAGTTTTCCAAAATGATCATCACTGCATACGCTGATAAATCCTGTATTAAGACCGAGCTTTTTACAGGCAACCATTGTATTTGCTGATGAACCTCCGCCACGGATTATAAGATCGTCAACGATTCCTTTTGAATCCCATTCAGGGTATTTGTCAATTTGACTGCAAAAATCGGTTGAAGCCGAGCCTATCCCTATCACATCTAACATAGTTATCAAGTATAGCATAACTAGCCCGCATATTGCATGAGCGAATCTTGAAATTTTCTGCATCAGTTCAAGCTTGCGACGTATAAAAATACGCCTCAGCATGTCCAGACTGGAAAATTCCAACCTTCATCTCATGCAATATGCGGGTTGGGAAGTTTAAAAATAAAATACGATGAGATCAGCTAGTAAAAAAAACTTGACACTATTACAGAATGTATACAACAATTATTGTATAGAATGAAGCGATGTATTTTTGACTTGATTTTTTTGGGAATGTACTATTTTAAAATCATGAGTAAGGAGTAAAGAGTATGGTTAAAGCGATTTCATTGGTATTGATCTTTATGATGATTTTTACAGTAACTAATCTGTTTTGTCAGGAAACTGATCTGGATGTTTCGCGTGAAAAAACACGTGGACTTTTTGGAGGAAGACGGTTTTCGGGAAGTAGCTGTCAACCGAAAACAACTTGTGGAAGTGGAACTAGAATTTTTGGAAATACGTGTAGGCCAAAAACAACTTGTGGTGGAAGTACTTCAACCAATACATGTGGTCCAAAAATTACCTGGGGTAATATAATAAAGAAAATATGGGGTGGTGGAGACAATACAAATGATAACATTACCACTAATAATACTAATACCTGGAACAATGATAACAACTCTTTCCAGATAAGTAACAATAGTCCGGTATGGAATAATAGTGGAAGTTCCTGTCCATATTCTAGTGGCAGTACATGTAGTACTGGAAAAACTTGTGTTGGAAGTAATTGTAATGTACAGCAAACATCTAATTCATGCGGTTCAGGTTCCTGTACAGGATACAGCAGTGGCAGTTGCTATGGAGGTTCATGTCAGCCAGGTGGATTTACAACGAATCTTAATATGAATACCAACTCTTATACAAGAAATACCTCTGCAAGTAATTCCTGGAATGTAGCACCAGTCCAAAATTTAACCAGTGTTCTCGGTGGGAATCAACAGGTAGCTCTTGCAAATGTAACAAGTGGACAGGGTATCAATGTTAATTCCAATGTAAAATGGGATGTAAATACAAATCCACCAGTATCAACACCAACAACAGTATCAACACCAACAACAGGAACTACTACTACAGCTGGAACAACAACTCCAGTTTCTGGAACTACACCAGGTATGGTTCCAAGTGTACCAATCATTCCACTTCCATTGCCGCCTCCAGGCTCAGCAACAGGTGGAACTGTTTCAATTCCAGGTGGTTCAATAAATATTCCTGGTGTTGGAACGATAAATCTTCCGGCAAATGGCGTTTCAATTAACCTGCCATCTGGGATTTCTATTAGTAATGGTCAAATAAAAGTTAATGGTGGAAATATAAATATTCCCAGTGGTATTTCGCTAACTATTCCTTCTGGAGGAGTATCGGTGAAATTACCTGCTGGAGTCAATGTGAGTAGCACCGGAATGGTTACAGTACCTGGCGGAGTGTTAAATATTCCAAATGTCGGAAATGTAAATATCCCAAATGGAATCCAATTGCCGACAGGAGCAACTGTCAATAATGGTCAATTGACAATACCAGCTGGAACAACTATTAAAGTTCCTACAGGAATATCTGTAACAGTTCCTCCAGGTGGAGCAACAGCTAATTTACCCGCTGGAGTCCAAATTGGTAACAATGGACAGGTAACTATTCCCGGAGTAGGAACTGTCAATGTAGCAGGCGGTACAGTTACAACAGGAGCAGGCGGAACAGTTGTTAATGTTCCTGGAACAACCACACCAGTTACCACTCCTGGAACAACCACACCCGGAACAGTTGTTACAGCTCCACCAACAGTTCCAATAGTTCCTTTACCACCACAGAATATTCCTGGAAATACTGGTGGAGGAAATGCAGGTGCCATTATTGGAGCAATTGGTCAGAATCTTAATAATGGCAGTGGTTTATTAAATACAGGTTTTGGAATTGCCAGTGGCGTTTTAGGTGTTACAGGAAATGGAAATTTGAGTGGGATCTTTGGATCAATAGCTAGTTTATTTTAATCTGCGTCCTGAATGAGGGAATCTTGAAATATATTTGAATCAGTCCAAATCTCAACGTACATTAGTACGCCTCGGTTTGGCCAGATACAAAATATTCCAACCTTCATCTCATTCAAAACACAGAAGAAGAGTAAAAAAATGTTAAATACTAAATACCAATATAGATGGGGTCACATGGAACTTTTGTGAACTTGAAGTCCAAGTTCATGAAAGTTGCTTTGACCCCTGCGCCAGATAAGTTATTTCCATCAAATATTGTATAGAAGTATATTGCATCACAGTCTGATTCCCGTCCCTTTATAATTGAAAAAAGAATAATAAATTTTTTATTTTTGAAATGCGGTATAAAATGTAATGAAAGTTAAAAAAATAAAAGTAACGGAATTTACCCATAGAATCATTATTGGTGAAAATGAAAATAATGAAAAAATATTTGATATTGAATTGATCATCAATGATATGGAACCGGCAGAGCTGCTTGGTTTACCGGGGAAATTTTACTTTGATCTATATTATTTTCTGGAAAGTATAAAGCATGAAAACGAGAGGAATTTTATTTTTTCATGTGATTGTGGTGACCCCGGTTGTGGCGGATGGGATGAAGGTATACTTTTGACTGTAAATAAGGATAATGTGAACTGGTATATTGATGAAAAAATTGATGGAGCTGTAGAGTTGATTTTTCCTTTAAGTCTTTATAAAAGTTTTACTGATAATCTTAAAAACAGTTTGAAAAAAGTTTTGCTGAAAGATCCTGAAATTTTTTTTGACCGTGGATGTGGTGAAAAACTTTCAAGCTTTAATATCTGACTTGTTCTTTTAATCTAGAAGTTTTAAAAAGCCTTATTTTTTTCTTTGTATCAGAATCAATTGTAGTTATCTCAAAAGAATATTGGAATCCATATCCCAGTTCTTCCCATTTTATGATGTTTTCCGGTCTTTTTCTAAGTGCTTTAATATCATCTGGGTAGAATTTTTCATAAGTTTCAAATGGTTTTTTTATTAATGCAGAAGCAATGTCTTTAAAGGCATTTACCAATTCATCAACTTTAAATTCCATTGATTGTTTTCTGGAAATATATATCTGCCCGCGGCCAATTCCTCTGCCCATATTACTTCTTCTGCTCATATGTATTTCAAAGGATACATTGTTGAGTTTTTTAAAACCAAATGTCTGATAGTTGAAAAGTTTTTTCTTTGGTATGACCAGGACATAGGTTAAATATCTGATCCTGTTAAACCAGTATCTGTCACGCCAACTGTATCTTAAAACAGTTCTAGCTCTTCTTAAAACATTATCCAAGCTACGGTCCACTGAACTACCGTATTCGATTTTTCCCCAGACCATAATATACTCTTCATAATTGCTATCAGGCAGATCAAAAAACTCAGCACTTGCATTCAGGTTTGAAAGTAGTATAAATATTGCGAATATAAGCGAAAATGTTTTCTTCATCTAATTATATTTCACCCTTAAAATACTTATTTTACTGTGATTCCAGAATTATTATAACTTCTTCCCATCTAGCTTCTGTCAAAGCCATATCAGATGTTATTTGCTTTAATTTCTGATTAAGTATTTTGATCCTTTGAGGATCATTATTTGTTTCAGGCAAACAGAGTTCGGTTTCAATTTCTGTTTTTTCCTTTTCAAGTTTTTCAATTTTCTTTTCAACAGACTTGAGCTCTTTTCTTGTTTCAGATAGTTTTTTTCTCTTTTCCGCTTCAATCCTTTTTAGATCTTTTGATTTAAATCTGACTGATTCAACTTTCTTTTCTTTAACTACTGTTTCTTTTACTGGTGGATTTTCAAGATCTAAAGCCAATAATTCCTCTCGTTTTGCAAGAAATCTGGAATAGTTACCGTGATATAGATGAGCTTTTTCGTCTCTGATTTCTATAACTCTTTCAACTAGCATATCGAGAAAAAATCTATCATGAGATACAATGATTACGGTTCCATCATAATTCATAAGAGCTTTCTGGAATATGTCACGAGTTGCAAAGTCAAGATGATTTGTAGGCTCATCAAGTACCAGAATATTAGAGTCTTTAAGTAAAAGTTTCAATAAAGCCAGACGTGATTTTTCTCCACCTGAAAGTACAGATATTGGTTTGTGGATATTTTCTCCAGAGAACAAAAAAGCACCAAGAAGATTTCTTTTCTCCTGAATTGAGCAGTCAGATCTAATGTCAATAATTTCATCCCAAATTGTATTTGAAAAGTTCAGATTTTCAGAACTTTCCTGAGAAAAAAAAGAAATACTTACTTTAAAACCGTGTGTAACATTTCCGGTCGTAGGGTCTTCATTTTTACATAAAAGTCTTGATAATGTTGATTTACCTGCTCCATTAACTCCGACAATAGAAACTCTTTCACCACGGTCTATTGTAAAATCAACTTTTTTAAACACAACATTGTCACCATATTGTTTTGATACATTTTCAACTTTGATGACCTCTTGCCCGCTTTTTTCGCAACTTGGAAATCTGATTTTAACATTTTTGGATTTTTTTTCAAGTTCAATAATATTAAATTTTTCAAGCGTTTTAATTCTTTCCTGAACCTGATGTGCTTTTGATGCCTTATATCTAAATCTTTCAATAAAAGTAGTTATTTTTTTTATTTCAGATTTTTGAAGAGCCATTTCCTTTTTTAAAGCTTCAATCCTGCGATCTTTTTCCTTGAGATAGTATGAATAATTACCTTTATAGATAGTCAGTTTCTTTTGAAAAAGTTCAAAAACCCGAGTTACCATTTTATCGAGAAAACGCCTGTTATGAGAAACAGCAATCAATGTTCCCTGATAATTTTTAAGATAATTTTCAAGCCATTCCATACTTTCAGTATCAAGATGGTTTGTAGGTTCATCCAAAAGCATAATATCTGGATTTGCAAGTAGAATGTTAGCCAGTAAAATTCTACGTTTCCATCCTCCAGAGAATTGTCCGCATGTCATTGTGTGATCAGAAGTCTTAAAACCAAGACCTTTTAAAATCCTTTTTGTTTTTGCTTCAAAAGAATAGACTTCTTTAAAATGAACTTCTTCAAGGACCATTTCATATTTAGTAAGAATATCCTGATATCCATCAGAATCAGGTTTAAGTACAGCCAATTTATATTCGAGGATTTTAACTTTATTCTCTAACTCGATAATTCCATTACTGGCTTTAAGATATTCTATGATATTGATATCATCTATTTCATATTCTTCCTGCGGAAGATAGCCAACCCGTAACTTTTTCTGAATTTCAATTGTTCCAGTATCAAAATAGACTTTTCCGGTTATTGCTTTTAACAGTGTGGTTTTTCCAGTACCGTTATTTCCCACAATTCCAATTCGACTTCTATCGGGGATAAGACAGGTTATTCCATCAAAAATTATCTGTGTTCCAAAATTTAGTTTTATATTATTTATATTAATCATTGAATTGTTTTCCGTTAAGTAATAGTTGTTTATATTTCACAGTAATATCAGATAAATCTGGTAAATTGTCAAGAAATAATTATGAAGAGCCGTTTGTCATTATTAGACTTGACCAAAAGTGGACCCCAAAGAATCTATTACAATCGTATAGTATAAAGATGGTTCCTGCTTTCAAATACCGGAATTAGCTTATGAAGTATCAGAGTTGTGTTGAATCCATAATTTTTTGAATTGCTGAATACATTGTTTTAAATCTTGTTGGTTTATAAATTATATCAACTTCAAGACTCATTAATTCTGAATGTTTCTTTGAATTTGCATATCCAGTTAAAAATAAAATTTTGATATCGCTGGTTATATTTTTCATATTCTTGAATGCTTCAATACCATCCATTTCGGGCATCATGAGATCCATTAAAACAATATCAATCTCCTTATGTAATTCCTTGAATATTTGGACCGCTTCCAATCCATTTTCAGCGATTATGACTTCAAAACCAATATTGCGAAGGAGTTTACTATAAATTTTCCGAATTGATTTTTCATCATCTACCAGCAGGATTTTTCCAGAAAATTTCTTTTCTTGAGGTTGTTTGGAAATATTGGCTTTTTCAATCAGACCAGAAAAAACAGGTAACAATATTATTATTTTTGTTCCAATTCCTGGTTCGCTGAAAGCTCTGATGTCTGAATTATGTTCCTTAATTATTCCATACACTACAGCAAGTCCAAGTCCGGTCCCTTTTCCTAATTCTTTCGTAGTGAAAAAAGGATCAAATATTCTTTCAAGTACATTTTGTACCATTCCATGACCATTATCTTCTATGATAATCTCAATAAAGTTTCCAGATTTAAGATCAATCCCCATGTGATGAATATCATTTGCGGAAAGGTGACAATTACGACTTTTAATAACTATTTTTCCAGCTTTAGAAATAGAATCCCGTGCATTTACAAAAATATTGACTAGAATATTGTGTATTTGATTACGATTTCCATAAATAATCTTTTGAGACGCTTCGCATTTGTTTAACAAAGTAATTTCAGGTGGAAAGCTATGTTTCATTAGTTTAATTACAGTGGAGATTTCCTTGTGTAAATCAATGGCTTCTTTTGTAGAATTACTTTGTCTTGAAAATGTTAATAACTGTGAAACTACATCTTCTGCCTGATCAATAGCATCCTGAGCCATATCGACATATTCTGAGTGTTTTTTGAATCCATTACTTTCCATACCTATAAGATCAATACACCCTCTTATTATAGACAATTGATTATTGAAATCATGTGCCAGTCCACCAGAAAGTCTTCCAATAGATTCCATCTTCTGTGAATGTCTAAGTTGTTCCTCAAGTTTTGTAACTTCTGATATGTCCCTGAATGAAATAACGACACCCATTTTTTTTCCAGAAGAATTGATAACTGGGGAAGCGTTTACAATGACTTTTAAAAAGGAATCTTTATTCTGAACCTTGGCATCCATCCTAATTGGTCCATAAAGGGTTTTTTTATTTATTACTTCCGAAATAAAATCTTTACTAGACGATAAGTCTTCAGGATCATCCATAAGTTGGATTATTTCATATATGAGTTTTCCACGTACATTCACTAGAGAAGCATTTGTGATGTTCTCGGCGGAGTGGTTCATGTTGATTATATGACCTTCAACATCTGTTGCTATTACAGCTTCTCCAATAGAACTTAAAGTCACATCCATTTGTTTGGTTACACTATCGAGTTCCTCTGTTTTGGATTCAAGTGAAGTGATATCTTTAACAACGCAAACTACACACTGTTCTCCAGTAGTCTCATCTTTCCATAAAATTGAATTATTCAGTACACATCGATCATTGCCTTTCAAGGTTTTGAACCGATACTTCATACTTTTGATTCTTTCTGCCTTTGACAGCTGTTTTCTGATGACACCAACTTTCTGAGTATAAATAATGATATCCTTCATTTTCTTTCCGATAAGTTCTTCGCCGTTGCAATCGAATTCAAGAAGTTTGGAAACTCCATTGTTTGCGAACAATATTATTCCATCCATCGAATAAATATACATACCATCAGCAGTAAGATCAATAAGTTGAGAATAGAGTTCAATGCTTTTCATTTTATACCCACATTATGTCGAAATTCAGTGTAAAGCCTGTCATATTTTTCTGCAAGTATTTTGTCAGGTTCAATGATTCTTGCCGGGCGAAACATTCTTTTTAAACCATCGTCTAATGTCAAAAACTGTTTTACGGCAACTCCACCCTGTATTGCTGCTCCAAGTAATGAAGAATTCAATTCTTCTGGAACGATTACTTTTTTATTGAGTATATTACAATAAATTTCCGGCCAGCATTCAATTCCCGTATATCCTCCACAAATCACAATTTCATCATTATCTATGCCAAGATCTTTGAAAAGATCATGGAAAGATCTAGTTTCATAGGCAATGCCTTCAAAAATTGATCTAAGTAAATCTGCAGATGTAACATCAGTATTAAGACCACAAATAGATCCGTTAGCAAGAGGATTTGACGAAGAAATTCCTGATAGATGAGGATAAAACTTGACTCCTTTACTTCCGGGTTTGGCTTGTATAATTTTATTTATTAAAGGATCACTTAATTTATCTGAATTTCCTAAAATATTTTTCCATAACCAGTTGAAACACGTTCCGCCTGATGGTTGGAATCCTTCAATTGTCCAGTTTTCAATTCCACATACATTAAGGAGATTTGGATTTAAAATGGTTTTTTTAGTCATACTGCATATTACTATTGATGTTCCAAGTGAAATAGTAGTAACAGGATTTTTAGAGTAACAACAACCAAAATATGAACACTGCTGATCACCGCCGCCGGTAACAAGTGGTGTACCACATGGAATCATAGTTTTTTCAGAAGTTTCTTTATTTAATGTACCTACAATTGAGCCAGGAGAAACTACTTCTGGAAGTTGATCTTTCGTAATTGATAGTTTTTTCAATATATAATCGGACCATTCAAATTTCTGAATGTCAAAAAGACCTGTTGCAGAAGCATTCGAGGTATCTGCAAGATTTCTTTCTGCCCCAAGCTGTTTCAAAATATAATTTCCCAGAAGTTGAATAGAAGCCAGCCGTTTGAATCCTTCAGGATCAGATTTTTTCAGCCAGCAGATTTTTGCAGCTGTAATATAGGGGATTGGCATCATGCCGGTTATTCGTTGATAGTCCTCAATATTTACTTGTTCCATAAGCATATCCCCACCTTGGGGATCACTCCATGAAATACCTTTACCAATAAATTGACCATCAGCATCCAGAAAAGCACATGTACATCTTTGTGAAGTCAATGTTATTGCTATTATCGATTGAGCAAATTCGGAATTATAGATCAATTTTCCAAGTAAGCTTTTGACCACTTCAGCGGTTTCAGGAAAATCAACCATTGTCACACCTCCTATATTCTCAATAGGTGAAGGTGCTTTTAGTAATGCTTTTCTATTTCCATCGATATCAAAAGCTGCGACTTTTATGGTAGTTGTTCCACAATCAATAGAAAGTAAAATTTTATCTGAATTCATAATGTTTTCTTTGTTAATATCCAAAAAAAATTAACAGTATCAATAATATTGATTAGTATAACACAAATACATATATATGCAATAAAGTTTTATTTATTAATTCTTAATTATAACCAATTGTAAAATTGTAACAATCAGCAGAATTACAACAGCATAAAAAGTAAATCCATATTTTCCGGATTCAGAAACTTTTTGAATAACAAAATTAAATTTTAACTGATATTACCAGCTCTTGTCAAAAACGGTATTCTAACTTATAATATTAAGAAGTTTAAAAATTAAAAAAAGGAAATCATATGAAAAAAATAGTCGTATTTTTATTTGTTGTATTTGCTGTTGTATTTTGTTTTGCTGAAGAATTGTATATTTACAGTGTTTCGGATATGAAACTTTTTGATCGTGTCCAGAATGCCTGTAAGAGAAATATAGAATTGGGAGATAAGTTGCTTTTACTCGGTGGAAAAAATCTTATTTCTACTTTAAACATAAACGGACTTCGTATTAAAGGTGAAAAGCTGGAAGGTAATCTGTATCTGGCGATGAGCAAAGATGGGGATGTATTAAAATATCTTGGGAAATCTGTAAAAATTCACTCAGTATATGGTCCATATGCTGTATTTTCTGCTGAGTTAAAAGTACTTGAAAGTCTTTTAGATAAACAGAATTATCAATTTAAAATTGTTAGACTCAAAGGTGGAACTGTTGTGGCGACACAACGTGTTGAAATTAAAGCTGGAATTTCGAATCCAGTTATTAAATCTTACATTGAAAAACTTGACAGGGATTACATGAAAAATCAGCTTCAACATTTGATAAATTATCAGACGAGATATTCATTTATGCCTCAGGATAAGAAACTTGCTGAAGATATGAAGAGTATTTTTTCAGAGTTTGGATATCAGACTGAGATTAAAGAATTCACATGTTATAAAGGCAAATCTTATAATATTGAAGCCGTTAAGAAGGGAACTTCTGGAAAGCGGATTTATCTTGTTGGACATGTTGACAGTACATCTAGAAAGCCTAAAGTTCTGGCTCCAGGTGGGGATGATAATGGAAGTGGAAGTGTTGGAGTTATTGCCATTGCAAGACTTATTAAAGATATAAAGCTCAAGCATGATATTATTTTTACACTTTTTATGGGTGAAGAACAAGGGATTTTAGGCAGTAATGCATATGTACAGGATCTTAATAATACTGATGACATTCTGGCAGTAATAAACATGGATATGATTTCCTTTAGAAAGAATTTGAAATATACATTTATTCTTGAAAGTGAAACTTTTGCAAAACCTTTTGTTCTTAAAATGGCTGAAATCTGCAAAACCTATACATGGTTGAAACCTGAAATTCATTACAGAGCCTGGGGATCAGATCATGTTCCTTTTCTCAAGAAAAAGATTCCTACTGTGTTGACGATTGAAAAGGAATATGATATTAATCCAAACTATCATCAGGTTACAGACGATATGAGAGATATTGATTTTGAATACATGCATGAAATTATAAAATTAAATCTGGCAACAGTTTTGGATTATTCACTGTAATTATTTGATTTGATGAATTCAAGCATGAACTTAAATTTTTGCAGGGACTTGCCGATTTTAAATTATGTGGTATATTATAAATATTCTGAATTTTAGGAGTTTTAAATGATGAAAAAATTTGTTTTAATTATATTTCTTTTTGTAATGTGCCTATCTTTTTCAGTTCATGCACAGGATACAGTAAATCTCCAGACTAAATTACTTGTAGCATTAGAGCCAATGGTGGATGAAACTCTCGCTGGATATAATGCTGGGAAATCTGAAGATTATTTCAAGCATTTTGCAGTTTCGATGAAAGCTATTGCCACTCCACAAGTTTTTAAGAATATGGTTATGAATATGTGGAAGAAGAAAATTGGTGAATTTAAATCACGTGAATTGGCAGAAAAAAAATGTTCATTTAATGATGGTTTTCCGCTTCTGGTATATGTTGGAGTATTCAAAAATTCAAAAATGATGATTTCAGTGAATTTTATGAAAGAAGATGGGAAATACAAAATCATGCAGTTCCGAATAGATCCTGAGAAGAAATAGATTTAAATTATACATGAATTGCTTGATTAAGATTAGAGTAAGAAAATATGATTCCAGAATAAACTGGAATCATATTTTTTTAGGATGAAAAATCTATTTTTTTAAATTTTTCAAATCTTTTTTGGAAAATTTTGTGCTAATATAGTTGGACATGTAATCCTTAAATTCTTTTTCATTCATTTTTTCCATGAATTCAGGTAAAATCATCTTTGTTTCCCCCTTTAATTATTATCTTCATAACTACTATCGGTAATTTCTGAAATATTTCAAGTCAGGAAAACCCTGACAAAATCGGGTAAATCCCGAAGCTAAAAACCGTGATGTCCTAATTATAATTAACCTTTTGGTAGGGTATACTCGTAACAACAGAATGAAAAAACATCCAGTTTATGCGTGATTTGGGACTGATGTTGCAGGAAATTATATATGAAAGAAATACTTGGAAAAATTAAAGTTCTAATAGTTGATGATTCAGCTGTTGTTAGAAATATTTTTAAACGTGAACTGTCTCGTGATTCACAGATCGAAGTTGTTGGAGCTGCAATAGATCCTTATGTAGCAAGGGATATGATACTCAAACTACAACCTGATGTATTAGTACTTGATATTGAAATGCCCAGGATGGATGGTCTGACTTTTCTTCGAAAGCTTATGCAATACTATCCACTTCCAGTTATTATTGTATCTTCATTGACTCCCGCTGGTGGTGACGTTGCACTTGAAGCGATGGATAGCGGAGCGGTTGATGTAATGTCTAAACCAGGACCTGCTTATTCAGTAGGTGATATGTCCATCATGTTGATTGAAAAAATTAAATCTGCATCAAGAGTGAATGTTACTGTTAAAAAGGAAGTTCGTCCAAGGGGAAATCAACAATCCAGACTTTCATTGACACGAACGACTAACAAAATTATTGCTATTGGAGCTTCAACCGGTGGAACACATGCTTTACAGAAAGTCCTTATTGATTTACCACCTAATACACCTGGTATTGTAATTGTACAACATATGCCTGAACATTTCACACGATCCTTTGCTAATCGACTTAACGAATTATGTCGTATGGAAGTTCGTGAAGCTCGTGACGGAGATTCTGTCTTGCCCGGAATAGCATTAATTGCACCTGGAAACTATCACATGCTTTTAAGACGCTCTGGGGCCAGATATTATGTCCAGGTTAAAAGCGGACCACTTGTTTCGAGACATCGTCCATCAGTTGACATTCTTTTCAAATCAGTTGCTCAATATGCTGGTAAAAACGCCATTGGTATTATTATGACTGGTATGGGTAAAGATGGAGCTGAAGGAATTGACGAAATGAAAAAGCAGGGAGCTGAAACAATTGCCCAGAACGAAAAATCCTGTGTGGTTTTTGGAATGCCAAAAGAAGCTATTAAACTTGGCGGAATTGTTCACGTTGTTCCGTTATTTGATATAGCCAGGACTGTGACACGAATTTTAAATAATGAAATAAAACCCAATAAAAAGGAGATTAAATAGTATGAAAATAATGATTGTTGACGACAGTAAATCAATTCGTTTTATAGTAAAGAAGCATTTGTTAAAATTTAACCCGAATTTTACTATTACGGAAGCTGAAAATGGTAAGGAATGCATTGAACGCGTTTTTGTGGACAAACCTGATCTGGTTGTGATGGATGTAAATATGCCAATAATGAATGGAGATGAAGCCGTTAAAGTTCTTAAAACCGATCTACGCACAAGGCATATCGATATTATGATGCTTACTACCGAAGCGGAAACGACACTAGTAATGAAATTATTAAAACTGGGTATTAAGCAATACATGATCAAACCATTTAAAAGTGATGATTTCAAAAAAAAATTCACCACTCTGATTCAGCTCATGCAACGTGAAGGAAAAGTACCAGATTTCAATATGCCAATTATGTGTGCGGTATAATCAATGCCTGTTGATATTTTTCTTCTAAAACTCCAAACTGAAGCCCAGATTGAAGATGAGTGTCAGAAAATAATTGGAGGAATAATTAATGAGAAGATTCTTTTGCAAGATGCAGTAAACACTGAATTTGATTTTACGAAAAGTATTACAGGATGTATCAACCTGATTGGAGACATCAACCTTTTAATCTCAATAAGTTTTCCTTTTGCCCTGGGGAAGGATCTTTCTGCCAGAACGCTCGAACTGAGTCTACAGGACGTTGATGCAGAATTGATGATAGATAACGTCCAGGAAATATTGAATCAAGTTGGTGGGGGGGTTAAAAATTTTATCGTTCTACAAAACGTTAAAATTGATATGGAATTGCCTCGGGTGAAACTAGGCCGCGATTATGTGAAAACTGCATCTCCTAAAAAGCGAAATTTTTACAAAATTGAGAATCAAATTTTCTGTGTAGATGTGACAATTGATTGAGAAAATAATGAACAGTAATGAATATTATTCTAATTACACCAAAATGTTTGATAGGGAAAGCACAGATGTAACTACTGAGGAATGGCTGAACTTTACCCTTGAATATTGTTCAATCGAGGGATTGGAACACCTTCTTAATGCTTTTGAAAAACTTTCCCATCGTTTACAGTTTCTTATCCTTTTTTTCATGCAACAAACTTGTGGTGGCCAACATGCACAAGTACTTTCCCAATTTCTTTTCGGACACGAAATGCAAGGTAAAATGGTAATCGAAGACCCTGCAATTAAGACTGAACTCTGTATTACATTGAGGAAAATTGCAGACCAGAGACATACTTTATGGCTACTTGAAAGAATTCAAAACCAGGTTACTCCTGATCAAATGATACTTATGATGAAAACTTTGAATCAAGTGACACTTGATCAGCTGCTTAAATTTTTTGAATGTTATCAACTGTATTCTCCTCATTTGCGCGATCTTTATGAAAAAGACTTTATCTCTGCATGGCTTAAAATTGCACACAACAACAAGCTGGATCATTCTTTGACAGAACTTGCAAAAGATCGTAAAAAATTTCGTGATTTGATGTTTCAAAGTCGGATTTCTTCAAAAAGCAATCTGTTTATGAAAACAATTGATGCTATAGACGAATTATCTAATGAATATCAAAATCAGATTATGACTGAACTTAATCAGAAAAATTTTGATTTAAGGAATCTGCTTCTTTTACTTAATGAAAAAGTAGATTTTGGAAAAGTCATAATGCTTTATCTAAATTCGATGAATCCTGAGACAGCCAGAAAATTTAATCATAATCTTGCAGAATTCCTGGATTTAAAAATAAAAGTAGTCATCTGGCATGAAGCATTCGTAAAAGCCGTATTCAATTTTGATGATCATGTTTTAGAAGACCAGTATATTAAAAACATTGAAGTTGAGACTAACAAACCTCTTGACAAGCGTGATACTGCTACACTTGTTAATTCTCTGTTATTACTTCTTTCAAGAAAAAAAATAATCAATAACAATTTTGAAGCAAAGATTCAGAAACTGCTGCTGCCTTTTATTGAATATACAGACGATTACACTTCAATCTTGCTTGATTATTTAAAAAGAGCCAGTATTGAACCTAATACAGATCTTATTAGGGCCGTTATCAAGCGTGCGGGAAAAAAAACATTAATTCAATTATTCTACTGTATCTGTGATTTGATTGAACCTGATACTTTTTCTCAGAATTTATTAGATGTTCTTGATACGTGTGTTTCTGAACGACTGGAAATGGAATTAATTGGTGCAGAACGTTCTATTCTTCTTTACTATTCATTGTACAGGCAGGATGATGCTTCTGCAAGCCAATGGTTGCAAAATATGCTGAAATCCGATGATGAAGATATAGGAATATCAGCTTTGGAAGCCCTTCGTATTTATAAAAAAGAATTACCTAAGCAAATTCTGAAAATGGTCAATGATATCTGGCTTTCGTCTCATCTTTCTCATAACTTGAGAAGAAGAGCTGCAGCGGTTCTTTATTCATCAGTATCTAAATCGAATTTCAGTGTAGAATCTCTGCTTAAAGGTGTCAATACCATGTCAACAATTTTCTTTCTTGAGGGAGTTTTGCTGACTGATCCCATGGAAAAAGAGTTTGAGGTTTTTATTTCAAAATTTGAAGAAAAAAATCCTGTAATTCGCTGTTTCATTTTTAATAATCTCAAACGTTTCAGAGGACTTAATGTAACCAGTCAACAAATAACAAAAATTATTAAATATCTTGATTCCGGACAATTACAACGCTTTGATATTGTGGTTTTTCTCCTAAATAATCAATGTCAGATAAATTCTTTGAAAGAAAAAATATTTGATAGTTTTTATCATGCAAATACTGCCCAGGACAGGATTATTCTTGGATGGATTATTAAAAAATATTATCCTCCAAGCCCGGAGTTAAAGGGATTTATTGATAGCATTACTGCTGATTTAATTGAGGATGACGAGAAATTCAACGAACTCTATCTGAATTCTTATATGGTTAAATTTGATACCAAAGTGATACAAAACCTAAAAACTATTGATAATCCGGCGGTACAGCAATTGCTTATGAAAAATATGTCAGATCAACCACCGGAAAACAAGTTCAATACTCTGTTGACAGGATTGCGCTTATCGGCTTCTACAACCTATAAACGATGGATCAGTTTAATCAACAGGCGCCTGGAGCCTATGGCACTTGTCCCATTGATTAATACAATAGATCTGGAAAATTCAATAAAAAGTGAATTGATGATTCCGCTTTTTATGTCTTTCCCAGTTACTTTTCTCAAAGAAAGTTTGAATAATCTAAGGAAAGAGCAACTTGTAGCAACTAATGAAAAATTGATGATTAATCAAATTGACTGGATATTAGAGAAAATAAATATATGAAAAGTTATATTTCTTGACTAATTTTTGTTTAAAGAGCATAATTTTGTATCCAATGCTAGGTTAAAGTTATTATGGTTTTAAAATCTTTTTTTAATCAGTTTAAAACTGACGATTCGTGTGAAAATAAATGTTATAATGATATACAATCCCCGGATGTTTTAATTGAATTAGTGCAGATTTGTAATTCTGCAATGACTATTGATGAATTGCTGAAAACGGTATGTGTTTTTTTAAAAAAATGGTCTGGCTTTGAAGCCATTGGTATTCGCTATCAGGCTGATGAGGAATATCCGTATTTTGTAAATGATGGATTTTCAGAAGATTTCATCAAATCTGAAAATAATATTTGTTTGAGGGACGATTCGGATCAGATTCTTCATGATAAAATTGGAAATCCCATACTTGATTGTATATGTGGGAAAGTTCTTTGTGGAAATTTTGACCCCGGCCTTCCTTTTTTTTCAAAAAATGGAAGTTTTTGGACAAATTCTACAACCAACCTCTTGTCCTCCACTAGAGATGAAGATTTGCCAAATACACGAAATCAGTGTATTGATAGAGGCTATGAAACTCTAGCTTTGTTTCCCCTGCAACATGCCAGCAAAATTTATGGTTTACTCCAGTTTAATGATAGTAAACCTGATTGTATTACATCTTCGTTGGTTTCATTTGTAGAGAAAATGGCATTAACTATTGGTTCCAGCATTGCACATCTTTTATCTATAAATGCTCTTAATAAAATTGAAAAAAAACACTTTGAGTTTTTAAATTTGTATGGGACTATTTTTTTATCACGTGATTTCAATGGAACGGTTACCTTTATTAATAAGGTTGGCTGTGAATTGCTAGGGTATCCCGAAGAAGAAATTATTGGAAAAAAATGGCTAGATTTTCTTCCAAAGTCTAGCCATTTTACCAGTTCAAAAATTTTTAATGATATGATTAGTGGTATCAGAAATACTAATTTTTTTGAAATACCAGTCCTCACAGCTTCTGGCGAGAAACGTATAATAAACTGGAATATCAAAACCGTCCGCGATGAGAACAATAATATAATAGGAACACTGAGTTCTGGGAATGATATAACTGAACAAGCAATATTCAAACAAGAAAAAAATATTGTTATCAAAAAGCTTTTGGAAAGCCAGGATAATTATCACCAATTATTTGAGAACGCATCTGTTCCACTCATTGAAGAAGACATGTTTGAAGTTAAAAAATTTATCAATAGTTGTAATCTTTTCAAATCTGATTCTCCAGAAGTAGTTTTTGAAAAACATCCTGAATTGTTGGAAAAGTGCGCCAGACTTGTAATCATCAAATCTATAAATAAACAAGCATTGAAGTTGTATGAAGCTTGTGACATAGAATCCTTTAAAGATGGATTAGTACAACTTTTGGATGATGAAAATATGGAAATTTTTAAGAATGTACTAATTCGTTTTATAAACAAAGAATCCTATTACCATTTTGAAACAACTAATAAAACGTTTTCGGGTAATACATTAAATGTAGATATTGTCTGGCATTATTCTCCCACAATTGAATCTCCATGGCGTTACCTTGTGTCTATACGAAATATTACAAAACGAATAAAGATGGAAAAAGCTTTAAGGAAAAGTGAGGAACGTTATCGTGTATTATTTGAGACATCTATGGATGCAATCCTTATTTTTAATCAATCCGGAGTGATTGAAGATTGTAATCTTGCAACATGTAAGTTACTTGCCAATTCAAAGGATAAGATTATTGGAACACCAATAGTGAATTATATTACATCCGTTCAATCTAAGTTATTCAATAATTTGTTCAACAATTTCAAGGAAAAAGAACAAATTAAGTTTGAGATTTCAATGACGACTCATGATAACAAAATCATTGATGTAGATGTTAATGCACATTGGTTGTTTGATAATCACAATATAGGTCAGGCAGTCTTTCGCAATATTACTAAACGCAAATTGGCAGAGCTTTCTCTAATAGATTATCAGTCTCAACTTTCTAAATTGAACGAATCTCTAATTTCCTCAGAGAACCAATTGAGACGAAATATTTCAATTGAAATTCATGATGATATAAGCCAGTTACTGGTGGCGTGCAGTATGAAAATTAAAAGTCTTCCAATGATAACTGATGAAAATAGAGTCCGTTTGGATGATATTGTTGAGAACTTGGATATTGCTATTCAGAGAGCACGGGATCTTACAGTAAAAATTAGTCCTCCTGTCATTTATGAACTGGGACTTGGTCAGGGAATAAAATGGCTATGTAACGATTACAGTCAAAAGTTTGATGTGAAAATCAGTTATACAGTTGATGTTCCTGATCTTTGCCTTGAAAAAGAAATAGAAGTTTTTTTATTTAGATGCACCAATGAATTTTTGTTTAATATAGTAAAACATGCCTCGGCATCACATGTTCAATTGCAAATGAATTATGAAAACGAGATACTTATGATTGAAGTTTTTGACAATGGTAAAGGCTTTTTAGTTGACCAACGCCTTAAAGAATGTGCTGCTGAACAATGTTTTGGTCTGTTCAGTATACGAGACCGTATTTCTCGTAATGGCGGAGAATTTCATATTGAATCTTCACGCAAAAAAGGAACGCATGTCTGGTTAATGTATCCGGTATTAAATCAAAGGAAATAGAATATGAAAATTAAAATAATGCTAGTCGAAGATCACCAGATTGTTCTTGAAGGATTAAAAACATTACTCGATACAGAAAAGAATTTTGAAATAATTGGTGAAGCCAATAATGGGGTTGACGCTTTAAAATTTTGTACTAATAACCATCCGGATATCGTTATACTTGACATTGGATTACCAGGAATGAGTGGAATGGATGTTTTGATTCATTTGACAAAGAATAATCCAGAAGTAAAAGTAATTATTTTATCGATGCACGCAGATCGATTTTATGTAACCAGCATGATAAGATCAGGAGCTAAGGGATATCTCGTTAAAGAAAGTGCTTATGAAGACCTTGTAAAAGCAATAAACGTTGTTAATGATGGCGGAGTTTATTTAAGCCAAAAAATTAAATCCATGATCATTGAGGATTTTGTCCAGGGTGAAGGACCTTCCGGAAATAGTGGTAAGGTAAAATTGACACATCGGGAAACTGATGTGCTGAAATTGTTGGCCAATGGAAAATCCAATCATGAAATTGCTGAAATTCTTTTAATCAGTATTAAAACAGTCGAAACTTATCGTTCGAGGCTAATAAAAAAACTGAAACTCAGAAACATTGCAGAACTTACCCGTTATGCTATTAAAAATAACTTGGTAGAGTTATAGATCAACTAATAATTTGACTTTAATCGTAAGGAAAAACCTTACAAAGTCAAATAATCCCTGAATCAAAAAAACGTGATATCCTAATTATATTTTCTAATCACTTTGGGTAAACTTAGTTTAATTCTTAGAAATTAACTGGGAGAATCTATAGTGATGGAATCTCGTGTTGAACAAACTTCAGATTCAAACATACTTCTTGAACAGAAGTGTATAAAAAAATTGTCCGATGCTTTCGTATTTGCAGAGATTGATGATTTGCCATCCATGATGAAAGTCCATACTTTATTCAATGAACTATCAGAGTCTCTTTCACTAAAAACGAAACCTAATTGTAAAAGGGCAGCAAGTGCAGCAGAAGAATTAATGGAACGCATAGTTCTGGAAGATGTTGATGATTCTATTGCTTCACTGCAAATCATAGAACGTACTATTTCTACTTTGCAAGGAATTTTGCTTGAGAATCAGAAAGAAAGTGATCGACATTTTCCAATGGAACTGGAAAAAGATTCTGCAGAATTACGTGAAGGAGATTTTGTTGCTTCTTTACTTGAGAATCAAAATTCATCATCTACGGAAATCGTTGATACTGAAATCCTTGCTGAATTTCTGGCAGATCAAACTATTGTACAGGAAGATCTGGAAGGATGGATTCTTGAATTGGAAGGTGATAATCCCGCATCCAGCCGATCGGAATTGAAGCGTATTTTCCACAATCTAAAAGGGGAATCTTCTTTTCTTGGTTTAAATGAAGTAAGTGAAGCCTGTCATAATGTGGAAGAAATATTGTCTGAACTATCTGTAAAGGATTTGATTGATCCCTTACTTATTTTGCATGACTGGCTTGGCAAAATATACGATTTTCATGCAGGAAAGGGAATGCATCCTGGTAAAATACCATCATTTATAAAAGATCAATCTAAAGAAATCTTAGATGATAAAGTGGATATAAGCATAACTAATACAACAAGTCTTGATGAAGAGCGGATTGATCTGTCAGGATGTGATTCAGAGTTATTGGCTGAGTTTATTCCTGAAGCAATTGATCATATTGATATGGCAAATACAGATTTACTCAAGCTGGAGACGGAATTAGATAACTTCGAGGCATTGAATGGAGTTTTTCGTGCATTTCATACAATTAAGGGTGTTGCCGGCTTTCTTGATTTATCACTTCTTTTGGAACTTGCTCATGAATTTGAAAATTTACTTGATCGAGCACGGAAAAAGGAAATTGTACTTAGCGGACAAGCTATAGATCTGATTTTTGACGCACTTGATATGATGAAACACATCATACAAAAAATTTCTTCTTCAATTAGTAATGGTGAAACCAGCCTTCTGGTATCAGGTGTAAAAACATTGTTATATTCATTAGAACAGGTTTTTGAAGGTTTTACAATTGATTCAAAAGTACAATTGTCTCCTGCTTCAAAAGGAAAACGACTAGGTGAAATTCTTTTAGAACAGAATGAAATTGAACCGGATGTTTTAAAAGATGCTCTCATTAAACAGGGTAGTATAGAAAACAAAAACAGTGAATCTCCTCAGCGTCTGGGTGAAATTTTGGTTAGAGATACTCAAGTTCCACCTAAATCTGTGGCTCAGGCTCTTCGTAGACAGAATAATGTACAACGGCCAGTTGTTGAGATTCGTGAAACAATCAGAGTTGATGCAGATAAACTTGGGATGTTGATAGATACAATTGGTGAACTAGTAATTGCAGAATCGATGATCAGCCAAAGTCCTGTTGTCAAATCTTTGAAATCAACAACACTTAGAAACCAGCTTTCGCGATTGGAAAAAATCAGTCGAGAATTACAGGAAATAGGTACTTCACTACGTATGGTACCAATAAGGGATACGTTTCGAAAAATGGCCCGATTGGTTCGTGATCTATCTAAAAAAACTGGAAAAACTGTTAAGTTTTTAACTGTTGGTGAAGATACCGAGCTTGATAAATCAGTTGTGGAACGTATTGGAGATCCGCTTGTGCATCTTTTGCGAAATGCAATGGATCATGGAATTGAAAAATCATCTAAAGATAGAGAATCAAATGGAAAATTTCCGACGGCAAATATCGAATTGCGGGCATTTCATCGAGAAGGAAGTGTGTTCATCGAAATAGAAGATGACGGACGCGGACTGAATAGAGAAGCGATTCGGGCTAAAGCAATCGAGAAGGGATTAATCCGTGAAGAAGATATTATAAGCGAACGTGAACTGGATCGTTTAATATTTTTACCAGGGTTTTCTACTTCCAAAAGTGTGACTGATATTTCAGGACGCGGAGTTGGTATGGACGTAGTGAAAAATAATATCGAATCATTACGTGGCCACCTCGAAGTAATTTCCACACCTGGCAAAGGAACATTGTTTAGCATTAAACTTCCATTAACGTTGGCAATCATAAATGGTATGGTCATTTGTATTGGCCAGGAACGTTACATTATACCAACTCTTTCTGTTGTGCGTTTCATCCGTCCTGGAGAAAAAGATATTTCTACTGTTATGAAAAAGCAGGAAATGATCTTTTTACAGGGGAAGTATATTCAGCTTATTCGATTAGGAAATCATTTCAAAGTTTCAGGTAAAATCGTTGATGAACCAACTCGAGGATTGATTGTTATAGTGGAAGCTGATGGAGTACAAATTGGACTATTGGCAGATAAACTTGTTGGTCAGCAGCAGGTTGTTATTAAGAATCTCGGAAAAATGTTTGAGGGAATAGATGGTATCGCCGGGGGAACGATTATGCCTGATGGTAAAGTGGGATTAATACTTGATCCTGTAGGATTATTGAAATCAACGCGGAATAATACCGTTTTACATAATAATAAAATTAAAGAGGGGGTAAAATTAAATGTCCAATCCTGAAACAATTAACAAGAATGAAACTACTGAAATTCGACAGATTGAACAAACAGAAAAATATTTAACTTTCGAGTTAAGTAAAGAAGTGTATGGTCTGGAGATTCTAAAGGTACATGAAATCATTGGACTATTGCATGTTACACGCGTTCCACGTATGCCGGAGTATGTCAGAGGGGTAATCAATTTAAGGGGTAAGGTAATTCCTGTAATAGACCTGAGACTTAAATTTGGTCTTGAAGCTGGAATAGATACTGAATTAACTTGTATTATTGTGGTTCAGGTAACTGGACATAGTCAAAGCGTGACGATGGGAATCATTGTAGATGAGGTATCGGAAGTGCTGGATATTGATCGGAATCAGATTGAAGATACTCCAAATTTTGGAGCAAATGTGAACACAGATTTCATTCTTGGTCTGGGCAAAGTAGAAAAGGGAGTTGTTCTTTTATTGGATGTGGATCAGGTGTTATCTGATACAACCATGGATGCAGTTATAAGTAAAGTCCCAAACAATGAAAATGACATTCCAGAAACAATTGAAGCGGAAATGGAATAGAGGGTTTTATGGCTTTTACCTATTTCTTCCGGGACTACAAAACACTTGAAATAATCGGTCAGAAACTGGTGCCCTTGATGTTGGGACACAAATATATCCGAATCTGGGATGCCGGTTGTGCACATGGACCGGAACCATTTTCTCTGGCTATTGCACTAAGTGAAAACATGGGAAAATTTATTTTTCGAAATGTACGTATACTAGCAACTGACATTGATATCTCGAATCAGTTTGGGGAAATCATTCGAGTTGGGAATTATCCAAAGAAAGAGATTCAACGGATTCCAGATATGATTTTTGAAAACTATTTTAAGCCCTGTAATCAATCGGATCATTTTATGATATGTTCTGAAATAAAAAAGAGAGTGGAATATCTTAGGCATGACTTGCTGACTTTGAAGCCTCCAAACACGGGTTTTAACCTTATTATGTGTAAAAATGTGCTTCTTCATTTTAGTGAAACAAAACGAATACAGGTATTAGAGATGTTCCATAATAATTTGCATACTGGTGGGTTCCTTGTTATGGAACGTACACAGGCGCTTCCAAAAAAAATAGCACACCTGTTTAAAAAAATTGAAGCAGATGCACAAATTTATCAAAAAATTGTATCAGCAACTGAAGTCGCTGTTTAATTATGAATATAAATATATAGAAGGAGAATATGAAAAATGTCTAACGGAACAAAAACAAAAATTAAAACTACGGTAAACCTGGATTTGGTATTGACCAATGTCCCAACACCCATGTTTGTTACGGATGAAAATTTGAAGGTTACACAAATCAGCAATGCTGCTTTAAAAGCGCTTGGGTACAGACGCAAGGATGTAGTGGGAAAAATGTCCTGTAAAGTACTATGTAATACTCCGGTATGCGGAACTAATCAATGTACTTTGAAAAGATGTTTCAGTACCGGGGAAAATGTCATAGCTGATACTATTGCAAAAACTAGTGATGGAAAGGAAATTCCCGTTACTGCGTATTGTAGTGCAATATTTGATGAAGATGACAATATTATTGGAGGTATGGAGGTTATCGTAGATAGAACTGCTGACGTTGCAGCTATATCTGAAATAAACTCTCTGATCAAAGCATCAGAAGCCGGCCAGTTGGATCAACGTGCTGATGTATCTAAAGCAACAGGTAACTATGTAGATCTTTTTTCAGGAATAAATGGAATGCTGGATGCAATAATTGCTCCATTGAATGTATCGGCAGAATACATAGAGCGCATTTCACAAGGAGATATTCCTGAGTTAATTACTGATGAATATAAGGGTGATTTCAATGAAATTAAAAATAATCTGAATAAATGTATTCAATCTTTGAATGATTTGACATCAGAAATGGGAACGCTTGCAGGAGCAGCAGTAGAAGGAAAACTGGATACCCGGGGAGATGTAACAAAATTCAACGGTGAATATGCAACGATAGTGAAGGGAGTAAATGACACACTGGATAATGTAATAGGACCATTGAATGTATCAGCAGAATATATAGAACGTATTTCACAGGGTGATATACCGGAAAAAATTACTGATGAATACAAGGGTGATTTCAATGAAATCAAGAATAACCTGAACAAATGTATCCAGTCTTTAAATGACTTGACAGCAGAAATGGGAATGCTTGCCGGAGCAGCAGTAGAAGGAAAACTGGATACCCGAGGAGATGTAACAAAATTCAATGGTAAATATGCAACGATAGTGAATGGAGTAAATGACACACTGGATAATGTAATAGGACCATTGAATGTATCAGCAGAATATATAGAACGCATTTCGAAGGGTGATATACCGGAAAAAATTACTGATGAATATAAGGGTGATTTCAATGAAATCAAGAATAACCTGAACAAATGTATTCAATCTTTAAATGACTTGACAGCAGAAATGGGAACGCTTACAGGAGCAGCTGCAGAAGGAAAACTGGATACTCGAGGTGATGTGACAAAATTCAACGGTGAATATGCTACGATAGTGAAGGGAGTAAATGACACACTGGATAATGTAATAGGACCATTGAATGTATCTGCAGAATATATAGAACGCATTTCACAGGGTGATATACCGGAAAAAATTACTGATGAATACAAGGGTGATTTCAATGAAATCAAGAATAACCTGAACAAATGTATCCAGTCTTTAAACGATTTGGTTGAAGAATCAAACATGCTTGCAGAAGCGGCAGCAAACAATGATCTGGAGACTAGAGGTGATATATCAAAGTTTAATGGTGATTATGCATTGATAGTACAAGGAGTAAACGATACACTGGATACTCTCAACACTGCTTCAAAAAGACTGAAACAAACACTCGATAAGGTTTCAACTTCTGCTGAGCAGGTGAATGCTGCCAGTAGTCAAATCAATAGTGGTAGTCAGGCTCTTGCTGAAGGAGCAAACGAACAAGCAAGTTCTCTGGAAGAGATTTCCAGTAGTCTGGAGGAGATGTCGGCTATGATCAAGCAGTCAGCTGATAACGCCGTGGAGGCTAGAAGTCTTGCAGAAGAATCACAACTTTCTGCCGAAAACGGAAATCAGGTAATGGAAAAAATGATAACCTCTATCCATCAGATTAAAGCTTCTTCAGACCAAACTGCAAAAATAATCAAGACTATAGATGAAATTGCTTTCCAGACCAATTTACTGGCATTAAATGCAGCAGTTGAAGCGGCGCGTGCCGGAGAAGCAGGCAAAGGATTTGCTGTAGTTGCAGAAGAAGTCAGAAATCTTGCTCAGCGTAGTGCTGAGGCAGCTAAAAATACAGCAGATATGATTGAAGAAGCTGTCAAAAATGCAGATGGAGGTGTGCGTATTTCAGAAGAAGTTGCAAAAATTCTCAATGAAATTGTCAATGGATCAGAAAAAGTCAACAAGCTGATCAATGAAATCTCTGCTGCCAGTTCGGAACAGGCACAGGGAATTGAACAAGTCAATACGGCTGTTTCCCAACTTAACAAAGTGACACAACAGAATGCTGCAAATTCAGAAGAATCTGCAAGTGCTGCTGAAGAACTTACAGGCCAGGCTGAAGAGCTGATGAACATTGTAGATGACTTTGAACGTGGTGATACTGGAAATAACAAACAGGCCAGACCCAAAAATCGGAAAAAGAAACCTATGTCATTTAACACAAAAAAGAAAAATTATTCTAGACAGAACTTTACTCGAAAACCAGAAGAGGTAATCCCACTAGATACGGATGATCTTGAAGATTTCTAAACATAATTATATGGAGTGGATATTTTAAAAAATATCCACTCCCTTTTAGAAACATTGTGAAGGAGAAGAAGGCAAATACAACTTCAAAAAATCTATGCATAAAGACATGAAAAATTCGACATTTAAAATTTTACAGAAGTTAATATATGATCAGAGTGGAATCTGTTTGGGGGATAGTAAATTAACCCTTTTGCAAACTCGAGTTGGTCGTTTGATGAGACAGCGTGGAATTATAGATTATCAAAAATATGTGGATTATTTAAAAAATGATTCTGATGGGACCAGATTAAATGATCTTCTTGATGCAATTTCAACAAATGTCACGAGTTTTTTTCGTGAATTTGAACAATTTAAACTATTGGATAAGATCATTTATAAGTGGTTGGATAAAGGATATAAAAAAATTCGAGCATGGTCCTGTGCTTGTTCAACAGGGGAAGAACCTTATTCCATGGCAATCACTTTTTCGGAAGTTATTAAAAGTAAAAATATAGATGTTAAAATCCTGGCCACTGATATTAATACGCAGGTTTTAGAAACTGCACGAAAAAGAGAGTACACAGAAGAACGTATTGAACCTGTTTCCCGCCCGTTACGAATAAAATATTTCAAGACCAGCAAAAAGGATGAAGAAAAAATATATCAGGTTAACATGGGTTTACGAAAAATGATTACCTTTAAACGTATTAATCTATCAACTAATCCATTTCCAATGAAAGGTCCATTTGATGTGATTTTCTGTCGAAATGTTATGATTTATTTTGACAAGAAAATGCGTACTCAGTTACTAATGCAAATACATCATTTACTCAAACCAGGTGGCTATATCATGTTAGGGCATTCAGAAAGTTTAACGGGGTTGAATATTCCGTTGGAGTATGTACAACCTTCGGTATATAGGAAAAAGGAGGATGAGTGAACAGGAATGTTGGAATTGCAGAAATGCAGATTACTACTGATGCAGATGATATTCTGATCACTTATTCACTTGGATCATGTGTCGGTCTTTCTCTGCATGATCCGATTGCAGGTATTGGTGGATTAATTCATTGTATGTTGCCACTTTCTTCCAAAAATCTGGAAAAAGCAAAAGCAAAACCATATATGTTTGTAGATACCGGAGTAACACACCTTCTCCAGAAGTTGTACAATGCTGGCGCAACTCGAAAAAACCTTATTGCTTATGTTGCTGGTGGTGCAAATATTATGGATGTAAAAAATATGTTCAGGATTGGAAAACGAAATTATACTGTATTAAGAAAAATTCTTTGGAAAAACAATATTTTAATAGCAGCGGAAGATCTTGGGGGAAACTGTCCTCGAACAATGAAGTTGGAAATGAAAACAGGTACAACGTGGATTCGCTCCAGTGGCCGAGAATTTAATTTGATGGGTGAGCAAAAAAAAGATATAAAATCAATTATGGTCGAAGCTGACCGTGAAACAGCAGGAGGAATAGTAAATGTCTTTACGAATACTAGTGGTTGATGATTCCAGGATTATTCGGAAAATTATTCGCAAAACACTACAATTAGCTAAAATACCGGTAGATGTAACTTTTGAGGCGTCTAATGGAAAGGAGGCTTTGGAAATTCTTGAACAAAATGATGTCCATATTGTATTTGCAGACATCAATATGCCTGTGATGAATGGATTAGAGATGATTAATTCATTATGGGAAAAAGGAATAATGGAAAATTTGAAAGTGATCGTTATCTCAACAGATGGCAGTCAGAATCGTATTGAAGAGTTGAAAGCAAAAGGTGTTTGTTCATACCTTAGAAAACCATTTACTCCCGAAGTCTTGCGAAAAATTGTCCTTGAAACGATTGGAGAAAATAATGGAATTATTTAAGGAGTTGGATCAAGATGTAATTCTGGATGCAATTCTATTTGTTCTTGAGGAATTTGCATTTATGTTTGGTGATCCTGTATCTGAAGAAGGGCAGGATTTATTAAATAAGAAGTGTTATTATGGACAGATTAATTTTACAGGTCTTGTGTGCGGGAAAATCGAGATAGTACTTGAAGAAGTGCTGACTGTAAAGCTTGCTGCAAATGCACTTGGGTTACAGGATGATGACCCATTGGCTTTAGACGAGCAACAGGACGTAGTCCGTGAACTGTTAAACATTATTTGTGGAAGAATTATTACTGGATGCTTTGGTGAAGAAATGGTATTTGATCTAGATGTTCCCAATGTATCTATCCTTAAACAGAATGATTTGGAACAGCTGAATACTGGTTCTGGTAATCAGTTTATAGATGTAGAAAATCATATGTTGCTGATTAAGGGGACATTGTTTGATGAATGCAATAAAAGAGAATTGAATTTAAATAGAAAACTTACAACATTGAAAATTCTGAAGAATATTTCAATCTGAGTTGAGTGATTAATCCCTTGACATTTATATAAATTATGTTTATATAATATTGAACTTTAATTTTTTTACACATCAAGGGGAAATAATTTAAAATGTTTCAAAATGAAAATGTTACAGTAACAATTCAAAAAGATAAATGCGTTTCAGTTTTTAAAATTAAGGGTGAACTAGATGCCTTTTCTACTTATGATTTCAACAAGTTTGTTGAAAAAATAATTCCTGAATTGAATGATACAATCATAATTGATATGAAAGAATGTAAATACATCAGTAGTAGTGGTATTAGCTCATTGTTTAATATGTGTCGTATTTGTAACAATTTAGATATCCGCTTAACAATGTCTTATCCTTCAAAAGAAATTTATAGTTTTTTCAAAACTGTAAATCTTCACAAACTTATTGATATAAACAATGTAATGTCATAAAAAAGCATTTTGTTAATTTTTATATTATTTGAACATCACTAAAATAAAATTTACCCCATGTAATTAATAATTGACTCAAACATACTTAATCCTAATTCATCGCTGTCATCTTGCGAGCTTAGGTCGCAGAATGACAACTGGAGATACATTTTTCTTTGTGGCTTTGTGTGAGATATCTTTTTTCATTTGTTGTAATCAGAGTTTGATTTTGTTGAGATGTCATCTTCTGCTATTATCTTATCAAGGTTATCGTTATTTTTTATTTCCACAAGTTTGTTTGGTGGGGGTGAAATAGCAAGATTTATAAGGAAATCCTCTAAAACAGTAGAAAAAAGTAATTGGAATAAAATAAGTCCGTTTTCTTCAGTTACAGAGGAAATTTTTTCTTCCATAACTTTTCCGGTATTCACAAGTTGTATGGAGATTTTATCCTTATCTTCCATATCATTTATTTCAAATTCCAGGATATATAGAAAATCGTGGTCAAATGGACAATTATCGATTATTTTATCATTTATTTCAAATCCCATTAATGTAAATGGAGTGAAGTTTTTTAGAGAAAGATATTTATCTGAGTCAGTATTTTTTTCATTGATAGGAACAGCTATGTTTTCGTCATTTGTTTTACATCCTTCTATCATGGCTTTTAAACGGGAAAGAAGAATTGTAGTATCAAATGAATTACTATTATAAACATCATCAAGCATGATGTTTAAGACATCAACACTATCAAGCATTATATCAATATGATCAGTGTTTGGCCGTAAATGTCCGGATCTCATAAGGCACAGCATGGTTTCAACTTCATGAGAAAGTTGTCCGATGGTGTTCATTCCGATACTATTAGCATCACCTTTGATCGTATGAAAAGCTCTGAATAGTCTATTAATAAGGTCAGGTTCAACTGTATCCTCGTATTTTTCCAATTCAAGGAAATCGGATTCAATTGCTGTAAGAAACTCTTTTGATTCTACAATAAATTCATAAAGAAGTAAATTTTTATCGATACCCATTTGATCCTTATACTCCTATATAGAATTTTAGATATAATACCATTGTCAGAAGTATGGTCAAAGTAAAATAACAAATATATTTTATACCTTTGTATTCTTGACAAAACTCTACTACAGAACCAAAAAAAGCAATCAATATAAAGAATTAGTAACTTGGATTTCTGGCGGACCGCGCGATCAGACTGTATCGCAATCCATCCGTCATCCTATGGCTTGACCATAGGATCCTTTTTCTGTATTAACAATTGGAATAGATACTGCGATCAAGTCGCAGTATGACAGTATAATCATGGTTTTAACTTTTCTTAGACAATACAACGGAGCTTTGTTAATGAAATGATTGTCAAAAATGGTATTTACATATATAATGTTACTTACTATCAAAAACTTGGAGAGTATATGAAATATCCGAGTTTGAAGTTTAAAATTGTAATAGTTTGTTGTTTATTTACAACCTTTTTTCCGGGTAAAGGTAATTAGATGAGATTAGATCGAACTTCGGCTTCTTTACATCATTTAAACGATGTTCATGATGATGGTTATGTTCAAGCTACTCCTATTGATAGAATAAGGATGGTGTGGGATATTACTGTCAATCTATGGAATATTGCAACGGGAGGGAAGATCAATGCTGAATCAAGATTACAAAGAGATGTTGCAAGTCTTAAAAAAATATGAAGTCGAATTTATTATAATAGGCGCTTATGCATTGGCTGCTCATGGATATCCAAGGAGTACAATGGATATAGATATCTGGGTAAAATGTGAGATTGAAAATTCTATAAAGTTATTTAAGGCATTAAAAGAATTTGGAGCTCCGTTAATTGGAGTTGACAGTAGTACTTTTACTGAAGAAGGCATTGTTTATCAAATTGGTGTTGCACCTTGCAGAATTGATTTATTTACAAAATTATCAGGTAATGTTTCTTATGATCAAGCAAAAAACAGAGCGATTGTATTTGAATTTGATGGCGTATCTGTACCGATACTCAGCATAGAGGATCTTATAATTAATAAACTGGCAACGAATAGACCGAAAGATATAGAAGATGTTGAAATGTTAAAGAAATTGTGATGTTATAAGCTTTTGGAGGCTCGAATGAATAAACCGATATTAGTAATATATTTGATTTTGTTTGTTTTTTGTTTCACTTCAGTACTTAGTGCTGCTAATGGTATCGATGTTGGAATTAAAAAAATAAATGCACAGTTTTATATTTTGGAAAATCAGATACAGAAGATTAAACTTGCTGATACGGCATTACAAATTATAAAATTATCAAAAGAAGTCACTGGAATATCTGAAGAATTGAGTCTCAAGATGTATGAACTGGAGAAAAAATATCCTGAACTTTTTTATTCCAGAAAACCTCAAAGGAAGATTGCGGCAATAATGGAAAAATTTTCTAAACTGATTCCTGAAATGAAAGTTATTATTGTAAAACTTAAAAGTTTCCAGGAATATATGGAAGTTAGAATTGCTATTAAATCTTTGAACAAATTGTTCGAATAGTCCTCATCTCCTATGAAAAATAATAGTGATATTTATTATTATCCAGTTGTTGTCGGTGATAAGACTGGTTATATTGATAAAACTGGCAAAATTGTTATTCAGCCATTATTTGATGGTGCTTGGGATTTTTCAGAAGGTATCGCCTGTGTTCTGAAAAAAGATAGATTTGGTTACATAAATACCAAAGGTGACTTTGTAATTCAACCTGTTTTACAGCATGGGCAAGCATTTACTTATGGATTGGCCAGTGTGATGAAAAATGGACTGTATGGATATATAGATACTTCAGGGAAATTTGTTATTGAACCAAAATTTAATTATGCGATGCCATTTTCAGAAGGATTGGCTTGTGTAAATCTTGGTGGAAGTTTTGAAAATAATAAGATAAATGGTGGTTCCTGGGGATTTATTAACAGAGATTGCGAGTTTAAAATCGAGTGTAAATATGATCTGGCTTTTTCATTTTCAGAAGGTCTTGCACCGGTAGAACTTCCATATAAACATGGATTTATGACCAGGATTCTTTTCTGGTTTTTAAAGTTTTTTTTTAAATTTGGCACTGGGGAATCTTCAAATTCATTTAGGTTAGGCGGAAAATGGGGCTATATCGATAAAGAAGGTGAAATCAGTATACCGCCTCAATATATGATGGGCGGTCAATTCTCTGAAGGTCTTGCAAATGTAAGAATAAATGGGCGAGATGGCTATATAAATAAAGAACAGGAAGTTGTTATTCAACCAACTTTTCTCCAGGCTGGAGAATTTTCAGACAAACTTGCTCCAGTATGTACGACAAGCAAATGGGGTTATATTGATCAAAAAGGAAAAGTAATTATTGATGAAAAATTTGAAGCAGCTTTAAAATTTGATCATGGAATTGCACGTGTAATGCATGAAGGGAAATGGTGTTACATTAATCTTTCTGGTGAATTTATCTGGAAATAATAATCATAAACGACTATCATCATGTATATAATGAGATTAGTTAATACACTGCATAGACATTTTGAGTATATTTATGTCTTGGAATCATCCAGAGAATATTGATTGCAAAGTTCTTGTGTAGAAAGTTAATCCTTATATTTATTATAGATTTAGGAATATACATTAGCGCTTGACATATATATAAGATATAGTCTATAATACTTGTACTGTCGCTATGTTCGACAATAATCAGAATCTAAATGGAATTAAAAAATAGTGAAATTCAAAAATTATTATATAATTATAATATTTCTTGCAGTTTTCATGTTTTCTGGATGTGGGAAACAGCAGGAAAAAAAATATTCACCTGAATTCTCAACAATCCCGCCAATTTCAGAAGTTGAATATGTTTTTGGAGTTCATCCGCTACATAACCCCCAAAGACTTTTTAATGTGTTTGGACCAATGATGGAATATCTGTCAAAAAAAATTGATGGCGTTTCATTCAAATTAGAGGCATCACGGAATTATGCATCTTTTGATAAAAAACTATATTCCAGAAAATTCCATTTTGCACTGCCAAATCCGTTTCAGACTATCAATGCAATTGATAAAGGATATAGAGTTTTTGGTAAAATGGGGGATGACCAGAATTTCAGGGGGATAATTCTAGTTAGAAAAGACAGTGGAATAAAAAAAGTATCAGATTTAAAAGGAAAAGCAATCAGTTATCCTGCACCTACGGCACTTGCTGCAACCATGATGCCTCAATATTATTTACAAACACATGGTTTGAATGTCATTACAGATATTGATAATAAATACGTTGGTTCCCAGGAATCATCAATTATGAATGTATTTTTTAGAAAAACTCAGGCTGCAGCGACCTGGCCACCACCGTGGAAAGCATTAAGTGCTGAAAGACCTGAATTAGCCGAACAATTGACTGTTATTTGGCAGACGGAACCATTAATAAATAATGGCCTGGTTGTATTACCTGAGGTTCCTGAAAAAGTTGTCCAACAGGTTATTAATTTACTGACAGGACTTAGGGGTCATGAAGAGGGAAGAAATATTCTAAAACGGATGGAACTTTCTTGCTATGAAGTGGCAAATAATAATACCTATTCACTTATTCGTGATTTTCTTAAAAAGTTTACAAGTAAAGTGAGGAAAATACAATAATGCTGGCTACTATTAAAAAGATTTGTACAAAATCAATTATACGGGAGTTAATGGTTGGTATTGTATTAGTTCATGCCATTCTTATAACTATTTTCATAGTTGATATGATTAGCAAAGAAGAAAAATTTCTTATAAAATATAGTAAAAATCATGCTTTTGATCTTGCAGAAACACTTGCTGCAAATTCTACTTCATGGGTTCTTTCACAGGACTTTATAGGTATGGAGGAAATTATTAATGCTCAATCAGGTATTTTTGGGATTGAATATGCCATGATTGTGGATACAAAAGGTATGGTTCTCGCTTATACAGACAAAAATCAGGTTGGTAAATATTTAGGAGATGAAATAAGCAAAACTCTTTCAAAAGCTCTGCCTAAACCATATATAATTTTAAGTAATTCTCAATTGATTGATGTAGCTGTTCCAATTTTATATAATAATAAGCACATTGGTTGGGCGAGGATTGGTATAAGCCGTTTGGGAATTACTAATGCTATTAAATCTGCCAAAAGGAATGGTATTGTGTATATGTTGATTGCTATTCTTGTTGGTACCATTTTTGCATGGTTTTTGGGGCATAATTTGACAACTGACATCAGAAAGCTGATTTTTCGTGCTGATAAACTGAAAAAGGGTGAAAAAGACATTAACTTTATTTTAGACAGGGAAGATGAACTTGGTCAAATGTCTAAAAACTTTCAGGAACTCCATGAAACTTTATTATTAACCCAGCGGAACAATTTAAAAACCGAAGTGTACAAACGTAATAAGGCAGAACAGGATTTATTATCAGAAAAAGAACGACTTGCAGTTACTCTGCGTTCTATTGGTGATGGTGTTATTACCACCGATCTTGATGGGAAAATTGTTTTAATAAATAAAATTACTGAAAAGTTAACCGGATGGAGCCAGCAGGATGCTGTTGGTAAACAGATTAGGGAAGTTTTCAACATCGTAAATGAAAAAACCGGAATTACATGTGAAAATCCTGTATATAAGGTTCTTAAAGAAAGCAAGAATATTGGTTTAGCCAGTCATACTGTTCTTATTTCGAAAGATGGAACACAATATATTATTGAAGACAGCTGTGCTCCAATATTAAACTCAGAAAGCAAAATAATTGGTACAGTTCTTGTGTATCGGGATGTGACTGAGGGAAAAAAGATGGAAGAGGAATTACTTAAAGTCAAAAAACTTGAATCTGTTGGAGTACTGGCTGGTGGTATTGCACATGATTTTAATAATATTCTAACTGCTATTCTTGGAAATATCGAATTAGCTGAAAGCTATACTGATTCCACAAATAAAATATATCCGTTTTTGCAGAATGCTATAAATGCATCAATTCGAGCAAAAGATCTCACCCATCAGCTTCTCACTTTTGCTAAAGGTGGTAATCCGGTTAAACAAACTTCAGCTATAAACCAAATCATAACTGATTCTGCCAATTTTGTTCTTCACGGAAGCTCGGTAATGTGCAATTACAAAATTCCACTCGATTTATGGAAAGTAGATGTTGATTCAGGTCAAATAAGTCAAGTAATCCAAAACATAATTATAAATTCCCGAGAGGCGATGCCGGATGGCGGAGTGATTGAAGTAGTCTGTGAAAATATTGAAGATATTAGTAACGAAACAATATCATTACCTGATCAAAAATATATTAAAATAATTATTTCTGATTCTGGTTCTGGAATCTCTGATAAATATATTGATAGAATTTTTGATCCATATTTCACAACTAAGAAAATGGGAAGTGGTCTTGGTCTTGCAATATGCCATTCAATTATTGGTAAACATGATGGCAATATTTCAGTGCAATCACAATTAAACAAAGGAACAGCTTTTACAATATATATTCCTGCTGTGTTGTTTTTAACACAAGATCCGGAGATTAAAAAGGCCAAAGTTATTGACTCTGAAAAAAAGGCAACCATTATGGTTATGGATGACGAATCAATGATTCTGGAAACGGTAGACCAGATACTTATGAAATTTGGACATAAAGTTATTCTGGTCAAAAATGGTCATGAAGCAATTGAATTATACAACAAATATATAAATGATAGTAATCCCATTGATATCATTATCATGGATTTGACTATCCCTGGTGGTATGGGTAGTAAAGATGCTGTACAAGAAATATTGAGAATCAATCCGGAGGCAAAAGCTATAGTAGCAAGTGGTTATTCCAATGATCCTGTCATGGCTAATTATAAAGACTATGGCTTCAAAGCTTCAATTTCCAAGCCGTTTCAACTGGCAGAATTAAATGAGTTAATTATAAAAGTATTAGAATAAAGTTACAAATGCGAAAATTTCCCGATTCAACCTCGGAAAATTCTGAGGAATAATTAAAAAAGTGCATGTTTTTTTATTTATCAATCCAAATTATTGAATTCGAGAATAACAGATAGAACATATCGTAAAAATCAAATTGCTGAATAAATAGCCATTATGTTATAGTTATAATTACATACTTGATTTTATAATTGATACAAAATATTCCTATTCTCCAATGGCAATCGCTATTGGATGGGGAAAAGGATTGTCAGGAAAGAATATTCTCAAATTAGGATTGCGTCATGCAAGTTACAGCAGAGTATGTCATTCCAAGGCAACCTTTTAGAAAAAAGATATGTTAGTTTCTCTATTATTGTAAGTAAATTATCAAAACAAATTAAGTTGAGTAAGGCCATCAGTTTTTTTTCTATATTCATCTGGAATTAGTTGACAAATGTCTTATATGTATTAGAATAGTAACACGAGTATATATTAGGAGGAGAGAATGACGGAAAAAATTATTGTAGTTTTACTTGCTGTTTTTTTTCTAGGCAGCTTTGCTTATACTGCTGATGAAGGGAATCCTGTAGTCTCATTTGAGTTTCTATTGAATCGTCAAATGAATGAAGTAAAAGCAGGTGTATTACCTGAAGAAACAGGCGCAATAAAAGATATAAAGGATGTTTTGAAAACATCTGATAACTATCTTGATCTTGAATTCGCATTGGATACTTTCAGAAAGTATCAGAAACAAAAGAATATCAAAAAAAATCTGAGACCGCTTGCACCAGTTGCAAAGGTTTTACTTGAAAAGATAACTTTTTCAAGTGTCAAAGCAAAACGTGATCTTGCAGCAGAGAAAAAAGAATTCAGAAAATATTATACTGCTTTTTCGAAAAAACCTTTGAAGAAAGGTTTTATGCTTGATGGACCAAAATCTAAAGTATGGAAACCAATCATTGTTTCCATAAAGGATAAAAAATCTGAAAGAAGAGTAAAACTTTTAAAGGATATTACTGATAGACATAGCGGAAGGATTGCAGCATCTTATTCTTATACAAAAGGTTCTGATAAACTTGATACATACAACTATATCCTTGAAGGGGATGCAAAATTTGTTGAAAGATTAACTGGATATTATGATGCTAAAAGACCTTCAAAATCCCTAAGTGTAAAGCTTAATTTGCAATCAGGCGGCATGTTGAGCAAGATCAACTCTACTGTCAATGTTAATGCTCCTGCGGAATTGGGGCCTGTTGGTGCGCTTAACTGGATCAATAATAAAGTAATCGGTAAAGACTGGGATTATATTTATGAGAGTTTGCCAAAGGAATTTGATAAACATAAAACTGAAAAAGAAAAAGATGGCAATGTTATGTGGCGTGTAAAAAATGGAAAAATCAAATATACTATTGTTTATCCTGCCGAGCCGAATATTGTACTGCAGGTTTCTGAAGAAGACTCTGGTACAAAATACTATGAAACACGTTAGGAGGCAGAAATTATGAAAAAATATGTATTTATAATATTAACAATTGTTGTATTTTCAGGACTTCTAACTGCGTCGCAGGGTGAAATAGCTAATCTTATCAAGAAACTTGATCAGCTTGATTCATCTCTTTATGATGTTGAATTTAAACTTGATGGCCTGTACAAAGAAAGAATGGAATATGATGGAGCAGGAGGATGGTTTAACGGAATTTTTCATAAGAAAGCCAAGAAAAAACTCGAAAAGAAGATGAAAGAGGCAGAAACAGGAGTTTCTTCTACTTATGGTGAAATGCAGCAGATTAGAAAAACAATCCAGAAGAAAATTTATGCTGTAGCATTTGAATATGAGAAATCTGGTGATTATCAAAGTGCAATTGAATGGTATTTGAAACTTGCTCAGATTACAAATAATGTTAAATTCAGGATAGGTTCCTGTTATAAAAAGGCTAAGGATTATTCCAAAGCTTTAAAATGGTTTTTTGAACTTCCGCGTGATGATAACAATCTTTATGAAATTGCTGATTGTTATGAACTCTGGAATAAACCAAAGGATGCATTTCAGTGGTACATGGATGTTTTAAAACAGTTCAATAATACTGACATTGAACTTAGAGCCCTTAACAAGCTTGAAACTATGGAATATCCTGGAAAAGCTGCTGATTATCCACAGTATAAGAGATTTGTGTCAGATACTTATGTTTTAAAGGCTTTTATGAATTTTCAGCCAAATATGGCATTAGCTAAACAGGATTTTCTCAAGGCTTCAAAATATTTTAAAGAATACTCTAATCTTAAGTCTGATCGCGTTGCTGGTGAATCGATTGTTATGCGTTACAGGCATAAATGGGAAGAAGCAATGCAGATCCTTGAAGAACAGAGATACCATGCTGAAGACTATTATCAGAACAAGCTGGACCATGCTCAGAGAGAATATGATTATGCCTGTCAGGAATATGATGATGGACTTCGACAGGCTGAAAATGATTATCATTATGAATTACAGGAATTGAAAAGACAGCATAATTATTACAGACAGGAAGCAGAACAATATAAAAAAGAAGGTCGTACACCTGAAGAAATAGCTTCTGCAGTTAAATGGGCAGAACATTACAAGAGAGAACATCGTAATCTTCAACAGCCTTATGCACATGAAAGATTCGTTCAGGATTCTGTTAGTTATGAAAGAGAAGAACGTGAAAGTGCGAATGCTGAGTATCAGAGAATTGTTCGTAATCGACGTCAGATTATCGATGATTATCTTAGACCGTATAGATCACGTGTAAACGAATCTAACAAACGCTTTAAGACAATTGAAATGTTGTATCAGCAAGCTTTCTAAGAAATCACAGATCAATAAAAAGTAATGATAAAATTGTAGGGGCGGATTCCAAATCCGCCCTTTTATTTTTTATAACTTATCTAATTTGCTTATGAATTCGGATTAGGAGTCTTCTTTTGCTCCCGCTGATCTAAGTGCAGCAGCAATTTCTTGATGTCCGTCACTTACTGCAATGCTAAGTAAATAATGTCCAGAATCATTTCTGGAATTTACATCTGAACCTGCTGAAATCAGTAGTTTTACAATTGCTTCTGAGTTATTGACTACGGCAAGGATAATTGCATTATCATTATCGTGGTTTTTAATGTTTACATCAGCACCTTTTTCAAGCAGAATATTTACGATCTCTTTATTTTTATGGCTTCAATAAGTGGGGAGTTTCCTTTTTTATTTGCTTTATTATAATCAGCACCATTATTTAATAGTTCATGTATCATGGCTATATTTTTTTTGTGAATGGAGAAAATCAATGCAGTAGATCCGCTGGAGTGTTTATAAGCATTTACATCCACTCCTGATTTTATCAGATGCATTGCCAAATCATCATTATTGTAGAGAATGGCAACAAGAAGCGAGTTTAACCCGTCTTTATCCTGAATATTCATATCAGCGTTATGGGCAAGGAATAGTTCCATTAATTCTATGTTCCCTTTTTTAACGACTTTCATTAATGGAGTTCTGCCATAGTTATCCTGCAGGTTTATATTAGCACCAAATTCAAGTAATAATTTACAGTTTGCAACATCTTCTTTAATTGATAATTTCATGAGTGCTGTCTGGCCTCTGCCATCTTTTGCATCAATATCAGCACTGTATGCAAGTAGCAGTTGAATTGCATTAATAAAATTATTATTCGCTGCATACAGGATGATTGGTTCTTCTTCCTGTGTATTTTCATCAGTTTTTACTCCAATTTTCAGAAGCTTTTCCAGAATTGCAAGATCATGGGTTTTAAGAGCTACTTCAAGTATGGTTTCACCCTTTAAATTTTTCTGATTGAAATTAACTCCAGCTTCCAAAAGAACATCAATAGTTTTAAGGCACTTGATTTTTACAGCCTTAGTCAGGATAGATTCACCTTCTTTATTCACACTATTAAGGTTTGCAGATTTGGATATCAGCAGATTTGCAATTGCATGTTGTTCGTTTTGTACTGCAAGAGATAGGGCAGTTTCTCCTTTTTTATCAGTAAAGTTTACATCTGCATTACGTTTAATAAGTTCTTTTACTATCTTATAGTATCCAGTTTCTGAAGCATCCATCAGGACGGTTCGACCATGGTGATCTTTTATATTTGGGTTTGCGCCAGCTTTTAAGAGTAATTTTGCTGAATTAAGACATGGTTTTTCCAAAGCCCAGAAAAGTGCTGTTTTCCCTCTGCTGTCAAGGCGATCGATATTGTCTGATTTTTGAATCAAAATTTTTACCTCATTTGGATGTCCCTTGCCAACGGCGTGCATGAGCTCAGTGTTTGTGAATTGATTCTTACCTGAACCAATTTTTCTGCTCCTGAAAATGAATGATCTTAACAGGAAAATAATGATAAGCACACCCAAGATGCCGCCTGTAATCAAACCCCAGAAACCAATTGTATCGAGAAAATCTCTTCTTCTCCCTTCATTTGAACCAGAGTTTCTGAGAACTTCTTCAATCGCTGTCTGGTGAAATAACTTTGCCATACTAAGTGCAGTATTGCCCATTTTATCCTGCAGGTTACAATCTGCTCCTTTCAAAATCAGATATTCCACGATATTTTTATTACCTAAAGTCACTGCTTCCATCAGTGGTGTTTTTTTATCAGAATTTTGTGTATTTACATTTGCTCCGGCATTTATTAATAATTTTACTTTATTTAGCAGTCCGTTTTTTGCTGCTTTTAATAATTCTTCGTCAAGTTCATCTTTAGTTGAATAGATGTAGGGATTATCTTCGGATAGATGTTCTTCATTTTTTACAGCCTGAATTATTTCAGATGGAAAAACATTTCCAACCATGAAACATAGAAGAACTGTACATACGAAAGTGAATTTCATGCAACAATGCATTACAGCCTCTTTTAGCGTTTATGTAATTTTAATTAATTCAATTTGAGGAGGAAGTTAATAAATAGAGATCTATTATCAATATACAACATAATTGATAAATGTCAAGTCGAAATGGCGAAAAGCCAATAATACATTGGAAATTCAAGGTTTGTTAGAATGTGGTTTATAAAATTATGTCAACATTAATAATAGAATAAATGTTGATTTTTGATTATTCAATCTAGAAATTATATTTTCTATCCTGCAAATATCCTTCAATAAGCTGTGAGAATTCTTTTCTTGGGTTATTTATAAAATGTACACCACAACAGATAGTAAATACATAAAAAACAAAATACATCATGTATATCATTTAAGTCACCCCCATGTTTATAAACAATCTCTCGATTCAGGTGATATTGATGTTGAAACAATTGTGCCAATAGGATGTTTTTTAGTTAAACTTTTCAAATTAACGTGATAATAGTAATTTATGGAGAAAAAAAGTGATGAAAATAATGGTATTTAAGTTAAACACGTATTAAAATTTGTATACAATTATGGACAAGTGTATTTTTTGTTGAACAAAAAATGATTTACCGCGAAGGACACGAAGAAGTAGATTTATAAAAAGAAAATAAAAGTTGGAAAAGCATTGCTATTGCCGTCATTATCTAACTTGATTGGATAATCCACACCATTTTTCAAATTTTGGTAGATTAAAGCTAGCTGGCGCTGGGGTCAGGAGACTATGAATTTTTTTGAATTTCAAAGAAAATTAAAGTCCATCTTACCCCTTTTATATTAACTATTTGTGTTTTCAATTCTTTCTCCTGCGTTCACTGCGATCTCGGCGCGAGGTGTTCTTTTTTCTCTGTGATCTCTATGGTGATTATGCATTTTATTATTGAGTCACAATTTGTTTTGTTCGTAATATGAAATCTTGACAAAAAGTAACAATGATTTATAATAGTTATAATAACTAACACGCAGGGGAGAATTATTGATGAAAAAAGTACTTATTTTAGTTTGTTTAGCATTATTGCTGTTTGCAATGCCATCATACTCAAGAGATCAGGTTAAGGTTGATGGGTTAATGGGTAAAACAATAAGAGTTCGCTTAGAAGGTACTGAAAAGAGTCAGGTAACTTGTAACTGGGCAATGGGAATTTTTGAATTTTCGACTATCCTTTTTGAGCCAAATGATGATTTTAAATGGCATAATCATACTTCTGATGATAGTGATAGAGTTAAACTTGAACCAAATCAGAAAAGATTTCAAGTAAGGTCTAAAGGAATCGGAATAACCACAGTTCATAGAGTGAAATTTATCGGTGGAAACATCGAAATGGCATGCAAATATAAAAATAAAGATGGACTATGCCCTTCTATAAGTGTTGATTACTTTTCTAAAAAAATGGCAAAGAAAATGGTAAAATATAGAAGATCAAAAGGTATTGATGCACATATGGTAAAACTGGATGGACATATGGTTAAATTGAAATTAAAGCCAATTAATTCTTCTGACTGGAAATATTATATTGTTCCAGAAAATATTGTTTATTATCTAAGTCCATTTACAACAAGTTGTGCAATAGATATTTCTAATGTTAAGTAGAGGAAGATAAAAAATACAAGTAAAGAATAAAAATGAAGTTAAGAAGAAGGCAGAATTTATTTCTGCCTTCTTTGTATGTCAGGCATGGTAATAAACTTGCAGGGTGAAAGTCCCTGTATGTGCCGAGTTGATAGGAAACATTAGTGATTGGAAGGGTGTTGTGGGTAACTGGGCAATAGACTGGGAACGCCCAAAATATCAACCGTAACCCCATAGAGTAAATCAGGCAAGATGCAAGGAAAGCTCATATAAGATGCTTTTGGATTTAAACAATTTAATATAATTCCGGGTTTTTAAATGGTATTAAAGCAAGTATTATTGCTTCTACGTAATAACTTGTTCTATCGATTACATTCCCAGTTAATATCCCTACTGCTCCCTGTTTTTGTTTCGAGTTTGTATGACCAAAAACTATATCGTCAGCTTCACCCAGTTCTTTTCCTTCATCTATAAGTTCAGCAACTTTTTTCGGAAGATAAAATGTACCTGTTCTGGCTTTTCCAATCTTCTGATTTGATTGCACTGTTATCCATGCCATACCCTGCATTTCATCATCGACTTTTTCGCAGCCGCCTTCAAGTCCAACCCAGAAATCTGCATCAGGTATTTCTTTCTTAGCATTTTTTGATCTGTTTCTTGCACCTGCAAGTGTTTCCCTATTGTCCATTGGTTGATCTGAAACTCCTGAAAGCACCGAAATGCCCTCATATATGAATTCTTCATCAGGGAACATCTTTTCAAAGCCGATTTTTACTGAATTGATTTTTACTGGATTAAGTGATGCAATAATTACTTTTTTCATTTTTCTCTGTGCCCTCTGTGTTAAATTCTTTGTTCCTTCGGGAAATCTATACCATTTTTCAAATTTTGGTAGATTAAAGCTAGCTGGCATTGGGGTCAGGGGACTGTGAATTTTTTTGAACTTCAAAGAAAATTAAAGTCCATCTTACCCCTTTTATATTAACTATTTTGTGTTTTCAATTTTTTCACTTGCGTTCTCAGCGTTCTCTGCGCGAGTATTCTTTTTTTCTTTGTGCCTTAGTGCCTTTGTGTGAAATTTTTCTTTTATTTACCAGCGAAGATGATTTTATCAAGTACCAGTCGTTGTAATTCACCATCTTCACATTCGACTGTAAATCCATTATTACCACCATTATCGTAATAAACTTTAAGGTAATAGTTTTCTTCTTCATCCAGTTCAATATCGGAATATGTACAATTGATGACTGATACTTCTTTAGTGAATTGAGCTTCATTGGTGAATTGTGCTTCAATGGTGAATTTCATTTCAGGATTGTACCCATTAATATACATACTGGTTATTTCTGTTGCTTCAAGTTCACCAAATCCATCTTCACCGTAAAGGAAAGCTTTGTAATTACCTCGAAACTTGCTGTATTCAAAATACATGGTTATATCATAGTTTCCAGAAGGAATACTGGAAAGTGCGATAGTGTAATGATGTGATGTCATATTTCCACTTTCGCTTATATTTCCAGGTATGTAAGAAACAGCCCAGTTGTTACTGTAATTTGCGCCGGGGATAGACTTGAAGAATACATTGGAAGTGCTTCCCACAGTGTCGTTTACCGCTGGTGATGTTTGACTGGTTATCAGAGTTCCATTTTCTGCTTCAAAGATGATACGTGCATTTCTTGCAGCTCCCTTTGAATAATACGAAAATTCACTTTCGCCTGTTGCGTTTACAATAGTGATTCTATAATAATAGACAACTCCGGGTATTATTTCAGCATCGGTGTATACTAGGTCTATTCCTTCATCTTCAATTGATCCAATCTGGAAATATGGACCGTCAGTTTTGAACGAACGATAAATGTTGTAGCTCAGTGCATCAGTGGTAACCGTGTAAATATCATTCCATTTAAGTATAACTGAAGCGATGGTTGAGGCATGGTTGTCTACTCGAAAATTCAGGTCTGCATTGTTTGTTGTTGGATCGTTGACACCAATGTAACCCAGATTTGAAAGCTTACTTTCATTTTCATACATATCTACAGCAGTTATCTTGTAGTAATAATTGGAGCTAACAGTATCTTTATAAGTATATGATGTGTTAGTTGCGATTCCCAGGAGCGTAAATATTCCCGGGCTTGTATTACTTCTGTAAATTTTGTAATAATGATGATCGGTATAGCTTGTACCATCACTGTTGAATAAAGGCATATTCCAGGTTATAGTCCAATTACTGTTTCCAATTGAGTCAGTTTCAGATTTTACTGAGCTGATATGTGGAGGATTGGGGCTATCAATTGCATTTGAATATTCATCTTCATTTTGTGGCTTATCGGGTTCATTCAGCAATAATGAGATAGAATTTGAAATCGGGCTTTTATTTCCAAGCTTACCAATTGCACGGATCCAGTATGTATAATTTCTGTTGTACTGGATGAATTTATCGGTAAATGAAGTCTGCTGTGGATTCAAAATAGCCAGTGGAATTTCTGGAGCTTCATTGTTATCATTGCGATAAATTTCATATCCATAAAGATCTGTTGATATAGATGTACCATCTTCATAGGCGGTAACTGGATCCCAATATATAGTTGCTTCATTTTTACCATGCACCCAGTGAAAGTTTTGCGGTGACATTAAACGTTTCAGAATTTCACCAGTGATTTTTACAAGTTGTGGAGCAGATTTTTTGCTCTCTACCATGTAAGTATCAAATGTAACAACACTATATGAAAACTCAGTTCCTTTGACTAAATCAGTATTTGTATCAACAAAAAACTGTTCATTGCTGTTGGATTTTATCTGTGTAATGAAAGTATCTACAAGCTTTTCTTTATTATTGTACTTAAACACCTTGTAGCCAGCTATATTGGTCTTTTTTATGGTCATCTCATCAGTAGTAACCGTTTTCCAGCGAATAGTTACTTTATATCTTTCTCCCCATATCTGTTCTACATCAATTGGCATCTCTGTCCAGATTGGTTTAGCTGGAGGATTATCAATGTCACGCTGGCTTGAACTAAGTAACGGATCAGTTCCTTCTCCACAGCCAATGATAAAAATCACAGACATAACGAGCAGAGTGAATATAAAAAAGATTTTTGCAGACATACGACAGTATCCTTAATAATAGAATTAATTATTCAAGTTATCGGTAAGTTTGGCTGTAAATATTAATTCCTCTAGTAATATAAAACAATAAAATATTGAAGATGATATAATAAAAATAGACATTAATTTTAAAGGAATTCCAGGTTTGTAACATTTTTTTACAATATTGTCTTTTTCTGGAAACAATTTTTACCGAAACTGTTAAAGAACAAAAGATAGAATTCATGGTAAAATATAAATAAATTTTACTATTTCAACGGGAGATACATTCAATGAGATCACTTTTTACTTTTTTTACGAAACGGCATTTGCTGGCAAATGTACTTACCGTAGCATTGATAATTTTAGGAACAAGATCATTATTAACAATAAATAGAGAAGAATTCCCAAATATCATATCAGGTCTGGTCAGTGTAAATACCATTTATCGTGGCGCATCTCCTGAGGATGTTGAATTAAATGTTACGAATAAAATTGAAGATTCTCTGAAGGATGTTTCAGATATAAGCAGTTTTGATTCTACATCAATGGAAAACAAGTCAACAGTTTCAATTGAAATTGAAGAAGGTGCAGATGAAGATAAGGTTTATAACGACATTATTGATGCTGTTAACAGAGTCAGTGATCTTCCAGTAGATGCAGAACAGCCTGTAATAGCAATGCGTACACCAAACAGGGTTGCAATGAGCATAGGTATAAGCAGCAAAGTGTTCAGTTATAAGGATCTCAGAAAATATGCACGGTCTATTGAAAAAAAAATTATGGATCTGCCATTGGTAGGAAGCATAACATTGAGTGGTTCAAGGGATAGGGAAATACGCATTGAGGTATCTCTTGATAAAATGGTGGGTTTTGGAGTATCGCTTAATGAAATAAAAAATGCAATAAATAGTAGAAATATTCGATCGTCAGGAGGATCGCTGGAATCATATACTGATCAGAAAAATGTAATTACACTTTCACGTTTTACAACTCCTGGAGAAGTAAAAAATGTAATTATTAAATCTAATTCTGAAGGTTCTATCATTTATTTAAAAGATGTAGCTGATATATATGATGATTTTGTTACACAGACAGAGTTATACCGAGTTAACGGAGTATCAACTATAACTATGGAAATTGGCAAAAAGGACTCTGCAGATATTATACGAGCAGCTGATTCTATCAAAAAATTGATAGATGAAGAAAAAAAAGGAGTAGCTGATGTAAAATTCCTTATTATAAAAGATGGTTCTAAAACTGTAAGTGATAAATTCGAGATAGTTAAAACGAATGGTTTGATTGGCCTACTTCTGGTCCTTGTTGTTTTAGCATTATTTTTAAGTATTCATGCTTCGTTCTGGGTGGCAATGGGAATCCCTGTATCACTATTAGGTGTAATTACTTTATTACCATTTTTCAATGTCGAACTTGATAGTCTTACACTTGCTGCAATGGTTATTGTAATTGGTATTATAGTAGATGATGCTATTGTAATCGTTGAAAATATTTTCAGGCATTATGAAGAAGGAAAAGAACCATTACAAGCAGCGATTGACGGAACAGTTGAAGTGGGATTACCCGTATTTACAACCGTTGCAACTACAATACTTGCTTTTCTTCCAATGTTCTTTATTAAAGGAATATTAGGAAAATTTATTTATGTTGTTCCATTAACTGTTGTTCTCTCCCTCATTGTTTCCATGTTAGAAGCATTTTTCATACTTCCGGCCCATATCCTCAAAGGACTTAAAAAAAATAAACAAAAAGATGCAGGAAAAAACTGGTTTGTTCCATTTCGAAATGCTTTTGAATTTTTATTAAAAGATGTTCTTAAGTTTCGATATGCAAGTCTTTTCATCGCTATGTTCTTACTTGTAGTGTCATTAGGATATGCAAAGAATTTTATTAAATTCAAATTATTTGATAGATCCAGAGTCGTTGATTCTATCGATATAAGCTTAGAAATGCCAATAGGAACTTCACTTATGGCTACAAGCGCAAAGGGATTAGAATTTGAAGCTATATTGAAAAAATTTCCCAAAACAGAAATTTCATCGTACTACATGAAAGTAGGTAGAGGAGGTACACGAGGTTCAACTGGAACGCATCTGGCAACACTTACATTGTACCCCGCATCTGATAAGATACTTTCAAGATCAATAAATGAAATCACATATGATTTGAATACTAAATTTACAAAAGTAAAAGGCGTTAAAAAACTTACTATTGGAACAACTACCAGAGGCCCCAAAATGGGAAGACCACTAGAAGTCATGATAAAAGGATCCCAAGGTGGATCGAGAAACAGGGTAATTATAGAAGTTATGGAATTTTTAAACAATATAAATGGCATCTCTGGAATGGATATTGATACAAAAGCCGGGAAAGAAGAAATTGTAATTATACCAAACTATACGTTACTGGCAAGATATGGACTTAAAGTATCCGATCTGGCTCAAACTGTGCGATTAGCCTATGATGGCGAAATCGCAACAGTCAACAGATATGGAGATGAAGATGTTGATTTCAGAGTCATAATGCAGAAAACATTTCGTGAAAATATAGAGCAGCTAAAGTTGCTTAAAGTTCCTGATTCAAAAGGAAATCTTATCGATCTTGGTGAAATTGCTGATTTTTCAATAAGACCTGGCGTTTATGCAATTTATCATGAAAATGGCGAATCAGCCGTAACAATTTCGGCTGATATAAATCAGAAAATGGTTACTTCTATCGAAGTAATTAAAAAGATTAAAGCTCATTTTGATTATGAATACATGAAAAAATATTCTGGAATCAGAATTGATATTGGTGGAGAGGCGAAAAATACCCGACAAATGCTTATTGATATGGGTATATCATTTCTTATGGCCGTCATTGGAATATATGCTCTTTTAATGCTTCAATTCAATTCTCTTGCCCAGCCATTGATCGTCATGCTAGCTATACCTTTTGGCCTGACCGGAGTAATTCTGGCATATGGTCTGCAAGGTTTTATGACCATGTCCATGTTTGCTGGCATAGGAGTAATCGGACTCATTGGAGTAGTTGTTAATGATTCTTTAGTCATGGTCGATCATCTGAATTCAATCAAAAAAAGTAGTGGCTTAGATGACTCTGTCAGTTTTATTGCAAAAGGAGCGGCAAACAGATTGAGACCTGTTTTAGTCACAACTGTTACTACCGTTGCCGGGCTTCTTCCACTTGCTTATGGAATAGGTGGTAAAGATCCCATGATGGCAGATATGGCAATGTCAATGGGGTGGGGTCTATTGTTTGCAACACCTGTAACTCTTTTGATTTTACCATGTTTGTACATGATTGGTGAAGATCTTGGAAATATATTTAACAGAAAATCGGAGGAAAAATGAATAAAACTTTTAGAAATAATACACTGGGAATTATATTAGCAATTTTAATTTTTGCAGGTTTTATTGGAGCTTTTCAATTAGGAAGAAATTCAGTAAGGAGCAGTAATCAGAAATTTATTGCAAATAAAGATAAAAAAACTAAAGATAGCAAAAAAAACACCAAAGCTGTAATTCCTGAATTATTAAAGCAGGAAAATGTTATAACTTCAATTTTTTATGGAACCGCTGCACCAGTTCAACAAGCGAATGTCCAGAGTACTCAAGGTGGAGAAATAACATTTCTCTCAGGAGATATTGGGAAAAAAGTTGCTGAAGGTGAAGAAATCGTTAAATTTGATAATACTGCATTGCTACTTGAAATCAAAAAAGCTGATTCAGAAAAAAAAGCTGCTCTTCAGCAGATAAAACAAACAAAATCAGCTTTTGAAACTACAAGAAAAGAAAAAAATAGAATCCTTGGATTAAAGAAAAAAGGCATGGTTTCTGAATCAGAAGCAGATTCTATTGTAAACCAGTATCGAACTTCAGAAACTAATCTTAGCAGGGCGAGGGAAAGTGCAATTCAAATAGGAGTCCGAATACAATTATTGAACGAAAGTTTGAAAGATTGTGTTGTAACTTCTCCTATAAATGGAATAATTGACTCAAGGCATTATAATCTTAAGGAAATCTATAAAGCCGGAGATACTATTTTCCACGTAGTAGATATAGATAAAATCTACCTCATTGTAAAAATACCTGAAGTCATGATCAATAAAATGTATATTGGTAAAAAAACTGACATAAAGTTTGAAGCCATACCGGATACTGTTTATTCAGGAATTGTACAAAAAATTCCTCCTGGTCAGGGAAGTGATTATCGAAGTTATTCAATTGAAGTATTGATAGATAATGTAGATCATAAAATAAGACCTGGTATGTTTGGAAAAGCTGAATTTAATAACCAGTAATATCTACATTAGCCTGTCACCTTTTTGTGCTTTCAATGGCATGAACTTTTATTGTGGATTTAAGTACAGGGCCGACTTCAAATGAAAAATATCTTTTATTGTTAAAGGTATTTCCATTCCAGTCAGTTGCGGTATCTGTAATCCAACCATCTAAAATATAACCATCTTCATCTGGTTTTGTAAAAATTACATACTTGCTTGCTTTTCCATTTGTGAAAGGAAAATCTGACTTGTCAAAATTTAATGTTGCTTTTGCCGTTAAAGAACTTCCGCAAATATTATCTACTCCAATTAATGTGATCTTAATCCTGTTCATAACCATAACCGGTTTAAGTGTTTTAACAGAGATGTTTTTGTTATTGTCTTCTTTTGGAAAAGGATTATCAATTTTAGAAGTATCAATATCTCCAATTTTTTTATCCTTAAACACCCAGTCACCTTTATTATAGTGAGTAAAATAATAAATTATGTCAGTTGGGCTGTATGTTTTCAGATAAGTTGAATTTTTTATGTTTCGCGGAAGAAAATCCTGATTGCCAGTTGAAAGAGAATTATTTTCAAATATCATAAATACGTTAGGTTGTTTATTATCCATTATATTTGTTGTGGCTAATGAAACAATTTTTCTATTTCCACTACCATCACTCACTGTAACCTGAGTGTTTAAACCTGTAATATTAGCATCTGGTACATCAGTGCTCCAATTATATGATTTGAAATCATATGAAACATATTTAAAAAGTTTTTTCATATCCAGAGTCAATGAAAAATACGATTTTTTAGAATCCTTAGTTCCACCATAATCATCAGCAGTAAGGACTATATCAGAACCGGAAAAACCACTTTGAAAATAGTCACTAGCAATACTTCCCATATTTGTAATATCTTTCGGGACTGAAATTGTATTTAAATTTGAAGTATTATAATAGTCCGTCCAAAAATTGTAAGTTAGATTTGAGGCAGAAAACTTGCTGATCATATCCTGAATAGATGTATATCCCATACTGGTAATCATTGTTGGACTGACTCCTGGTATTACTGCGTCATATCTTAAACGCGCATAAAAATCTTGAGTATGTTTTATTTTATACCCTGAAGTAGTATCGTCACTGACAAAACCATTGAATGTTGGATTTGTATTCGAAGGAGAGTTCCCTTGAGAAACATATCCATAGCTTAAGGAAAATGCAGTTTGAGGTTTGTTTCCGAATGGATTATCATCTTCAAAATAAATTTTAATTTTTGAAGGATTATAAATCGCTGTAGAATCAAGACTTGTTGGTACTATATTTGAAATAGAAGAATTAAAAGTACTTCCTGGGATATCCCAGTTTATGCTGTCGCGCGAGGTGAAATAAAATCCTCCAATAGGGTGTTCATTACCATTTACGAATGCAACTGAACTTTTAGTAACAATATCATCACCTGACAAAATGTCTCTTACCATGACTTTTGCATCACCAGTCAGAGTCACAATTCCAAAAAACTTCATATTCTGTTCCAGTTTGATATCATTTCCATTATCATCTTTTATAGTGACTTTAATAATTGCATCATAGCTATACTGTCTTGTTGCCTTCATTCTGATTGTATACAGTTCAGGTTCAGTAGGAATACTTAAAAACTCGCTCTCATCAACTGGAGTCGAAGGATCATCTAGTCCTGTTGTGAACATAAAATCTGCATCCAGAGCGGATCCGCCTATGTTGCTACTGGATTTGTAGATTGGTTTTCCGCCAATCTTAACATTTCCTTTATTAAGATAATAATCAATGCTTAACTGAACAGCAGTAGTCCATTGTAAAGTAGAAGGATTGTAATTGGCCAAATCGGGTTTAGGCGGTTTGGCTTTTTTCATGATTTCTACTTTATTTTTTGCAGCATCTGAAATTGGATCCTTCAATTGCCAAGTCACCTGAGAATCTTCATCGACTACAAATTTTTGATTTCCAGTATCTATAACCGGTCCTGATTTTGCAACAATAATACCATCAGGAGGAGCTGGTGGTGAAGACACTACGCAAAATCTGTGATGAGCCCAGTTGGTATTTCCTAATCCTAAGGCATTTAGTTTTGGATTTTGTGGATAATATCTCTTAGGACCTGTAATTGCACATTTATTATTAGCTGTACCAAGAAAAACAGTTTTATTAAACTGCCATCTATCTGATTCAGAACTTGTAGGACCCAATAAATCATAATCAAACCATGAATATTTGGAAGCTACAAATAAATCGTATACTCCACCTTCCAGGTAGACACCAAAAATAGGACTGTCAGACTCAATACTGAATAATTCACGGCCTACACCGCTATTCTTAATAGTGTAATCTTCACCATATTTATTTACAGCCTGATACAAGAACCAGATATAATGCGGGTAATCTTTTTGTCCATCACCATTTACATCAGATTCATCAATAATTGGGGTATTTGTATTATCCATATACGAAAAGTTCAAACTGCTTACAAAACCGCCCTTAAATATTTTTGACTGAGTAAGAGTTGGTTGATTTGACCATTTTACATTGACTTGAACATTACCAGTAGGTGTAGTAATAATGTCATAAAGTCCAGAAGGACCAAAAGTTTTGTCGGCAAGAGAGTTTGAAGATGGATCACTTAATCCGTCACTGCTATCACGTTTAGTCCCACTTCTTGTATTAATTGCACGATTTCCGATATTTGAGGATTTCCAATCCTTGATTGAAGGAAGTGGATAATTTTCAACTGCAAACAGAAATAATTTGTTGTCCAGTAAACCGTACTGAGTATAATTACCACTTGAATCCTTAGTTGCATAAAACCCAGGATTTGTTGAATAAGTTTTATAGGAAAAGCTGTTAACATGGTTAATAGAATTGCCATTGATTTCATAAGGCCCGTCAATATCAAGTTTTCCGATCGTATTCCCTATGACTTTTGGTGGTACAGCATAATTGATTGCTGTAATTTCCAAATCAAGATTGGAGTTATCACTGTTTTTCAAGACTGGATTCCCTATTACTTGCCATAGTGATGGAGGATCAGTTTTATTTTTTGCAACCGCTGTAACTACATATTCATTTGCACCGATATGAATTTTTCCACAGGATTCTTTATTCAAAAAATCTGAGTAATAGTCGTATTTAATAACCTCTTTATATACACTTTGAGACAATGTAACTTCAAAACTATGGGTTCCACTTACTAAACTGTAAACTGCTGATTTTATATGACCAGCTGGGGGATAATCTACAACCAGCAGATTTTTGTTAGCTGGATCATAAGTAGTTTTACAGCCATATACATTTCCATAGCCATCACTGCTTAAATCATCAAGAGCGGAATCAATTACGCGGTTATCTGCCCTGATAACCTTATTGGTAGTACTGCTTTCGCTTCTTTCAATCAGGGAAAGGATACCTGTTGATTTATCATATACGAATACTATACCGCCATCTCTCCACCATTGATCAGATACGGCTACTGAATCTACATTTCCGATGGTTGAAAAACCTGCATCTTTCATCCACCCCTTTATGATATTTCTGTTCAGACAATATATCCAGTCAACATGATTTCCTTTACTGGCAACAGCGAGAAACTCTGCTGATTTTGGATTTCCAATAACAGTTGAACCGCTTGGAATTGCACCATTATTAAATTTCAATGAATAAAGGCTTGAATTTTCTTTTCTTTTATAAAAATATACATCACCATAAACATTAGTTGTAACTTTGGATATCCATTTATCTGGTTTAACAGTAACTTTTGAGCTTCCTGGAAAACATCCGTCATGGCAACCGTTTATCCTTTTTCTGTCGATATATTTTTCTTCAGCACTAGCACTAGCAGAAGCTGATTTTGAGACAGCCCCAGTTGTTGGGTCAAGAAGATTTAGGAACCAGTTTGTCTTTTTAATGGTTACATTATCCTGATAAATAAAATAGCTTGGAATATCATTGTAATAGCACCATTTTGGATACATGGTCCAGCCCTGTTTTTGAATATATGCTATTAAATCGATTACACCATTTCCATCCTCATCAATATTGTCAGATCTATCGAATGAATGGTAAGGAGTATTGTTTGGGATAGTATAAAAACCAGTAGTACCAGCGGTAGTCCCAGGTTTTGGAGTCGGTGTGTGCCAGCATGGGTAACATGTTTTTCCCCAGGCCCAGTGATGAGAATAATATGCAGAGCCAATGTATTGATATGCATCTGCTTTACTGACCCATGTAGCTGGATCCCACGTATCAAGCCATCCATTTGCTTTTCCAGTTCCAACCCATTTTCCTTTAGGTACATATGGGATTTTAACATCAATATTAGCCGGAGCACTTAACGGGTTTTTATCAACTACAAAAAAATTAAGTTTACCTTCTGGAGTAGCTTTTAATCCTGTTACGGGCTTTGCTGGAGTATGAATTGAATTAGGGATCTTAGTTGTTAAATTGTTCATTGCATAAATCCCTTTAACGTTACCGTCTTTAATTAAAACATACACTGCTCCATTTCCCATATAAGTAAGTGCGAAAACAGTCATGATATTCAAAATAAAAACAGTGAAGAAAATAAAGAATTTTTTCATAGAATTCTCCTATATATACGCATTATTTAATATCTATATTATAATGTTAATTCAGGAATTTAATTATTGACTACTTATTTTTCTCTTTTATATATTCAAAAATGTCATCTTGTAAGTCTGACTTCAAATTGTATTTGTCAAACAAAAGCTCTAAGACTTCCATAGTGATGTCTTTTCCGCCACCTAAAATAAATTTACTGTTTGAATCAAGGGTTTTGAATTTTTCAACATTATTGCTGAACCAGTCATCCATTTCAGTTAGCCAGCCATCATAAGAAATTAAATATGCCTGTTCATCCATCAATTGAACTTCCTTGATTTGATTTGCAGTATCACTATCATTATGATCAGCCAGAAGTTTTTTTCTAGTTAAAAGGCTTTTTTTGGACAAAACCCCGGATTCTTTTAAATGCAGCATCATTGAATTATATTCTTCCTCGATTTTTTCTGCCTGTTTATGGATGTCAGATATACTTTGAGGAGAATCGGAATTAACTTTTGTAAGGAGTTCAGTATAAGATAGCGAATTGTTGAATACTGCATAGAGATTTTTTTCTTTTGCAATATTTGCAATAATTTCTTCGATTTCATTATGAATCAAATTGATTTTATTGCGACTTTCTTTTGAAGACATAAACATAACTGAGTATGCTCTATCATAATTAGCTTCTATTTTTCTGTTTAAGACATCAATATTTTTTAATAATTTTTTTATCTTTTTTTTGAACTTGGAGTTAATTACCTGGACATTATTTGAGTATTCTTTAAAAAGCTTTGCTTTTAAACCTTCATCAATACTCTTTTCAGATAATGCTTTTTCAGGAACTTTTACTTTCAACTCTGCGCTTTTTTCATGGTCCTTGTTTGAAAAATTTACCTGTACAAAATCATATTTTTTGACTCCTTTTAATTTCAGATAATAATCATCTTTACATTCTACTAATGCTTTAATTTTAAATCGTTTCGATTCAATAATTTTTTTCAGGATCAAATCAATACTTTTTTTTACTAACTTATTTTTTTCATTAGCTTCTTTAATTTTCCCCATAAAATTTTTTTCAGCATGTTTTC
>DAOVTB010000241.1 GCA_030633305.1 Candidatus Muiribacteriota bacterium
ATCAGGCTTGAATATGATGATGTAAACGATAAATTCAGTCTTTATTCGTTGACTTCTGATGATTACACTATATCTGAAACTGCTGGTGTTGGTGAAACTGGTTTTTTTACTGCAACAGGTTTTTTTATGCAGAAAACTTCTTCTGAAACGGTAACGGCAGACGGGTCTGGAATTACTACAAGTAATTCCTTTTCTACAGCTGGTTTTGATAATGATATTGATGGAACTATTACGATTAATGGAAAGACATTTGATCCAAACTCGTATTCAACAGTTGACCAATTTTTAAATACTGTGAATGCTGATAGTGATGCAGCAGTTACATTGGCGTATGATGGTGGTACAGATAAGTTTACAATGACATCGGATGTACTTGGAGCAAGCCTTCAGGTAAGTCAGAATGGTAGCAATCCGTTTTTTGATGAAATAAATATAAATCCGGATTATATAAATGGAATAGACCCTACTATTGATCTAAAAGAAGCTGGAATGAATGTTCCTGTAGTTGATGACTCAAAATTCAGGATCAATGGTGTGGAATTTACAGTTGATGTGGACGTAGACAGCTTGAATGATATTCTTCAGGATATAAATGGAAGCGATGCTGGTGTGCTCGCGTTTTACGATGCCTCTACTGATACGCTTGCAATACAGAATGAAGATAGTGGTGCAAAGACAGTAAGTCTTCAGGATGTTGAAGGAAATTTTCTTGAAGCTTTTAAATTGACGCGAAGTGATGATTCTTTTTCTTCTGAAAAGCAGGTTACTGCCGAAGGGGGAATCACTACTGGAAACTCGTGGGAAACTGCAGGATTTGATAGTGATCCTGATGGATCAATACTTATAAATGGTACTGAATTCACGCTTGCAGATTATGGAACAGTTGATGCCTTTATGACTGCAATAAATGATAGTACGGATGTTGATGTAGATCTGTCATATGATGTTGGAACTGATAAATTTACTATCAAATCTAATGACTCGACTAATCTTGATCTAGCGGAAACAGGTACAAATGGATTTTTTACTGAAGCAAAGATAGATGTTGTAAATAATGGGATTGGTGTTGAGGAAATAGGGAATAATGCTGAATTCACTTTGAATGGATCAAGTATGACACGAGAAGACAATTCATTTAAACTGAATGGCACTACTTTTACCCTGAACGGAACAGGTAATGCAACGGTTACTGTGGCAAATGATAACGATACTATTGTGACAGCAGTTAAAGCATTTGTTGAACAGTACAACACAGTTGTAGACTATGTTCGTGGAAAATTAACCGAAAAAACAGTAGAAGAACCCCAGACTGAAGAAGAATTGAAAATGGGGCTTTTAAATGGTGATGCGACTTTGATTGAAATACAGAATGAATTGAGAAATATGGTATCTGGAACAATTGGAGATCTGGTGAATACTGGGAATGACTTTCAGGATATTGGATTATCTTCAGGACCTGTTGGAACTTCAATTGATGTGATTGCTCTTGGACATTTATTTGTTGATTCAGCAAAGTTAAGCGAATCTCTTTTGGAAGATGCAGATGCCGTAGCAAATATTTTTGCAAAGAATTGGGTTGCTGTTAATGATGAAACCCCAGTTGGTTCTAAAGATGGAAGTAATAAGATTTTTACTATTGCACAGACCCCGGTGTCTTTTGAGATGGATCCGATAATCAGAATCAATGGTGGAACACCGTTGAAACAGATTTTTGGTTCAACTTCAGTTCCTGGTGCCGGGCAGTTTAAATTGAATTATTCAACTGGCGAAATTGAACTGGGAGATGCGCCTCTTGGTGGTGATATTTTGAGTATAGATTATAAATATCAGATTGAAAATGGAAGTAACAGCGGTATTGCAACAAGGCTTCTGGACAGACTTAAATCAATGACAAAAGTAAATACAGGTTTAATAGATACTCAGATAAACTCGATTTCAGATAGAGATAGCGATCTTCAAAAAAGTATTGATGGTCTGGAATACAGGCTTGAATTACAGAGAATGCAGCTTATACAGAAGTATGCAGCAATGGAGCAAGCGGTATCTGGTATGCAGGCACAGGGTAATTATCTGACATCTCAACTGGAGTCAATAAATAGTTAGTAGAGGCAAGAGAAGATTAGACAGGATTAACAAGATGAACATGATAAAGAAGAAAATACAAAATAGTTAATAAAGTAGGGACAGGTAGTGACCTGTCAAAGATTAAAGAGATAATAATAAATAGAAAAATTGATGAAATCAATATAAGTAAAAGGATGAAAAATGGTAGCACATATGGTTGTTTTCGCTTCAAACAAGCTTGAAACGTCAAGCACAAAGAACTCATTATTCACGGATAAGAAGAAAAAAGATAATGGTTATACAGAAATGTTTTATAAAGCACTTGAAAATATTATCAAATGTAGACGTGATATAAAGAAAAGATTTGAAGGCAGCCTTGAGGCACTATCCCGTGGACTGTATGCAAAAGCATATAACCTGAGTGGAGAGCTTCTTATAGAAATGAATAATATATACACTGCTTTAGAAGGAATAGAAAGATTATTGCCTGATAGTTTGAGCAGGATTGTGAGTTTTCACTGTAGTGATTATTTCGATAGAAAAGAAAGATACAGGAAATTCATGAAGCTTTTTGTAAAAAGTTATGAACGACGAAATTATGATGATATTCGTGAACTGCTTGAAGTTGGAGATAAGGAATTTTTCTCTTACTGGTTTAAAGTTATTGAAATAGCTGTTATGGAGGGAAAAACTGATGCATAAAATGATAACTGGACATAATGATTCTTCAAAAAAGATAAACAGAGTAGTCTGGAAAGATAAGTTTGATGATTACTGGTCACGGGAGACGAATTCCCGATGTGCAGGTAAACATAGTGTTGGAGGGATGACATGTTCTATAATAATGTAAAAACGGGTGCTAACCAGTATAAAAAAACACAAATAATGACTGCCGATAAAGGCGAACTGGTTAATATGCTTTATGTCGGTTCGATCAAATTTCTGAAAACAGCAAGAACTGCTATTGAAGATAAAAAGTATGATCTGGCCAACAAAGCACTTGTCCGAGTACAAAGGATACTGGTTGAACTTATGCTAGGTTTAAATCCAAAAGCGAATGAAATTGCGAAGAACTTATATTCTCTATATGACTATATGCATTACAGGCTCATTGAGGCCAATGTTCATAAAAATAATGAATTTGTAGATGAAGTCATCGAGCTTTTGAGTGATCTTCAGTCAACCTGGGACGAAGCCCTTAAAAAGAATAAAACTGATAAAAGAGCAAGTTCAAATTCTGAAGGTGGACTGAATATAATAGGATAATAAATAAGAAGAGAATAATCTCACAAAGGCACAAAGAAAAAGATTAGACAGGATTAACAAGATGAACATGATTAAAAATAAAGTAAGAATAAAAATGTAAATAATGCTGATTGGTGCCAATGGACTTTAATTTATATAGCGCCAGGTTCAGGGATAAATTCATAGTGCTTTGGCACCTTATATTCATATCATCGAGGTGTAAGAAAATGAAAGAGAACGAAGACTATTTATAAAGTAATCTAAGAAAAGGCGTAAATAATTAAAACGCCAGAATGATGAAAAAACTTTTTGAAAGGGGTTTGAATACAACGGGCAACTGCCCATGATGATGTGAAAGAGTGTTGTGATACATGGTAAAAAATATATATAAAACCAAAAACCTAAACCGTGAGACAACACCCCGGAAAGAATTTCTGGAATACCAGTGAATGTTAAATTCAGCGTTCAGGTATTAGAACAAAGATCAATTAGATCAGGAGATTGAGATTATGAGGATCAGTGCAAAAAGAAAAAACAGTTCTGCTTTAACTGCCTATAACAGAATTTCCGGTTTCTTACAGAAACTGGCACTTGATACTGCTCATTTTCACAGGGCAAATGTATGTCTTGATGCAAACATTTCAAAGGCCGCAAAAGCCATAAGCGGTTTTGATAAATTGCATCTGCTTTAAAAAAAGATAGGAAAAAATATCTCGCGCAAAGAACGCAGAGAAAAAAGACAAAATTTACCACAGAGAACACGAAGGAAAAAAGAAAAGACAGGATTAACAAGATGAACAAAATAGTAAAAGATAAAAGGGGTAAGAAGGACTTTAATTTTGTTTGAAATTCAAAAAAAATCAAGTGCCCTGACCCCAGCGCCAGATTTGTTTTACCAGTCAAACAGATAAAATGGAACAGGTGAAACAGTCTGGAAGACGAGTAAAAAGTAAAAAAAATATAAAAAATAGAGGTGATGGTTTAATTAGAACAGGATAAAACTGAATAAGTAAGACAGAGCAATAAACAGGCAAAAAAAATAAATATATATATAACCAAAAATAACCAAAAAAACCTGACCTGTGCACTGTTGACCTGTATTAACCATTACAAAGGGTTGAGTATTATGAGGATCGTATGTGAAAAAAGTTTCTATACTGCAGGGGATCCCTGCGTCAAATTTTCTGGGTTCATCCCGGAAAAGACATTCCACGTACCCCAAATAAAAATAATACAAGACCCTTTTGAAATTCAAACTGCAAAAGAGATGATTTCTCCATGCAGTTTAAATAAAATGACTCAGATTTCTTAGATCATTAAGGAATCAGGTCAAATAATGGTAGTGAAAACTGCCTGAAAAAAAGGGGGAAAACTTATGAATCAATAACTTCAGCCTGGTCTGCTTGAAGATAGCCTGAATATAAAGCGTAAAAAAATAACACGGATGTTAAAAAAAATAAAACCAAAAAACAACGATTCATGGAGGATCAAAAATGAGAATTAATAATAATATATCTGCCCTTACTGCCTATAGACACCTTAACTCAACACAGAAAAGCATGAATACATCACTCGAAAGATTATCTTCTGGTTTGAGAATAAACCATGCTGCTGATGATGCTGCTGGACTTGCAATTAGTGAAAAATTAAGAGCACAGGTCAGCGGATATGAAATCGCAGCTAGAAATGCACAGGATGGAATTTCTTTGATCCAGACTGCTGAAGGAAGTTTAGATCGTGTGCATACAATCCTTAGAAGGATGAGAGATCTTGCTGAACTCGCAGCCAATGGTGATAAAACTGATGGTGATAGAGCACATTATCAGCATGAGATAGATCAACTTATAGAAGAAGTAGATAGAATAGGAAATACAACTGAATATAATACAAAAAAGCTCCTTGATGGAAGTCTTGGTGCTTCAAAATCCGAAATTGGTGATCTTGATAACATTAATGCTGCAACAAAATTGAAGCTTACCGGACCACCAGTAATGTCGGGGGAATATCAAGTAGAAGTAAGAGATGCTGCGACTCGTTCAAAAGCAACCATTGGTGGTCTTACAGAACTGGTTGCAGATAGTGATACGTTTTTTAGTGATTTTGTAAATGATTCGACGGTTCCAGCTGATTCTGGTGCAATGGATGGGGATTACACTTTCCGTATTGATATGGATGGAAAACAGACTTCCGTGACACTGACTGCAAAAGATGGTTCAGGCGATACTCTTGGTGAAGTTATATCAAAAATCGATGATGCTCTTGCAGCAGCTGGAATGGAAGGATATGCACAGTTGAATCCTGATATAGATGACGATGGTGCAGTTTTGCCTGCAATTGAAATAGTTTCAAAGAATTTTGGATCTGCACATGATATAAGTATACACATTGTCAATGGTCCAGCTTTGACTTCTCAATATGTTGCTGCAACAAGTTACAACGCTGATGAGGCGACTAGTCATGCAATCTATAATTCGGATCGTTCAGATGCTAATGGTGTAATACAGGAAACTGTGAATTTCATGTCTAATGACCCTTTAGATGATCTCCAGTCGTTGGGTAATGGTGGATACTGGGATCGTAGTATTACAATTACTGATAGATCCGGGAATGAAGCTGAGCTGGTTTTTGGTTCTGGGGTACCGGCACTTGGAAGCATATTTCTAGATACCGATGTTCCAGCTGCTGTTCCCGCAGATCAGGGAGATGATCATATTACAATTGATAATATTATTGAAGGTATAAATAGTCTTGTAGATGATGAAACCGGAAACGCACTTGAGGTTCGAGCAATATATGATGAACAGCTTGGAAGAATTCGTATTATAGCTGAAGGAAGTGGAAGTGGTGCGTTGACTGTTGAAGGTACAACAGATGGAAATGAACTTTTAGAACGTGCAAATGATCAGCTTGCTGCAAAACTTGGTATCTTTGGAACTCATTATGGAACTGAGATTGAAGGAA
>DAOVTB010000145.1 GCA_030633305.1 Candidatus Muiribacteriota bacterium
AGTGCTTGTTGCAGAACTTACACTTGGTAACAGTCTTGATTTTGGAATGGAATGGAAATACAGGCAGAATTTTGTTTTCGGCCAGCCTAAAGTCACGAGTAATACAGAAGTGGATTTTGGAAGGATCAGCAATGCGGCTGCAACTGCAGGTTTAAAGGGGATGAAATATTCAATCATTAATAATCCTAATCTTCAAACTATGTTAAATGGGTTAGAGGGACATAACAGGCTTAAAATACTTTCTTCACCGCATATTATGGCGACAAACAATAAAGAGGCATCACTTATGGTTGGTGAAGAAGTCCCGGTCATTACTAAAACTTATATTAATGCTGACGGTGCGCTGATTAATACCTTTGAGAATAAAAAAGTTGGAATTGAACTTAAGGTAACGCCTCATATTAATCATGGTGGAAAAGTAACTCTTGATATTTTGCAGAAAGTTAATAATATTCTGGAATATGATCCGAATAATAAAGCTGTAAGAATGGCAAATCGTGAAGCAAAAACAGTTGTTACACTCCAAAGTAATCAAACGATTGTAATTGGTGGCTTTATAAAAAATAATCACCGCACAGATGAAGAAAGAGTTCCAATTCTTGGGCGAATACCACTGATCGGAAAATTGTTTACGAGAAAGACTACTTATGAGGAAAAAACGGAATTAATGGTATTTATTACTCCTAGAATTGTAACTTCATGGAGTGAGGGCGATCATGTTACAAGGCTTCAAAAATCAAAATTAAGCAAAACTAAAGAAATTGATATTGAACTCGAAAAAATGAAAATTATAGAACCACCCAAAAGACATGATGAAGATATTATTATTGCCAGAAGTTGTGATGACTGGTTTTTTTCTCATGATAATCCGTGGATTGAAAAAATAATTTCTGAGCATCCAAAGAGGATACGATCTAGAAAGCTAAGTTGGAAATCAAGTATGACACCACATGGATATGGCCCTTCTGTACTTAGACTTGGATTTTTTAATACAAAACTACCCGAAGGTAAAAATAATTATATTTTCAAAAAAACATTCACAATTCCAAATCTTCATAAATACAAATATCTCAAATTGAGTGTTGCAAGTGATAATGGAGCAGTTGTTTATCTGAATGGGCGTTTAATTGATATTGATCCCGCAATAAACAAGGGTGGTGGACATGATTTTGAATACTGGAATAGATTTATAAAAGGTATTCCTGTTCGTTATGGCAGGAAAGGGAAAAATACAATTGTAGCATTCCTGAAAAATGAGTCTACAAGCAGTGATGCCTATTTTGATCTTCAATTGAAAGGTAGCCTTAAAAAGCACCATCACAGGGAAATTGTGAAAATTGTGAAATAGTTAGTGCAATATATTTCTATACTAATTTTAGTGGAAACAACTTAGCTGGTTCAGGGGGCAACTGTTTCACGTGAAGCATTTCATGATGCTCAAATTTCTTCGAGCATCACAAAAGTCTATTTGATTCCATTTATATTTGTATTATGTTCGTTTTATAATTTGAGATCGGACAGGCACGTGGACCTGTCCCTACAGTTTTTAATTTTTTCTCTGTGTCCTCTGTGGTAAATCTTTTTCTTTCTTTTCACTGCGTCTTTGTGCCTCTGCGCGAGATCTTCTTTTTATGTTTTTCTTTTATATTCAGTTTTTGCTATACTGAAAACATATAAATATATGGGAGATACAGAAAATGGCAGAACGACTGATATATATCGATGGGGAATATTTTCCTAAAGAAAAAGCCAGTGTAAGTGTATTCGATCATGGGCTTCTTTATGGAGATGGAGTTTTTGAAGGAATTCGTGCATATAACGGAAAGATATTCAAACTGGAAGAGCATGTTGAAAGACTTTATTTCAGTGCAAAATGTTTGATGCTGGATATAGGCGTTTCTGCTCAGGAAATGTCAAATCTGATTGTAGAATCAGTTCGTCGTAACGAATTACATGATGCTTATATAAGAGTTGTGGTGACCAGGGGAAAGGGAGATCTTGGAATTGATCCAAGAAGCTGTCCTAAAGCTACTATAATAATAATTGTTGATACGATTAAACTTTATCCTCAGGAGTTCTATGATAACGGTCTTGAAGTAATAACTTCCAGTAACAGACGAAATTCAGTTGAAGCTCTTAATCCTAAAATTAAATCTTTAAATTATTTAAATAATATTATGGCAAAAATGGAAGGAACAAGAGCTGGTCTTCATGAAGTTATAATGTTGAATGAGAATAATTATGTTGCCGAATGTAGTGCTGACAATATTTTTATTGTTGATAAAGGTATTTTGAAAACCCCATATATTCATCTTGGAGCTTTAGAAGGGATAACTCGAAATACAATTATGCAGATAGCAAAAGAATCTGGTTTAAAAGTTGAAGAAAGTACCTTTACTAGGTTTGATATTTATGGCGCTGAAGAAGTGTTTCTAACAGGCACAGCTGCGGAGGCGGTTCCGGTTATAAAGGTTGATGGTCGGATCGTAAGTGATGGAAAGCCTGGTCCGATATTTAAAGATCTCAGGGATAAGTATAAAGAGTATATAAACAGTAATGGAACATCTATTTATACTTGATTCAGGTATAAAGATATATATGGAGGAAAAGTTATATGAAGAAAATATCAGAAATTAAAGATAAATTAAGCAGTCTTGAAAAAATTACGATTGCAATACCAGCAGCCCATGATGATGCAGTACTTCTGGCTTGTGCGGCCGCCGTAAAAGCAGATTTAATATTTCCAATTCTTATTGGAAATAAAGATAAAATTGAAAGTATTATGAAAGAAGAATCAATTGAGCCTTTTGATTGTGAGATTATAGATGAATCAGATAATAAACTTGCAGTGGCAAAAGCTGTTTCTTTAGTTACCGAGAAAAAGGCTTCTATTCTGATGAAAGGTCTTGTTGGAACTTCTGATTTTCTAAAAGGAATATTGAATAAACAGACAGGTTTGAAAATAGATGGTTTGCTTTCTCATGTCTGCGTAATCGAACATAAAGATTATGACAGGCTTTTTTTCCTGTCAGATGTTGCTATGAATATAGACCCGGATTGTACGGAAAAAGTAAAAATTATAAATAATGCTGTAAAAGTTGCAAAAGCTCTTGAAATTGATGTTCCTAAAGTAGCAATGTTGTCCGCTGCTGAAACTGTTTCTCTTAAAATGCAGTCATCAATAGATGCCGCAATAATTGCTAAAATGTCTGATAGAAAACAAATTAAAGGTTGTATAGTTGATGGCCCACTTGCACTTGATAATGCGGTTAGTATGGAAAGTGCTGAACATAAGGGAATAGTATCTCCTGTAGCCGGAAAAGCTGATGTTCTGATTGTACCTGAGATCAATGGTGGAAACTATTTGTATAAATCTCTGGTGTATTTTTCAGATGTTAAGATTGGTGCTGTTATTTGTGGAGCCTCGGTACCAATAGTTTTGACATCCAGAAGTGACAGTGAAGAGACTAAATTTAATTCGATAATGCTTGCCGCATATCTTTCACAAAAAAAATAAAAGATGAAATAGTTAACATAGTAGGGGCAGACCACCGTGTCTGCCCGGAATCGATAATAAAAAAATGAAAAATAAGTAATGATAAATATCAAAATAGACAGGAGAATACAAAATTGGAAAATCAGGAAGTATACAAGATATTAACAATAAATCCAGGTGCGATTACTACAAAAATTTCAATTTACTATAATGAAGATTCTATAATAAGCGAGGAGATCCATCATACTCCAGAAGAAACCGGGATTTTTGATAAAGTAATTGATCAGCTTGATTTCAGATATGAAGTTTTAGATAAACTTTTGAAGAAAAATAGTATTGATATGACATCTTTTGATGCTGTTGTTGGACGTGGTGCTCCTTTAAGACCAATGGAAGGTGGAACATATAGGATTAACAGGAAAATGGTTGATGATGCAGCGAATCGACCAATGACTGAACACCCTAGTCTGTTAGGTCCTGTTCTGGCATATGAAATTGAAAAAAAATATAATGTACCTTCCTATATAGTAGATCCGGTTTGTGTTGACGAAATGAAGGCCGTCGCCAGAATTACCGGTCTTCCGAAAATTATGAGAACAGCACTTTTTCATGCGTTGAATCAACGTGCCGTTGCCCATATTTATGCCAATAGCATTGGTAAAAAATACAATGATTTGAATCTTATTATGGTTCATCTGGGAAGTGGTATTTCACTTGCGACTCATGAAAAAGGTAGGATTGTTGATGTTTCAAGTCCAAATCATTGCGGTCCATTTTCACCGACTCGTGCAGGGGAATTACCGACAGAACCTCTTGTAGATTTATGTTATTCGTCGGGGATGACTAAGGAAAAAATGAAAAAAATGATTTCCAGGGAAGGTGGCTTGATTGCTCATTTAGGTACGGGAGATTGCAGGAAAATTGAAGCCAGAGTGGCCTCAGGTGATGAAAAATCAACATTAATACTTCAAGCTATGGCCTATAATATTGCAAAATGTATTGGTGGTTTGGCGACAGTTTTTAAAGGAAATCTTGACGCAGTTGTTTTAACAGGAAGTCTTGCGTATTTCAAAGTTCTTGTTGATTGGATTCGCGAAAGAATAAGTTTTTTAGGAGAAGTAGTTGTGATGCCTGGAGAAGATGAGATGGGAGCGATGGCGCGAGGCGCTTTGCGAGTCTTACGCGGTAAGGAAGATGTTAAAAATTACGATTAATGTTATTTATTTGATATCAGGTTGTTTTTAAGTAATTCTGCAACAAACTCTTCCATATCCTTCTCGGCAGTGGTTACATCTATATCATAATTGGAAGTAATATTTTCAAGAATTTCTTTAGTTGATTTTCCGTCTTTCAGGTTTTGCCAGATAAGAATACCGATTTCATTGGAACAATGGACATTTTTATCTTCAAGTGAAATTACGATTAGAATGTTATTGCTTATCTTTTCTATAAGATCAGGATTAATTGTATATTTCATTTAAGAACCACTCTTTAAAGCCTTTTTTACAATAAGATAAATGATAGAAATTTATCTTATTATCAGAAAATTCTTCAATTCTGTCAAGAAGTTTCTCCATGTAGAACTTGTTTTTCGAAAAGACTGTAATATTTTCGAGTAATTTGGTTATGATTTCTGCTTTACAGGATATTTTTTTTATACAATTTTTGTCCTTACGATTTAGAAAGAATATCCTTTTTAAACAATACTTTTCTATTTTATCAGAAGAAGGATTGAAAAAAGAATGTGCTTCAAATGGATTAAGCAAAAGTTCTGATCTTGAAGTATCTATCAGGCAGCCATCTTCATTTATGACTGTAGTTTGAAGTAGATCCTGAGATGTGCTTTTTCCAGTACCAGAGACTCCAGAGAAAACAAATAGATCATTTTCTAGTAATCCTGCGCTGGCATGTAAAAAAACAAAAGGATAAAACGGTGTTAAAGTTCCTAGTGCTGTCCTGATATTTGCCCAGAAATCAGGCATGGAATCAGTATTAGTTATAGAGATGATTTTGTTGCGGATATGTCCTTTTATAAAATTGGAATTAAAAACAATCTCATTTTCCTGATAATCTGCTGTGAAAAATGGGATAGTATGAGAAAAAAATTCGTATGGTAAGGGATTTATTTCATAAATTTCTTTACTTGATGGCTGGTCGTTAATGAATGGGATATCTTTGTATGACCTGTCTGAGGGGAGTGACACAGAAAAAAAGGGAAAGTTAATAAATGGCATTAGAATATTTTGATATCTATGAAATTTCCACGAAAACCGTCTTTTGCTTCTTTCTTGTTCTCGGTATCATCATTTTCTTCTTTTTTTCGTTTGCCTTTTTTTCGTAGTGCTATATTTTTCTTATTGTCTTCTTCTTTTTTTCCAGCTTTTCGTTCTGCTTCGGAAGGATTAGTTTCCTGAACACTTTGGAGTTCTTCCTGGATTTTTTTTTCTACGATCTCAGGATTTTTTACTCCTGACGCCTGATTTTGATCATTCTTGTTGCTGAACTGCTTTTTAACGTCAGCAGTTCTAAGTACAGAATTTTGCATGTCTAACGGAGTTATAGTCATGAGCTACTTATTTTTTTTTACTAATCCTTTTTTTTATTTCCACAGCTATTGAGAAAAGTTCTCCCATATCATCTGTACTCATGTTCAGATAAGATTGAAGGAGATGTTTTTCAGACGGGGTTCCATAAAAGTTTATCAGGCATATTTCTTCAAAATAGCATGACAACTTATTTTTTCTAAACATTTAATACCACCTTGCCAGTACATCGTATTTTCCATTAATTTTCATAGAGCCTGAAATGTATAAACTGACTGAATTGGATAATTCCGCGCCAATATAAAATCTATCTTGTTTGATAGCGTTTGTTATGATCTCATGTTTCAAAGTATCTTTTAATGTTTCATATGGTTTTAATGTCTTGTGAAAAATTAATTCGCCACTTTCACTGGCATTTTTACTTAATGATATGTATACTTTTGCTTCAACTGTTGTTGAACCTAGATTTTGAACCGAATAAATAAGTTCAGCTTCATCTATAATGACACCTGTTTCCCTTGCTTCTGCCGGAACCCATACAATTGTTTCGCCGTAGATGCCTATTGGGGGATTTAATATCAGTGAAATTTCTTCAGTTGTAATATCAAATGGAACATCTGTGATGCAACCAGATGCTATTAAAGTGAACATGGTGACCATAATAAGTGAAAAATATAAATATCTTTTAGTTTGCTTGTTGATCATTAAAATTTTGTCTCCTGAATTTTTTAAATTAGTATCTCTACTATATTTATCGACATATTCAGCGTCCTGAATGAGCAAATCTTGAATTTTTATTGAATCTGTTCAAACCTGCGACGCACATAAGTGCGCCTCGGTTTGCCCTGATACAAAAAAATCCAACCTTTATCTCATTCAGAACGCTGAATAGGTTTTATAAAAAAATAAAAAGACCTAAGAATAAAATAGATTGGGTCACATGCAATTTTTGTGAACTTGAATTACTTAAAATACTACGAAAGAATAATTAGGCACAAATTAGCACGAATAAGATGATAAGTTAAAATTAATAATATCAAATATTAATATAGATGGGGTAAGATGGACTTTAATTTTCTTTGAAGTTCAAAAAAATTCATAGTCCCCTGACCCCTCTAGCATAACACTATTGTTAATGAAATAAGGCGGCAGATCTCGTATAAGATATGATTAAAACTAGATACATAGCCACCGGTATTACAATTGTTATTCTATATATTAGTATTTACATTTGGGTGCTTTTTCGTACTCCGCAAGCATAAATTGGTGCAGAAAAATTCAAAGATCGCTCATGAAATATTCGGATTACTCTTCTTCGTAGAGATTAATCAAGTCATCAGTATTTTTCTTTAAATCATCGATACTGTTGATTTTAACATCTTTTATGATCTTGGTGGGCGATACGTCTTTTGTACCTGGAGTTTTCATTTTATTTTTAAGATCATCCAGATGTTTTTTGACTTTTTTCTTTTCAGGGTCATTTTTCGCAAGTGACATAGCCTTATAATAATTTATGAATGCGTTTTCGTAGTTTTTAGATCTGGCATTCAATTCGGCAAGTTTAATATATGGATAAACTGTTTTACTTCCAGAATTTACGAGCTGAGTACAATATTTTTTGAGTTTTGATGTATCATTAAGCTTGTCATAATTCTGCAGGAGTATCTCCAGTGAGTCTGTATAATCTGGATCTATAGCAATAGCTTTTTCAAGAAATGAGTTACTTAGTTTATATTTTTTCAATTTTGAATATGCATCTCCAATTCTGTAAAGAAGAATTACTGATTTTGGATATTTTTTCAAAGCCAGGCTACCAGATTTTATAGTTTTAGCATACTTTCCAGATTTTAGATAAAATCCAACTATGTATTCCAGAAAATCAACATCATTAAATTTTTTCTTGAAATATTTAATATATTCTTCAATTTTTTCTTTATGATTATTTTTTGAAAGGAAATCAAAAAAAACGATTACCTGTTTGTTGTTAATTGAAAGTTCATTAGCGGAATTTTTCCATTTTTTTATTTCATTTTTAGAACCAAATGATTTGAATTCCTTGAAGTCTGGGTTATTTTTTTCGCTGAGACTCTTTGAATCTTTATCACATTCAAGTAATGATGAAATTTTAAGTGCAACTATTGCATCAGGTTTTGTAGCAAATTGCATTAAATTACAGATAAGAGCGTCGCAGTAGTATTTTTTTCTAAACAACAGCGATGTGATTTTACTCATGTCATCAGATTTTAAAAACTTTTTTCTACTCTTTGAATTTTTTTGATTTAATCGATAGGAATATAGGAATCCAGTCATGGACTTTTTAAAATTATTTCTGTCGTAAAAGAATTGTGCAATTTCCTTCCATGCTATTATACTACGTGTTTTTGAAGTAATTATTTTATTGAATGATTTTTTTGCATCTGCAATATTGTTGTTTTTTATGTGATCATTAGCCATTTTTATTATTTTTTTTATTTTTGAGGTTAACCTGGTTTTTTTGATTGTTTTTCTATCTGGAACATAATAATTTTTACACCATTGTTTCATCATGGAATGAAAAACTGTTACTACATTCTGTTCAGAAGGTTTTTGTTTAGAATCAGGATCAACAGAATTGGGATCGTTAAGCTTTGCAATATTAATTTTAACATTCCCGCTACTATTGCTTTTTGCATCATCGACAACAATTTTAATTTTTAGAAATCTATCAGAATCAGGTTCAAGCGAAAGCCCTTTTGTAACAAACGATTCTGCAATGTCATAATTTCCTTTTTCAAGCTCTATATATATACCCAGATATATAAGATCAGCATTTGTATCTTTATCATCCTGAAGATCTAATAAACGTTTTGCCTCTATATAATTCCCGTTTTTAATATGTTGTTCTATTTTTTGAACGTTTGAGGATGAATTTAATAAAAAGATCGCAAATACAAATATAAGTGTAATAACTGCTACTGCAATCTTAAGCTGCAATTTTTTTCCATCAGATTTTACAATTGTTACAGGTTTAGGCTTATCCTGTTGAGGCGGACAGGCCTTGGGCTTTTTTCTGATTCCAGCGTATTTATCCTTGAATGATTTTTTAGGAGTCTTTTTTTCTTCAACCTGAGATTTTTTCTTATCAGGAGATTTTTTTTCTACAACATTTGTTTTTTCAGTTATATCAATTTCAGGCTCGACAGTTATATTGGATTCAGGAATTGCGGGTTCAGGCGAACTTTTAGTTTCCTGGGATTCAGCTTTTTTTAACTCCTTTGTTGGCAGCTCATCTGTTTGAACCTGAACTTCTTCAGGCGGAATTCTTGCATCTGAAATGACTTTTTTTAAAAAAATTATGTGTTCGTCATCCAGCCTTTTTTGTTTTTCGACAATCCCAAGATAATCTTCCGCATCATCTGGAGAAAAAGTGGAAATTCCGATAATAATATTAGATAGTGTTCTACTATCTTTTTCCTTCATAATTAGATTTCCAAGTATAAATGGGACCTTTTGTGATTCAATCATCGTCAGTCCCTCTACAGCATTTGCTCTTACTCTTTCATTTTCATTGGTCAAAAATGGCTTTATTATTGGAATTGCTTTCTCACTTCTGGTTAATCCAATAAGTTTTACAAGAAGACTTTGGATATAATTGTGATCTGTTTTATCTAGGACAGAACCAATTATTTCAACATTATTATTGGTCATAAGTGCACTTATTTTTTCGATAGATGTCTTCCTGGAATAAACATTTCCATATTGAAAAATATCGATTAATTTTACAAGCTGTTCTTCAGTACTCAAATTTTCAATCGAGATTTTAGGGTTAGAAATGGATTTTTCAAGTTCGATCATTGCATAACCAGCGTGTATGGCTACTTCCATATCAGGATCGTTAATATGTAGTTTAAGCATATCTATGAGGGCAGGATCTTTAATTTCTCTAATTGCAAAAATCCCGCTATTTCGGGATTTCTTATCAGGATTTTTCAGCATAATAGAAATTTTTTCTATAGCCTTATTTTTATCAGCACCGTACAGGATTTTAATAGCATTAGCGATGACCCTGTAATCTTTATCTGAAAGTAAAGGAGTGATTATTGTATCAATTTCAATTTCACCTTCCAAAATTTCACCAAGTATTTCTATAGTGTTTGCTCGAATTCTGGAATCAGGATGATTCAAGTAATTTTTAAGCTTTGGTGCTATACTTTTGCCTGAAACTCGACCGATTGCCGGGATCAAAGCTGATAATAAAACTGAATCATCTTTGAATCTGTCCAGCTGCTTTGAAAATCTATTTTTTTGTTTTTCAGAAATAATAAGTGCTGAAAGTGCCCTGATGGATCTTAATTTATCATTTTTTGCACTATTTTTGTCTTCAAGGATACTGAACTGATTTTCAATTACATCTACTGGGATTTCTTCCAGTTCAAGAATTTTATTAATCCTCTCGGCCATAGAATCTTCAGTATTGAATTCAATCTCTTGTGATGAAGTTTTCTTTTGTCCCCCAGATGTCTTTGCTTTATAAAGTAATCCTTTAGCTTTTTTTACTATCTCTAAATTTTGATCAGTACATAAAATTCCAAGGATTTTTTCAATATCGTTTTTTTTGATTTTATCGATTTTACTGTCAATAACAAATAAAACTGAATTTTTTTGTGGGAAATTACCATCTTTAGCCATTTTTACCAGACGGTTTATGACTTTATCGTGGGCTATTTCAAGAAGAAAATTTGCTGCAGCAGAAATTACCCTGTTCGACATATCTGTTTCAACTATTTTTAAAATATTCTGTATGATATCTACATCTGCTATTTCCGAAAGTCCTTCAATGGCATTTCCCCTGACTCTTTCATTCTGATGATTCAGGAATGGCGTTATTAGTTCCTTGATATTTTTAGTATTCCCAATTGTTTTAGCAATTTGAGGGATATTTTTAACAAGAGAAGAAATTAAAAATTTACTGGTTGTTTTTTCAATTAAGTCACAACAGAATTTCAGTGTCTTTTCATTTTTCAGATTGTATAATGTCGAAAGTTTTTTTATCTGGATTTCAAGATTTGTTTCATTTTCGATTTCTTCATAAATACTACTTTCTTTTTCATCTGAAAGCTCATCGATTGCCAGATCCGCTTGAGAAGAATCATATTTGATTGCCATAGTGTCCGAATATTGTTTCGCTTTCATTCCAACATCAGGATCTTCAATTAGCATTAACATAAAATTCTTGGCATCAAAGGTTGAGACATTTTTTAATATTTCGATAAGGAGAAGCTTGTCATTTTTTTTACCAGATTTAATTACTTCCAGAACTTTGTTTCTAATCAGGATTGGTTGATGATTCCATAGTAATTCACAAACTTTTAAAGCAATTTTTGGTTCGGGGTCAACAATTAATTGTGATAGGATTTCACTTAAATCTGCAGAATGAATATATGAGAATGCTTCAATTGCAGAAATCCTTAATGCGACATTTGATTGATTAAGGAATACCTTCAGGATTGGTATTGCTCTGGATTCTCCATTATATGCAATTAATTTCAGGATAACACCGAGTATGTAATAATCTTTTTCCGTGTTAATTATTCCAGTAAGCTGTTTAAAGATGATTGGTGTTTTTATTTTAGATAATTTTTTCAGAGCTGCTAGCTTGTCATTTTTATTTTTTGCTGATCGATATCTACCAAGAAATTTTTTAACGAATTCTACTTTCAGATTTGTATCTACATCTTCACCCTGTTCAATCAATTTTACTCTGACAGACTGCATGTATTTATGAGTAATAGTTTTAAGGCCGATATCAGCATCTTCCATTACATGAAAAAGAAAGATCAGTGAATCGTTTGATGGAGATTGGGAAATCTGATGAAGAATTTCCTTTTTTTCATCAAGGCTTTTTGTTTCTTTAAATGTGTTAATTAATTGTTTTAAATTGCTCATTATATATTAATATATCAGATTTATCGGCAAAAAAGTAAATCAATTTAATAAGATTTCCGCAGAGAATGCTGAGGTCGCAGAGAAAAAAAGTTAATACCAGCTAGGGTCAGAAGGACTTTTGTTTAGCTCGATGATCGAGCTGA
>DAOVTB010000270.1 GCA_030633305.1 Candidatus Muiribacteriota bacterium
ATTTTTTTTATATTTACTATATCTTTTTTACCCCAGTATTGTGCAGTAAAAACAGAAATACCACTTGAAACTCCAAACAGTAAAAGTATCAATAAAAAATGAAATTGATTTGCAATACTTACACCGGCAATCTCTACTTTTCCAAGCTGCCCAATCATTACAGTATCAATCATTCCAAGAGAAAAAATCACAAGATGCTGGAGCGCGACTGGGATGGCAAGTGTGTATAGCATCCGATTAAATTCTTTGTCTTTCAGTAACGATAAATTCATAAGAGATATATAGACATTATCCCATTGAGATGTCAATAATAATTATATTTAACTTATAATTAAAAATAAAAGATAGATAATTTATTCAAACAGAGATCTGTTGATCCGAGAGGAAAAATAGTGATTAAATTCCTCCTGTGCTTCCACTAAAAGTCCCTCTTGTATATATTCTTTTATCAATGGAAATACTTCATATCTAATCCGATTGGTCATTTCCTTCTCTGATGACGCCAAAAAATAACCCTGTCCCGGTTGTAATAATAAATCAATATTTGAAGCGTACCAGAAGAAAATTTCCTGAATTTTAAAAAAATCTTCTTTATAAAATTCACTTGATTCAATCAACTCAGGTTTTAATGTATACCATGCAAATCTTCTTCTCAGTGCAAAATCCTTAACAGCAAGTGTTCTATCAGCTGAATTCATTGTTCCTATAACATAGAAATTCTCTGGTAGCTTTGAAAGTTTTAATCCTGGACAGACTTCAATTACAACATTAGTATCTTTCATCCTATATTCAAACAGGTAAAATACTGGTCCAATAACATGTGCTAAATCAGCCCGGTTTATTTCATCGATAATCAAGACAGTTTTTTCTTCAGGGCGTTCCATTGCAAATTTTAAAGCTTTAGTCAAAATCCCCCTGCTCTCTCTGTATGTCAGCTGCCTTTTGCTTAAGTCAGGTTTTATACCATAGACAAAATCTTCGTAACTGGTCTTGGCATGAAATTGTGTAAAAAAAGTTTTTGCATTCATATTTTTTGCAACCTGCTTTGCTGCTCTTGTTTTTCCCGTTCCAGGAGGACCCAGGATTACTACAAACTTTCTTTCATTCAGAACTTCTTTAATTTCTTTGAGCGTATCAGTTTTTTCATCAATAAAAGGTTCAAGTGCTTTTGAAACAGCTTTTCTATGGATATCATCTTTTGCCCATTTCCTTATTTTTGAATATCCTGCAATGAAAGATGAAATAATTTTTCTTCCTTCTTCACTTTCTGGATTATCAACGAGTTCACAGGCATGAACTACTTTATTGTATTTTTTAATCCCATCCTTTAGATGGCAGATTTCCTTATTCAGAGTAATTGTTTCAGGTAAATACGTTGTAAGGTCAGAAAAATTTGAATTACAAAATCCCCTGTTATTGACTAATTTTGAAAATAATCTTCTAAGTCCGGGGTGTATTGCCAGTTCAGCATCATTTTTAAATCCTTCTGAGCCGACACCAATACAAATAATCCATGGTTTATTTTCTTCATTTGGAAAAATAGAAAGTGAAAAATCATGAAAGCCAGCAGAATTATCCTCTTCAGAATGAATAAAACCAAAACAACAGTCATTATGGAATTCATTAACTGTTTTTGCTCCAAATTCTTCAGCCTTTTTTTTGATAAATTCTCTGATATTATCTATAAGCATATCAAACTCTCCTTAAACCATTATCACAAAACCTTATTTTATAATATACATTATATTTTATTGTTTTTCAATAGATTTTGTTCAAAAAATTTTACTTATAAAATAACTTACTTGACATTCTTTATCCATGTAACTATAATTTACTCACAATAAAGGGAGAACCGTGTAAAATGATCAATAATCACTATTTGAACAGGAGGACTGAAGTTCCGCAGTGATTAGGTAATTCCATTTATTTTATTTACGAAATATTACCAGGACCTGGGCATCAGCCCGGGTCTTTTTTATTGTCTAAAAAAGGAGGTGAACAAAATGTTCAACATTACAGTTAGCAACCATAAAACAAAATAAAACTTACGAAGGATTTTAAATCTCCTTCGTATAAAAGCCTATTTGAAATAGAAGGGCTTTAGAAAGGAGGAATTATGCTATATTTAAAAACTCATAACATATCATACAACTACCCCGGCGCAGAGGAATTGTTACAGGATATTGGAGTCCAAATTGATTCCAGTACAAAATGCGGATTTATAGGTGATAATGGTACAGGGAAATCTACACTGTTCCAGCTTTTTCTTAAAAATTTGAAACCAGCTTCAGGAACAATTAACCATGCTGAAAATCTAAGCATTGGATATCTAGCTCAGGAAAATGCCTTTGACATCGGAACGACTGTTGAAGAACAACTATGGAAAATAAGACCAAAACTTGTTAAACTTCGACAATTATTGAATAATCCTGCATCTAAAACTGAGAATATCCTTAAAGTATGTACAGATTATGAACAGCTTGGTGGATATGAATTCGAAACATCAATTGAACAGATTCTTGAGGAATTCAATCTAAAATCACTTTGCTCACAATCTGCAATCAGCTTGAGCGGTGGAGAAAAAACCAGATTATCCCTCGCCTGTATTATCATCAAACAACCTGATATGCTTCTTCTGGATGAACCAACAAATCATCTAGATCTGCAAGCATTAGAATGGCTTGAAAATTATCTCAAAAATTGTAAAATCCCATTTGTTGTAATCAGCCATGATCGCATTTTTCTTGATCGCTGCGTAAACAGGATATGGGCTATAGAAAACAATAGTCTAAGAGAATATTCAGGAAATTATTCATTTTATTGTGAAGAAAAAAGGCTTGAATATAAGCGGCAGATATTGGCCTATGAAGTACAGCAAAAAAAGATTCATCAGTTGATTTCCATTTCCAAAAGGAGAAGAACAGCTGCGGATAAAACCGAAAATTTTAAACTCTCACGTTCTAAGAAAAAAAATGGCGGAAAATGTAAACGTGATGATGGTTCCGGGTCTTGCAGGCACAATACCAAAAAAGAGATGAAATCAGCAAAGGCATTAGAAAAACGCATAGAACGGTTAAAAGAAAGCAAAGAAGCAAAAAAACCTGAAAACAAGAAAAAGCATAAAGTCAAATTTACTTCAGGTATAGATTGTAAAGGACGCTATGCTTTAAGACTTGAAACTCTGTCTAAGGGATTTAAATACAATTTGTTTGAAGAGCTAAACCTGGTATTGCCTCGAGGAGAAAGGCTTTCCATTACCGGAGCAAACGGCTCAGGAAAAACAACTCTTTTACGTTTGATCGCCGGATTGGATAGTCCTGATAATGGAAAAGTACTATTACCAGAGAGTACTTCAATTTCTTATTTTGCACAAGAATACGAAAATCTTAATCTGAACAAATCAATCCTGGAAGAAATTCTTGACGGAAACTATAGGAAACAGGCAAACGCGAGAACATTGCTAGGTTGTTTAGGTATAAGGAAAGACATGGTTTTTCGACGGATAAAATCTCTTAGTCTGGGAGAACGAAGTAAAGTCTCTCTAGCAAAAACCATGTTGAGTGGAGCAAATCTTCTGCTTCTGGATGAACCAACAAATCACCTGGAAATTGTTGCCAGAGAAGTAATTGAAAAAGCTTTACTTGAATATGAAGGTACTATTATTTTTGTGTCTCACGATCGAATGTTTACAGAAAAAATTGCAACCGAAAACTATTCACTCTAAAGAGTGGCGAGTGAAAATCACTCGCCGCTTTTTTTATCCCTATATTTTCTTTCCTACAAGAAGAGACTCACATAATTTCTTGAACTTCTTTAATTCCTCAGTCTGCTGGTCATATTTATTTAATATTTCCAATACTTGCTTCAAAAGAACAGGATCAAATGTTACACCAGAGAGCATTACATCATATGCTCCATAAAATTTCTGATGCCTTTTCTCAAGCAATAAACCCATAATATCCATTGCTTCATCAACACTTCCATTCAAAATCTTACACTGAGCCATTCGAAAATTTGCATAGAATCCTGGTTTATTAATTTTATCCGAATAAGACTGCTTTTTTTCAGCATATTCTATTAGTTTCTTGCTAAAGTGTTCTGCTACATCATATTTTTTAAGTCGTAATTTCACCTTAACGAGCATATTTTCAAGTTCCCACAAAGTGAAGTAATTTTTTCCATTGGAATGGATATAATGGAAATAGGCTTCATTCAATGCTTTTTCTGAATCCTCCATTCGATTTCGTCTATAATAAAATTTACCTAGTTCAAATAGAGCGTTAACTAGAAGTTTTCCAGATTTATTCTCATAGTGTTCACTGCAAACCTGAACATTCTTTTTGTATTCCAGTTCAGCATCTTTATAATTTTTAAGAATTTCAAAACAATAACACATATGTTTTCTCGCCAAAGTCAAATCCCAGAAATTTCCAGTACCTGTTTTGATCTGCCTCTTATACATTCTCAATGCTAATTTGTAATCTTTTCCTCGATATGAGATGTCACCCAGCCTTGAAAGTAAATATGAGATTCTCGGATCATCTGGTTTCCGATAAATATCAGCAAACATATAAGCCGCGTATAAATATTTAAAACGTTCAGCTCCATCATAAGACCTGCTTAGTTTCATATAAATCTCTTCAAGAAACTCTTTATCTTTACTTTTTTCTGCTTCTTTTTTCAATTCTAAAAAAGCTTCTAGTCGTTCCTTTGCAGAAAGATGATCAGCCAGTTTAAATTTCAACCATTTTATCTTTTCCCAGGAGGCATTTTGCTGAGTGTACAGTTGCTCTGCTTTTTTATAATATTTCAACTGTCTTTGACCGTATAAACCGCCAATATTGACAGCATCTCCAATTTTGACTAATTCCTCTGGTGAATTTATTTTGTCTATTTGGATCATACTTTCAAATTTAATTAATTCATCAAAAGGATCATATCCTTCAGGTTTTTTAAGACGTGAGATAAAACTCCAGGTTCGCACTAATTCTGATGCAATCATTAAATGAAGTAGATTTTCATCATCTCCTGAATCAATTAGATATTTCAATGCTTTTAAATAATA
>DAOVTB010000050.1 GCA_030633305.1 Candidatus Muiribacteriota bacterium
TCTTTAATGACCCTTTCCAACGGTTTTAATGAGATGTATTTTTCTTTTCAAACCTCTGGCCTGTGCTTTAAATGAGATGCACCACTTCGGATTCAATAAATGATTTAACGACTTCTTCAATTCTATATTAAATCATTACTGAATCTCTTGTAGCATATTAGCATGGTAAGCATTTTTTAGTTTGCCTTACTTTCGAAAAATGCAACATGCTATTAAACGTTGGATTTTCTTTGAATCTGAATAAACCGAGGCGTATGATAGTTAATACCGGTGCCAGATGGACTTTTGTTTCGCGGCCTGAACATTTTGCTTTGAAATGAAAGTGCCCTGGCACCTTATACGCACTAATTTCAAGATTCGCTCATTCAGGACGCAGGTTATTCTACGACTATGTCGTCGCCCATCCGCCCTTCGTCAATCTTGTTCGTTCCTCTTGAATACATTTTTTCAGCATCACCTATGGTTATCTTTAAGATCTTTTTCCCTGGAACAAAAGGATCACTTTGCGGAACGCCTGTCAATTTCCACAAAATGGAGTTATAAAATACGTCGGTTTTTTTAAAGGTTTTTCCGATTACTCTTATATTCGGCATACTGATTCCAACAAGTGGGTTAGTTAATTTTGAACGTATTTGTTTCCATTCAGCAATAGATATTTCTTTGTCATTTTGCAAGGCAGTTAAATATCTATTCATGACCTTGTTATATTGAATTGAAGCAGATCCAAAATACGAATCAAGCCAGAACATTGCATAAGTATGTTTCACATACAAATAATGTAGCGAAGAGCTTATAAATCTATGTTCACCATCATACACCTCACTTGGAGTCAACCTGTATTTTTTCAACTTTACAAGAAACTCTCCCATTTCATTCATTTTCTTTTCATTCCAAAATTCAGGTTGTTCTTCAATAAATTTCAGAATAGCTAAAATAGTTCGTTTTTCTATAGAAAATCCTACCAAAGCTTCGATCAAAGTTGTATTTGTTCCATAAAGACCATATCTTGTACATACCTGGGAATACACAAGTAGCTTCTTACAGGCTTCAAATCTTTGTTCAAGATTCTCTTCACCATGAATTTTTGTAAGCAATACCAGGGAAAATGCTCTAATCTCTGTTAAAGTCGTAGCTACTCCAAATAGTTGTTCGCTAGGCTTCACAATTTCCCTCTGCAAAACACATCTTTTGTCAGATAAAAGATCATCCAGCCATGAAGCATCTAAAGAAATCAATTTATTAAACATCAAAACATCAGGATTTTTTTCACCACCATCCTTTAAAAATTTCTGATACTTTTTTGTAAACTCAACTTTTACAGGATTTTTATAATACACTCCGTTAAACACAAAATGATCCAGACTATGATTTTGCGAATTTACTTCCGCAATAAGCCCTAAAAAACTATACATAATCGTTGCGGTAATCAAAAACACAGCCCAACAGAAAAAAGTTATATACTTCTTAACAGTCGGATGAAAATAGGTCTCCATCAAACGATTTACAACATACAAAATAGTTACTGTAAAAAAAACAAGTACAACCATCATCACCTTAGCATTATTAGTAATTTTTTCAGATGAAGTCGCTACATATAACAACATAAGTAAAATCCCAGTTATAATAAGTATTCCAACAAGGCCTTTCCATTTATCTTTATTCATTTTATTTCTCCTTTTAATATGACATCAATGATTTAAACCAAAAAAAGTTTTCTGTCTTTTAAGTAAACAAACGGTACCGAAATCAGCATAGCTATCATGGTCACCCAAATGCCCAGTTTAATTGGAATTTTCACTATGTCTATTGAAATACTCTCCTGGGAATAAATATTTTCTTCCAAAACTGTATCTTGTTGAAAATTGGAAAGATTAAATCTAAACATATCAACATCAGGAGCTACTATTACAGTAATCATACAAAGAAGCGCAATGCAGACTAAAGTAAATCCAATCGTATCAAGAAGATTATGAAACTTACCCTTTTCATATAATTTTTCAGAAAGGTTTTTTGGAAGGTTGATTTCACATTCCTCATCTTTCATTTTTTTAAACATTTCATCTATTTTCATTTTCCATTACCTCTCTCAATAAGTCTTTACCTCTTGATAATCGTGACATAACAGTTCCAGTAGAAAGATCCATAAATTCCGCCAATTCTTTATAAGGCATTTCTGCAATACACCGTAAATAAAGTACTTCTCTATATTTTACAGGCAGTTCCTGTAATAACTGGTGAAATTCCTCATACGTTTCATTTGTTTGGAAATCTATTTCATAGTATGGTGAGACTTTATACAAATTAAGAAATGCAAACTTACTCTTAATTTTCCTGAAATAGTCAAAACATACATTTCTTGCAACTTTGTACAACCAGCTTTTAACATTAAAACCTTCTTCTAAAAGACGGCCTTCCTGGCTTGCTCGTATAAATACTTCCTGCGCAATATCATAACTTTCTTCATAATCTCCACACAGGTTATAGCAATATAGAAAAATTCTTTTAAAGTTGTTTTCAAATATTTCGTTAAATAATTCTTCCTGAATCAATTTCGTTTTTCCCTTTTATTTTCGTCTCTATAAATGATAACGAATCATAATTCAATTTTATTCCATTTATTTTATTTATTTCTAAAAAAAACAAGCCACAGATTAACACAGATAAAGCACAGATTTTTTTAATATAGTAAATGTTCTCAAATAAACATTGTAAGCTTCAAAAACAATATAAATTCTATTATGCTTTATATTATTAACTTATTCTATTATCTGTGTTTAATCTGTGTATATCTGTGGCTAATAACTACTTTTTGAAAAATCGTTTGATGTATTTTACAATTTTGGACGTTCCAAATCTTTTTGAATATTTTTTAGATGCCTGTTCCCGTAGTTTATCAACATTGGCACCAATATCAAAACCACAAATCGAACAAATCTTTACATCTGATTTGAATTTATGCTTACATTCAGGACATTTTATAAGTAATTTCTTTTTATCCATAATTATTCCCAGTACCCATGAACTTAAATTTCGCCACTGGAATACTTTGCACAAGTATATTTATAGATACTATTTGTGTCAAGTAGATAAATCAATTTTATTACACTTTTACCGATAGTTAAAGTAATACAAACTATGTAAACATACCTAAATTTGACACAGTTAATCATTACTGTTAGTTTATAGAAAGTTTAATATAATCACAGGAGTCGTTGATGAAGCTTTTTTTCACGTTTTTATTAATTTGCAGTATTCTTTCTGTTTCAATCTATTCATCCGAGTTGAATTCAAAGTATTACTCAGCTGAAGGAATGTACTATAATGGTGCATATTCTGAAGCATTAAAAAATTATCAAACATTACTATCCCTTTCTGATAAAAGTTATGCCAACCACGAAAAAATTCTATACCGTGTCATTTCAATCTTAAAAGATTCTCAGAATGCTGATGATAAAGATCTGGTAAAAATGTATTGCAAAAAATATTTAAGGGAATACCCTGCTGGAAATTACAGCATAACAGTTGAGAAATTGGTTTTTGATACAGATAAAGTAAACGTTGTAAAAAATGCTCCAGAAATTCCTGTCCAACCTTACGTAAAACCTGTTGTAATAAAAAAGCCTGAGTTAGTGAAAAAGACTCCTGTGGAAAAAATAAAATCTCCAGATATTTCAAATACTACACTTCCAACAGAGTCTTTAAAAGGAAGATTTCAAAATGGTTTCTGGGTAAAGTATAAATTGAATAATTTCCTGGCTGCTGGGTCGATTAAATATGATCATCTAACATATGCTATTTCTAAAGCAAGTTATAGTGGAAATAAATTAAAATGTAACCTCATAGCCATTTATGAAAACAGTTTTGAAAAATTGATTATGGTTTATAAAGTTGTTTTCAAGGATCTGCAACATTATTCAATTCAGGATGTAACCGTTAAAATGTCAGGCAGAAGGCAATCGACTGTAGACTCAAATATCACTGGTGGCCAACTTCCAATTGGTTTATTGACTTTAAAGGATTTGAAAAAAATCTGTATCCTTACAAATAAATATAACAAAATAGTGAATGGCAAAAATATTGAATGTTATGATTTCAAATATGATAGCGGAAACCTCAATCTGGCAAGTGAAACTATTTATTCAACACAAATTCCAATCATGAGTTGTTACTATATAAAGGCTCGTAATCCAAACTATACATATTATGAGTTTGAACTTGTAGATTTTGGGTATTCAGGTGGAGAAAGACTCGCATATTAAGAACACATCAAATCTCTAAATCCAACCTGTGTTGAGCACATTCCAGTGCATCTCAAGTTTGATTTTACTCTATTTACTTTTAACATTTAGCCTGTTCCAAGCTTTCAATGAGATGAATATTGGGATTTCTTTTTTTATAAGAACCGAGTCGCACTTCAGTGCGTCGCAGGTTTGAAATGAAAAAAAAATTTCAATAGTCGCTCATTGAGAGCTTGGAATTAGAGATTTTCTAGAATTACTTCACAGATTTCCAGCACTGACCTATCATCTGTATAGATTACAATATCAGAATACTCTTCAAATTTCTTATCCTGTTCGGAAAGCATTTGTTCTATTACTTCCCGCCGATTTTCTACATTAAGAAGTGGTCTGGTACGAGAATTAGTTGTTCTGGAATATATTTCCTGAACAGTTGCTTTTAAATAAACAGTAACTCCCATTTTAAGCAATAGTTTCATGCTGTCAGCACTTTCTATTATACCACCACCAGTTGCAATCACTCTGGCTTTCATTTTGGAAAGATCCTGAACTACAAGATGTTCTTCTTTCTGAAAAAATTCCTGTCCTTTTTCATTGAAGATTTCTTCAACAGTGCTGTCGTTATTCTTTTCTACCTGTTTATCTATATCTACAAAATGAAATCCCAGTTTTCTAGAAAGTAACCGTCCAACTGTCGACTTACCACTTCCCATGAAACCAAGAAGGATTACATTTTTAGGTTTTCGTCCCATTATTTACTCCAATATTTATTAACAATGCTAGTATACAACATTTCACGCCCTATAAGCATGTAATTTCTCACTATTTTTTACGTCCAGCACTTTTCAAGAAATCCCTGTATCCATGACGCGAAAGAAACAATTCATCTTTACTCCAGTTTTTCACTACTTTAACAAATAACTGCAGATTTACTTTTTTTCCAACAAATTCTTCAATCGCTATTCTTGATTTAATACCAATTTTTTTAATCATACTTCCTTTTTTACCAACTACAATGCCTTTTTGACTCTGGCGTTCAACAACTATCTTTGCTTCAATATGCACAATATTCTCTTCTTCTTTAAAGTCTTCAAGCAAAATAAACACACTGTGAGGCAGTTCTTGAAAAGTCTCAGTAATTACACTTTTTCTTATGAATTCAGAAACAAAAAATCGCTGAGGTCTATCACTGAGATCATCTTGCGGATAAAATGTTCCACCAATGTCAACAGCATATGACTTTATCTTCTCCATAAGTTCACCAACTCCTTCACCAGTCAGTGCAGAAACTGGAAAAATTTTTCCAATCTGATTTATTCCAATTTTTTCTGCATACTTCAAAGCAGAGTCTAATTCAGAATGTTCTACAAGATCTATCTTATTAATCACTATAAGAACATTGCTCAATTTTGATATGAGATCCCTGAATTCTATAACAGATTCATTCTCATCCAAAAGATTTTTTATATCTATAATCCATAGATTCACATCATTTTCATCATTTATTACCTGGTCAATCTGAGCGAGAAGACATTTTTCAAATAATTTTCCGTGTTTATGATAACCAGGAGTATCAATAAATACTATCTGGTAATCATCATCATTATATATTCCTTTGATAAGATCTCTTGTGGTCTGAACTACAGGAGTTGCAATCGATAACTCTTCACCAAGAATATTATTTATTATTGTTGATTTTCCTGCATTTGTAACTCCGAGAATTCCTGCAAAACCTGCTTTCATCATTTACCGCCTAAAACTTATTATATTATTTTTATATTGGACAGGTCGCGGCCTGTCCCTACATTATTTTACTATATTTGTTTTCTTTGTGCCTTTGTGCCTTTGTGTGATCTATTCTTTTCTTTTTTATATTTGGTATTTATCTAAAGGAAATGGATTTTTTCATCTTCCTTTTATTCATAATCAATATATCGATTCTGCCTTTAAGGAACTTCAATTTTTCCTTACCGAAAAAATACTCAGTTGGTGACATTGCACTGGTCTTTTTCCAAGTACAGAAAATACCTTTTCCTTCTTTAAACATATATGCAGGACCACTACCAACGAGATTCATCTTTAACCTGAGAAGTTTGTCTACCACTTTCATATCCGCAAATTGAACAACCAAATTTTTTGTTACAAGCTGTTTGTTTGTTTCCTTATCGATGTCCTGCTTGTTTTTAACAAAACGATAATACATCTTATCTTTTTTATTATAAACATATGTCACATCATATCTTGTAGTAAATTTTAGATTTATATTTACTGCTTTTTTTGCCTTTTTACCGAAACAGTCCTCTATTTTTTTTGAAAATTCATGCGGAAAACTACTTTTAGGTATCAGATATTTCTTTCTCTTTTTCTTAAGCCAGTTCACTAGTTTTCCAAATTTAATATACAAATTATGTGGAGCTTTTCTAGTCTTCAAACGATAAAAAGGGCCTCGAGGTGTCTGTAATTCATCAAGGTTTGAAATTTTCCTGCTGGAAATCTGATCGTACGCCTTTTTCGACGCACCACAATGAATATAAACAGCATTGTATTCTTCGAGGATATCAAGAAAATAATCCCTTGATGAACGAATTGGTCCTAGATTCAGTTCAGGCTCATATTTTTTCTGTGGAAGAAGCAACATATATCTGGTTATTCCACCTTCGGCCGGAACTTCATAAAACACTTCCGCTTTAGAAGTACCACTTTGAGGACGGGCACGATTATGATTTTCTACCATAAATGCTATATATCTTGTGCGATCCCCTTTTTTAACCTCTAGTGATTTCCCGAAAACAACAATAGCATCAAGTAAAACACTATATTTTGAAGAAAGAACAAGATAACCAGAACTCGCTTTTGAAAATAACAATTTCAACTCAATTTTGCTTTTGAAGTCATGCATTCTTGAACTAATATATGTGAACGCTCTCATACGTTCAGTAATTTCTGAAAAAGCCTTATATATTGCGCTTTCCAACAAAATAATTTCGTTTAAGATCCTGCCTGATTTATTAGCTTTTTTAATAAATACAAGTAAACTTTCAGTATTTTTTACCTGTGCATCAATATCTGAATTGATACTCTCTAGACCCGCAACTATATTCTCATCCGAATTCACTGCTGCAAATACATTATTAGGTACTAATAATAGGAGTAATAATAATAAAATCAGCCACAGATTAACACGGATAAAATATCGATTTTTAATATTTAAATTATTTGAATTTGACATTCGTTAATCCTTATTAAACTTCTTCTTTTTTCTTTGTTTTGTGCCACTCGTACCATTTTATTGATTTGGATGATTAAAACTTATCTGGCGCCATCTTCCCCATACCACTATAGTTATTTGGATGGAAAAAAGTTATCTGGTGCTGGGGTCAGGGTCACTTTCATGAATTTTAACATAAAATTCACAAAAGTCACTTCTGACCCCTTTTATATTTTACTATTTGTCCTATTTCTTATTCCTCTGTGCTCTGCGCGAGAATCTTCTTTTTCTTTGTGTCTTTGCGCCTTTGTATGAGCTATTTTCTTCTTTTCTTTGTGCCTTAGTGCCTTAGTGCCTTTGTGTGAGCTATTCTTTTTCTTCAATTTTTGCGGGAAGCAGCTTATCCCCATCAGCAGTTTTTCCACCCTTAAGATTATCAATATTTTCAGGAGTCAACATGCCTCCAGAAATAATCAATTTCATAGCCCCTTCAACTGACATTTCAACAATATGAATATCTTCTACAGGAAGAAACAATAAAAAACCAGATGTGGGATTTGGCGTTGTGGGTAAAAATACGGACTTCATCTCGGGAAAACCCGTTAATTTACAAATTCCTACCGGAGCCGTTTCTGTAACAAAGACAAGACAGAAAATACCCCGTCTCGGATATTCAATAAGAGCAACTTCATTAAATACCATCTTGGGTTTTGATACAATAATCTCAACTAGTTGTTGAATTGTGCTGTACAGGTTTCTTATAATCGGTATCCGGTTGACTATCTTCAGAAAAATACCTGATAATCGTGACATATATATACTCTGTGTAAATTTAGCCAGAAAACCAATAAAACAAATAATAACAAGTGTCAGTGTTAATCCTGCCCACCAAGGCATCGCGGCTCCATACAACCATCCAAAACCGCCTTTTACAAATTCAAATAGTTGCCAGACAATAAATATTGTACCACCAAGAGGTAATATAACGATAAATCCAAAAACAAAACTTTTCCATACTTTACTAAATGCCCATTGGATAAAAAACTTTAATACAAACAAAAAACTTTTAAGTTTAATTAATAATCTGAAAAAAAGGTTGATCTTACTTTTTTTCAAGACTTATCTCCTTCAATATCCTCATTAGATGCATTAACATTTAATCCAGTTACTTTAACCTTAATTATTCTTGTTGGGTCAGATTCCAGAATTTCAAATATGAAATTATCAATTACAATCTTATCGTTCTTGCTGGGGATATCTTCAAAATGGTATATAAGAAGTCCGCCAAGCGTTTCGACTTCTTCATCAATATTTTCCAGAACTTTCTCAAAATCAAAACCTGTCAATTCTGAAAAAACCTCAATCTCAATATCCGAACTTACGATCATAATGTTATTCTTATGTAAAAAAACATTACTTTCAGAGTTATCAAATTCATCTTCAATCTCACCAAAAATTTCTTCAAGGATATCTTCCATTGAAATTATTCCTGCAAGTCCACCATATTCATCAACAACAAGTGCAAAATGGAGCCTTTGTTTTTTAAAAATAATAAATAGTTCATCAATAGGCTTGGTTTCTGGAATAAAAAATGGATCCTTCATAAAATCACAGGCTTTTTCAATATCATTATAATCATTTACCATATCCTGTGCATAACAAATGCCTACAACATCATCGACTTTCTCCTTATAAACAGGAAGTCTTGAATAACCTGATCTTATAAATACTTCATTTACTTCTTCCCTACTTGCATTCTGTTCAACCATCTCAAGTTTTACCCTGGGGATCATAATTTCTTTTACAGTCTTATCTGAAAATTTGATGATGGAATCTATCATGTTTTTTGCATCTTCATCGATTATTCCTTCCGCTTCACTTACTTCAAGCAAGGCTTTCAGATCTTTTTTAGATGAAAGTAATGATTTATCATCATTACGAGCTGAACCAGTGAATGGTTTAATAAATACATTCGCAATGAAAGTCAGAATGATCTGGACGGGAGCAAGAAGCTTCGTGAAAAAATTCAGTATATAGACATACTTCATGACCAACCTGTTGGCATGTACTCTGAAATAGGTTTTGGGTACAATCTCTCCAATAATCAGGATCATCGGAGTCAGGACAATAGTTGAAATAAATGCTGCAATATTACCACTTCTGATAACAAGAGAAAATAAATAGGTAGTCAACGTAGTCAGCAGGACTATTGTAATGTTGTAACCACACAATACTGTTCCCAACAGATGTTCAGGAGTTTGAAGTAATGACAATAGTTTCTGGGCATTCTTAAGACCAGCATCTGCAAGAAACTTGATTCTGATCTTATTAATTGAGATAAGTGCAGTTTCAATTCCTGCAAAAAAAATTGTTAAAATGAATAATATTAAATTAATAAAAAAGATACTCAGAATAATAAATGTCATAATATAATATCCTCATTAGTATCAATTTCACCAGGTATTGAATCTTTATCAATTTTTACCTTTATCTTGTCTATTTTCGTATTAGTTGCTTCCAGAATTTCAAATTCAACATTCTGAAAATCAACTTTCTTTCCAATTTCGGGAATCTCTCCTATCAACTCTATTATGAATCCTCCAACAGTTTCAGAATCATACTCATCGTCATCAATATTTATTCCCATATCATCTATTAAGGTATCAATAGGAGTCTTAGCATCTATAATCCATTCACTCTCAGAAATCTTCTCGATGGTCTCCTCATCAGTATCATATTCATCCTGAATCTCTCCAACCACTTCTTCAACAATATCTTCAACAGTCAAAAGACCTTCAGTTCCACCATATTCATCTACAACTATCGCAAGTTGTGTTTTCTGCTTTCTTAATAACTCCAATATATCATCAATTTTTTTTGTTTCAGGCACAAACAATGGTTTTCTCGTAATCTCTTTCACCTTGATATCAAGGGTACCCTTCCTTAAATACCTTAATATTTCTTTCATATGAACAATTCCAATGATATTGTCAATATTTTCATAATAGACTGGAAATCTGGAATACTGCGATTCTTTCATATATTTAAGACATTCTGAAAGAGTCATATCTGCAGAAATACATTTCATATCAATACGGGGAACCATGATCTCGCGGGCAATTATTTCACCAAATTTAAAAATATGGTAAATCATTTCTTTTTCGTCTTTTTCAAGAATTCCTTCATTCGTACTCTGATGCAGGATTTTTTTCCACTCTTCAACGCTTATAAATGGAATGGCTATATCTTCTTTTTTCAGTATAAGTCCCAGCAACCATCCCGAAATGGAGTCAAGAATCTTGATTGGAAAACTAAAAATTTTACTAAAAATCTTTAGTTTATCAATACAAAACAATGAGAACTGTCTATTTCTATTGAGTGCATACATCTTAGGTGTTATCTCACCAAAAATGAGTATCAGAAATGTCATTATCCCAACCGTAAAACTTAATCCGCTTATATTTATCCATTCTTTTGATATTCCAAAAGTATTATTTAGAAAATTTATTGTTTCTGGCATTTTCAACATATCAAGACTGACAGCCGTCGCAAGGGACGATGCGCCAATATTAACCAAAAGATTACCTAAAAGTAGATTTACAAGTACACTTTGTGGATTTTCCATAAGTTCTGAAATTCCATTTTTTTTCTTGTTTTTTCCACCAAGTTTCTTAAGATCAAGTCTCGAAAGAGAAAAAAGAGCAGTCTCACTACCTGAAAAAAAAGCTGAAAAGCACAGAAAAATGCATAAAACTACTATTTTAAGAATTAAAATTAAATCCATTTATCTTATGTCCTTATAGCATTTATCAAAAATTTTCTTCTGAAATTTGAACATTTTCTTCTTATCTTCAGGTTTAATATCACTATATGAAAAAATATGTAGTAAACCATGAATTAAAACAAAAGCAAGTTCCTGATCCACAGTCCAGCTTACTGCATTTTCTTTTATCACATCATGACAGATATAGATATCTCCTATCATTGAGCCACAAAACTGATTATATTCACCTTCCAGCATAGACAATGCAATCACATCAGTTTCACGATCGATATTAAAATATTCTTTTTTCATTGCTCTAATTGTATCTTTATCACATACAATGATTGAGAGCTCAAACCCATTTCCTGCAATTTTTTTATCAATCATACAGACAGCTTTTTTCAGACAATTAGAAAAATTCTGCATTCTAGATGTGCTGTATCTACGTTTTTGCCCAATAAAATTCCAGTGGATAATATCCTTATCTTCTGTAATCTGCCAATATTTCATACTATCATGCATTATTAATATCAGTCTCCTGAGATATTCTTGTGATCTCCTGCGGATATTCAATTCTTGAATGATACATCGAAATAAGTATCTTTGCAAAAACCCGTTCAAGAGTTTCTATATTCTTCATCGTTATCTCACATGAATCCATCTGTCCATCATCAAATTTCTGGTTAACTATCCTGGAGATCAGGTTTGTAATCTGGACTGGGTTTGGTTTATTTAATGTACGCGCTGCCGATTCTATGGAATCAGCAAGCATAATAATAGCTGCTTCTTTGGATTGAGGTTTAGGACCTTGATATCTAAATTTCTGTTCCAGCGTTTCAGATTGCTTTTCATTGTTTTTTGCCCGATTATAAAAATAAGCAACAAGTGATGTCCCATGATGCTGTCGAATAATATCAATAATTGATTCTGGTAATTTATGTTCTTTTGCCAGATCTACACCGTCTTTAACATGGGAAATAATAATCAGGCTGGAAAGATTAGGCGAAAGTTCATCATGTGCATTCTCACCATTTTGGTTTTCAACAAAAAAGTATGATCTTTTCATTTTTCCGATATCGTGGTAATAAGCTCCTACCTTACAAAGCAGTGGATCTGCACCCACTTCTCTTGCTGCCGCCTCTGAAAGATTACTTACAATTACACTATGATGATATGTTCCTGGAGCATCAAGAATGAGCTGCTGAAGTAATGGTTGATTAAATTCTATCAGTTCAAGCAACTTAATCGACGTCGTGATACAAAATAAATTTTCAAAAAATGGCAATCCTCCGATTGCAATTACAGAAGACAGTATTCCGCTTAAACTTCCCCAGAAAAAATTCAAAAACAACACTGCATTACTTTCATACGGTTCAATCTGCAACAGATAAAAAGTAATTATCAGTATAAAATTTACAATTGATACTGCTATACCCGCCCTTATGATCTGCCATCTTTCCCTGAAATTAGTAACCAGGATTCCGCCTGTAACAGCTCCTATAAAAGCATACATCGAATATACCAGAGCAGTTTCACGAAATATCAAACCTACAAAAAATGAAAGAATGATGCTTAACAGCAATGAAAAATTGAAATCAAACAATATGGCAAATATCATTGCAAAACACGCAGTAGGAATGAAATATGGAGAAAATAACCTTAGATTTGATCCAGAAATTTCAATAGAAATATCCTTTACAAAAATAAGAAAATAAGAAACTTTCGCAAATACAAGAAAAATAACAAATACTAAAAAAGTAAGTATGAATAATCGATTAGACTCAATTACTTCAATTCGATATTTGTAAAGGTAAAGTGCCATCAGTGAAAACAATATAAATGTAATAATGAATATCCCTAAATATTCTACCCATTGAGGTTTCTTCTTATTGAGCTGGATATTCATTTTTTTCAGTTGATGCAACTGATATCCTTTAATAAGTTCTCCTTTCCTGATTATCATCTTACCTTTGAGGATTGTACGACGTAATGGAAGATGCCTTGCCAAATAACCTGCTACTTTTGCAAAAAATGGAGATTCCTTACTCAGTGGTCTGTTTTTAGCAAGTCCCATGATCAATTTATATTGTATTTTAGGGATTTCTGCTTCTGCTACACCACTTAAATATTTTTCACTTACCTTTATTATTCCTTTTTTCCAATCCTGAACATCTTTTTTTGACATTGATAAAAGATTCCGAATTTCTTTATCTGAAAAAATTATCATTCTTCCCTGTTCAAGCTGATTTTTTAATATGATGGTAAGATTACCAAGATTTTCCTTCTTTACTTCTGCGCCAAAGGAAATATATTCAGTGATATTATCCATAATGTGATTCAGTTCATTGATAAATTTATCATTTTTCTGAACAAACTGAATATTTTCAGGAGCTCTTACATTTATTTCTGAAATATCACCTAGTTTGTAATCAAGTATAACTACATTTTTCAAATTTAACTGGACTATAAAAGCACTAATAAAAGACATTACAATAAGGATGATTAGATTACTGAAATAGCCTGCTTTATAACTGGATTTCTCGTTTGAACTCATTTTGAATTATTCCTCGAATTTTTACTGAATTTGTCATATGCCAGTATTATCTTCTGTACAAGGGTGTCTCTTACTATGTCCTTGTAATCAAGATCAATAAATTCAAACTCGTCTATTCCCTGTAAGATCTGTTTGATTCCCTTCAATCCAGGTCGTGATGCCGCTGGAAGATCTATCTGGCTATTGTCACCAGTTATCACAGTGTGTGAACCAATACCGATTCTAGTCAGAAACATCTTCAGCTGATTAAACGTAGTATTCTGTGCTTCATCAAGTATTATAAAAGAATTATTCAGAGTTCGTCCCCGCATATATGCCAGAGGAGCAACTTCAACAATCTTGTGGGCTATATATTTTTCAACTTTTTGTGCACCCAGAACATAAAGAAGTGCATCATAAAGTGGCTTGAAGTATGGATCAATCTTTTCCAGATATGTACCCGGAAGAAAGCCCAGATTTTCTCCAGCCTCAATCGCTGGTCTCACCAGTACAATACGTTCTATCTTCTCTTCTCTCAGCATTTTTACAGCATATGCAACCGCAAGGAATGTTTTACCGGTTCCCGCAGGGCCATCACATATAACAAGGCGGTTTTCCTCCATGGATTTGACATATTTCAACTGTCCAAGTGTTTTACATCCAATATTTTTACTCATAAATGTTTTTACAACATGATGATAGTAAAAATATTCCTCCTTGAATCTTCCTTTCTGTGAAAAACGGGTTAGAATATTTTCAAAGTCCTGAACGCCAAAGACTACTCCTTCCTTGATCATCTGTACAAGACCATTTATGATTCTAATCGATAAATCCAGTTTTCTATCTTCCTCGCTAATCAGGGTAAATTCATTTCCCTTCATCCTGATTTCAATATTGAATTTTTCTTCAAGAATCCTGATATTTATATCATTTTTACCTGTGAAATCAATTAGTACATTTTCAGGAATGCTTATCATTTTTGTTAACATCAGTCTTCTTCCTCGACTTCATCCATTATGTAACCTTTAATCTTCCCACTAAAAAACATGTTCAATACCGAGGAAGTTGCCCAATGAATATCTTCTTCACCACTAATAAGTCTTCCACATTTTTTAGCATACTGGAAGAAAAAATTTTTCTCTGAAGGATCAAATCCACATTTTTCTTTAAGCTGAGTACTTACCCACTTATATTTATTAAGAAGATAAGGCAGACACTCTGCAAGCAACATTTCAGGATCACATTTTTCAGCTTTCATAGGTATCAATTTGCAGAAAAGTAACTTCATTCCCCGTCCTCTCCCAATTTTATCAGGAAAGATTACACCCGGAGTATCAAGTAATTCAATTCCATCCTTCAATTTTATCCATTGAGTTCCACGTGTAACACCAGGTTTATTACCAACTCTTACATGTTTTGCTGGACTCAAAATATTAAGAGCAGAAGATTTTCCAACATTCGGAAATCCAGCAATCATTACTCTTAAGCTGCTGTTTTTTCTATATCTGCTTTTATCATTTTTTTCTTTTTTATAGTGTTCAAGAAGTTTAAGTATTTCCTTTCTTGTTTTAGCAGTTCCGCGTCCACTGCTGCATGTTGTAATTACATCCACATATTCACCAGTAGAACGGAAATAATCCTGCCAGTATTTTAATTCATTGATATTAACAAGATCAGATTTATTCAAAAGTAAAAAACGTTTTTTATTCTTAAATAGACTGGATTCATTATCAAATAAAATATTTGAACTCACGGGAAGTCGAGCATCAACAACTTCAAAAATGATGTCGATGACAGAAAGAACCTTTTTGATCTTTTGCTTTGCTGTTTTAATGTGACCTGGATACCAGCTTACTTTTTCCATTACCTACTTAACCACTTTAAATCTTTCAAAAGGATAATACAAAACATAAGCCTTTCCAAGTAAATAACTTTCAGGTACTGTTCCCCAGTACCTGCTGTCAAGAGAATCGTTACGATTATCACCTATTCCAAAATAATGATTTTCCTTAAATTCATACTCAGTAAGTCTTCTCACAATATGAGTAGTAAAGTCAATCTGCTTTTGAATCGAAAAAGCTGAATCAGGACGTTTATGATATGTTTTCAAAATATTCCCATCTTTATCTTTTCTACAATATATAAAGTAACCTTTTTCATCCTTTCCAAGCGAATTTCCAGTTTCATAAGGTATCACCATATACAAATATGGTTCAGTTTCCTCATTTAATTCCATCTTCATCCCTTTTTCAGGTATTTTAAAAGGTTTAGATAACAGTACATAATGATTAAATGATATGTGATTATCAATATAAAAAAGAATCGAAGCATTTAATGAATCAAGTTCGAGAGTAAATTCACCTACATCTGAATCGAAACTAATGCTTTTTTCAGAATCAAAATTTTGACGCTTAAATTCCTTATTATTCAATTCCATTTTAAGCAATTCTCTGAAGTTAATATTCCCATTTGAATCCTGCATACACAGGTCAAGGACCGTATCTTTATTTGTACATTTTAAATAGTATTTATCATAATATTTCTTAAAACTAAAATTCCATCCTGAAGAAGAATTAAGAGATAGACCCATTCTTTCTCCGGTTCTAATCATCCCGTATTTCAGTTCAAGTTTCTCACCTTTATCAAATGAAATCAAAAGATCGTAATTTGAAAATTTTAAAGCTTTCACTTTCTTGTTTGAATCAATGGTGAACAATTTTTTCTTAATAATATAATCTTCTTTTAATACCTTCCCGTTTTTAACTATTCGCCCGTCCTTAATTTCCAAAACTTCTCCTGGCAAACCAATTAGTCTTTTTATGTAATCTCTGTACATATCAGCAGGGGCTTTGAAAACAAACGGATCCAGAAACTTAGGTTTTTGAAATTGATAAGCAAACTTGTTTACAAGTAATCGATCACCTGGTTTTAAAGTACCAATCATCGATCCGGTTGGAATAAAAAAAGCCTGAATAAAAAATGCTCTGGCCAGAATAGCATAAATAACTGCCACTGCGATTGTTTCAACCCAATCCTTGATCCATTCATAAACCGTCATCTCACCTTTCATAACTTTCTGGGTGATCTCATAATAAACAAATCCTAGAATTGTGACTATTACTACAACAGGAAACATATTTACCTCTTCATATCATTTTCATTCTGTTTGGTGGAAAAATCACCATTGCGGCCTTACCTATTATATTCTTTCTCGAAATAGTTCCAAAATAACGCGAATCCTTACTTACAGATCTATTGTCCCCAATAACAAAAACACTGTCATCAGGAATTTTTAATTTTTTACCTGGTTTCAGGAATTTATACACTCTGGTGTTATAAACATTACCTGGAACTACAGGTTTTAAATAATCTTCAACCAATTTTGAACCATTCACAAATACAGCATTATCAATAATAGAAATACTCTCATTTGGTAACCCAATAATTCTTTTGATAAGAATCTCCCGATTTTCAGGCGAATTAAAAAGAACTACATCACCACGACTCATAGTACCAAATTCACAATATGTCCTATTAACAAGTACCCTGTCACCAGGCACAAGAAAATTTTCCATTGAATTCGACTGAATTAAAAAAGCCTGCACAAGAAACGATTCCAGTACAAGCTTTCCTATAAGTGCAATAATAAAAACCTGAAAAAAGGTTTTTAATTTTTTTCGCTTTTGCGAGGGCAAATCCTCGGGAACAGGGTTTTCCACCATAATTAATAGCGTTTTTCCTTGATTCTTGCTGCCTTTCCTTTAAGTTCTCTCAGATAGTATAATCTGTTTCGTCTGACTTTTCCTCTTTTTACTACTTCAATTTTACTAATCATTGGCGAATGGTATGGGAATATACGTTCTACACCGATTCCATAAGAATATTTTCTGACAGTAAAAGTTTCTCTGAGACCTACGCCTCTTCTTCTCAAAACTACTCCCTGAAAAACCTGAACTCTTTCCTTTTCGCCTTCCCTAACGAGAACATGTACCTTTATCGTATCACCTGAATTAAATTCAGGGTAATCTGTTCGCAGATAGCTCTTCTCAATGTCATTAATTACCTTTTCCATAGCTGTTGCCTCCTTGTAAATTTTCAGTATAATTATTTATTGTCAATCTGTCAAGAATTATTGCTGCCGCGCTCCTGACAGATAAATGGTTAAAGTGATTCGCACCGTTTATTGGTTCAAGAATAAAATCACAACGGTCTGTCACTGAATCCGCAAGCCCCCAGCCAGTTCCAAATACAATTAATACTGGCCTACGGCTTGAAATCAATTTTCTAGCAGCTTCAAATGACATAAATTTTTTAGTATCAGTACATATTTTTGCACTGGTCCCAATAATAATAGGTTTTTCTTTTTCTTCTTTCTTAATACTGTCCACTACTTCTTTAAAATCCGTTGCAACGGATACTTTTTCCAAAGCAACATTACGATTTTCATGGTACGTTGACCCATAACCTTCAGTCCAGAAATGACACACCCGCTTAACAAGATTTCGCTGAGTTTCAATCGGATTACTGATATAATATTTTTTAACATCAAAAGTTGCACTACTCCGACAAATGTCATGAATATCAAGATTTGTCACACTGGTGACAATAGTTTTTTTCAATCTGTCATAAACAGGATAATGAAGAAGTGTAACGTAGAGCTTTGAATCAATTCTCGGCTTCTGTTTACTATACCAGTCAATATATTGTTTTTTCTGTTCCTTATCGAGTTTTTCATATTCGACCAGGTCACGTCGCCTTTGCAGGGTAGTTTTCAACTGATCTGTTTTCCTGTAACGATCGATTTTCTTGTGGTCGCCACTTAATATAACATCCGGGACTTTTAATCCATAAACTTCAGCAGGCCTTGTATAATGAGGAAAATCCAACAGCCCTGCTTCAAATGAATCATTTTGTGCAGAACTCTCATTACCCAGGACTCCCTTTATATTCCTTAATATCGAATCAATAAAGATACATCCCGGAAGCTCGCCGCCAGAAACAACGTAATCTCCAATTGATATTTCGTCACTTACTACTTTTTCCCTGACTCTATTGTCAATGTCTTCATATCTTCCGCAAATCAGTGTTATTCTTCTCTTTTCGGAATATTCCTTTGTAATCTTTGAAGTCATCTTTCTGCCAGCAGGAGAAAAATAAACAATATTTGACGGTGGTTTTTTTAAAAGTTTTTCGACACTGACCTCGCGACTGGAAGCAATGGCTTTAAATAATGGTTCAGCTTTAATTACCATACCCCCACCGCCACCATATGGCGAATCATCAACATTTCGATTTTTATCATCACAAAATTTTCTGATATCTATTACACGGATTTCAGCTTTTCCAGCCGTTACAGCATACTTGATTGCTCCATAACGAATTATGGATTCAACAAGTTCAGGAAATATTGTGAGAATATCAATTTTCAACATCAAAAAAACCCTCGAGATTTTTTAGATTTAGTAATCCGCCTTCAATATCAATATCAGCTACGAATTCTTTCTTAAATGGTATAAGGATATCATCGCCTTCAGTTTCAATGATAAGATAATTTTGGCTGTCCTTATCAAAAATAACATTCTTCACAGTTCCAACTTCACCGGTTTCAGTCATCACACGAAGGCCTACAACTTCAAACGTGTAAAATTTATTTTCATCAGAAATCGTTCTGGCACTTTCTCGTTTTTTGACAAAATACCTTCCTGAAAGGATAGCAGCATTGTTCCTGTTATCTATTCCAATGAGTTTTATCAGGTATCTATTAGAACTAATCTTATATTCTTCAATAACCTGTAAAGAGCTTTTACCCGTTGACTCATTAAAAAGTTCTATTTTTTTTCCCTTCATGAACTGCTCAGGAAAATCAGTAAGAACCTGTACTTTCACATAACCTTTTATGCCATGTGGGGCCAGAATTTTTCCATAATATATCTGATTGTTATTCGCAGATTTCGATAATTTTTCCATCTTTTACTTTTATCTTTCCTGTACGTGTTTTATCATAAAGATCATCTCCAACTTTAAGTTCAATAAGCGAATCCAGGCTGGCTTCATAAAGCCATTCTCCATCTTTCATCTTCATAACAGTTTTTACTCTTGACTTGAGATTATCAATTGACGAAAGTTGCTGTTCCTTGAAATGAAGGAAATTGTTTAATCGAATATGTTCTTCCTGGGTCTTAGGTTTTCCAACTTTCTTGATTTCCTGTTCAATTTCACGAAGTCTAACGTTTAAATCCTCAATAGTCTTATTGATATCTGCTTTAAATCCTTTTTGGAATTTATCAGTTATTTCAGTTAAAACCTGTATTTTTCTTAATATTTTCATTTTCCCTCTCTTTTGTATCCCTGTAATTTTTCCATTTTTATTGTAATGATAATAAAAAAGGAGGTCGTTAAACCTCCTCTATTGATTTTAATTATTTATACCAATTGTTACTGCAAGAGTTCTAGCATCACTTTTGTATCTTTATCTAAAGTAACTGCTTTTAAGACAGTTCTAATAGCATTAATCGTACGCCCTTTTTTTCCGATCACTTTTCCCACATCATCAGAATGTACTCTTAATTCAAACGCTAATGAATTCCCCTCAGAAGATTCAGTAATATTGACATCCGCTGGATTATCAACCAGCGCAGTAACGATGTTATTTAAAAGTTTTTTCATTTACTCCAACCCTTCTTATTAAACAAGACCAGTTTTCTTAAGCAACATACGGACAGTTTCTGATGGAATAACACCATTTCCTAAATGCTGTTTTACAAGATCTTCTTTAAATCTAATTGTTTTTGGATTTGTTTTAGGATCGTAAAAACCTACTACATCAATATATTTACCATCTCTAGGTGCTCTTGAATCAGCAACTACAACGCGGTATACAGGTCTCTTTTTCGAGCCTTTACGAGTTAATCTCATTTTAACACTCACTGTATTCACCTCCTTATTTCAATAGAACAAGCTGTTAAGCTTGATTTCAGCCACTCATTATATCATATAAATATCGTTTGTCAAGAAATAGTTCAGATCATTTTTTTCAAAACAACTTCTAAATCTGGCTTACCAATCTCCTGCAGTTCATAATCAACCTTAACGTGTTCTTTTTTAATATTGATCAGTTTACTTAAATCAATCGGAGTCGCAATAATTACAAGATCACATTCAGTTGCATTTATTGTATCTTCAAGATCTTTAATCTGCTGATCACCATATCCCATAGCTGGAAGCAATGTTCCAATGTAAGGGTATTTTTTAAAAGTATCAGTAATTGTACCAGTTGTATATGGTCTTGGATCTACGAGTTCTTCAGCACCATATCTCATGGCAGCAACAATTCCAGCACCGTATTCCATTTCACCATGTGTAAGAGTTGGACCATCTTCTACTACAAGTACTTTTTTGCCTTTGATCTTTTCAAAACCTTCAACAAAAATTGGTGAAGCACCATCAATAATAATTGCATCAGGATTAACATCCATAGCGTTATATCTTACTTCATTAATGGAATCCATATCTGCTGTATCAATTTTATTGATTACAATAACATCAGCTCTTCTGAAATTAACTTCTCCAGGAAAATAAGTTAATTCATGTCCTGGTCTGTGTGGATCAGCAACGCAGATTTCCAAGTCAGCTTTAAAAAAGCTTGTATCATTATTTCCGCCATCCCAGATAACTACGTCAGCTTCTTTTTCAGCTTCGCGAAGGATTTTCTCATAGTCAACACCAGCATAAACTACAACACCTTTTTTGATATGTGGTTCGTATTCTTCTCTTTCTTCAATAGTACATTCATGTTTCACAAGATCTTCCATAGTTGCAAATCTCTGAACATTCTGTTTTACAAGATCACCATATGGCATTGGATGTCTAACAGCTACGACTTTTTTTCCTTTTGAAAGAAAATATTCACAAACTTTTCGTGTAGTCTGCGATTTTCCACATCCAGTTCTGACTGCACATACTGAAACAACAGGTTTTACGGATTTAAGCATTGTGCTTTTTGTAGAGAGAAGTTTGAAATCTGCTCCAGCAGCAATAATCATTGAAGCTTTGTTCATAATATATTCATGCGGAACATCACTGTATGAAAAAACGACTTCATCAATATCGTGTTTTGCGATTAAACTTTCCAGTTCTGTTTCATCATGGATTGGAATTCCTTCAGGATATAATTCTCCTGCAAGTTCAGCTGGATATTTACGACCATCTATATCAGGAATCTGTGTCGCTGTAAAACAAACAACATCATACTCTTGGTTTCCTCTAAAATTCGTGTTGAAATTATGGAAATCTCTTCCCGCTGCGCCCATTATTATAACTTTCTTTTTCATTTCATATTCCCCCTATTTTCCTAAAAATTATATCCTCAGATACTATCAGTTTAAATATTCCTTGTCAATGCATTTAGCATGTAAGAAAATCTCACACAAAGACACAAAGGAAAGTGTAGATTAATCTTTTAAATTCTTCAAAAGTTCTAAAACTTCATGAATTTCAGGAATATTTTTATAATCTCCAACAAAAAGCTGAAAATTCAACTTAGCAGTTAAATGGTTGTTTACTCCAACATTCATTCTAGTTGTATTCTCTAAAATTTTTCTTAATTTTTCTATATCCTGCTTCTTTTTAAATCTGAAGAAATCCTCAAATTCATATTCTTTATAGTATTTGAGCATCATTTCATCCCACAGAGTTGCTTTACAATAATTTATTTCCAGGTAATCTGGATCAAATATTAATGGATACCATGGAAAATAAGCGGCAAGACCATATTCATTATCAAGATGATTTCCAGTATGATCATGTATAATAACAGCAGATTCAACA
>DAOVTB010000252.1 GCA_030633305.1 Candidatus Muiribacteriota bacterium
AGGTATAGAGAAGAAACAGGATTCTGGTTATTTCACCTGATTGGAGCATGGATTGCAACAGTAGAAGATCAAGCAGCATGTTTTATAATTGATTCTATAAAAAGCGGAAATTTGGAGTTTGAACTTGATTCATTTCCAGGTAGCAATAAGACTCTGGCTGATTTGATCACAAAAAATTATATATATGTTGAGGTCTGCAATAATGAACTCACTTCATGAAGAAGAATTGGCATTTGATAGACAGATAAATGAAAGACTGGAGAATGATCATCTTCCTGATCTGAGAAAAAGCGGAAGATGTGAATATTTTCTTAATAATGTATGGCGGGATCAGTATTTTGCTAATCTATATTATGGAGAACTTATTGAGAAGATTTGTTTTACATTAAAATCTCATTTTAAGAAGGATAGAATTTCGATACTTGAAGTGGGTTGTGGACCTGGACATGTTACGCTTGAGCTAGCAAGAAATGGATTTATTGTGACAGGAATAGATATTTCAGGTAAATGTATCGAAGTTGCAAGAAAAACATCTTTAGATAATGACTGGAGTAATGTTTATGAATGCCCTGAATATCATAAAAACGAATTCCTGAAATTTTATGGGTCTTTCGACGTTATAATATTTATTGCTTCACTTCATCACTTTCCTGATTGTGATGTTGTGTTAAAACATTGTAAAGATCTTCTTAATGACAGAGGATTGATAATTATTGATGAACCATGTCGAGATCTAGAGAGTAAAAAAAATGCTGTTATGCACATTTTTATTGAAAAACTTCTTTCAATGAATGATGCATATTATGAGAAAAACAATTGTTCATCAGATATAAATGATTTAGAAAAAAATATAGAATGCAGATTACAAAGTTTGAAGTATGTTGATGTTGCTGGACAAAAAGTTCAGTCCGTTCACGATAATGAATCAGGTTATAAACAGATATACCCTGCTTTGAAATCAAATTTTCAAGAAATTGAATCAAAATTACATCATGCATTATTTCACAGTATTATCGGTGGCATTCGCAAATCTGTTCCTCAGCAGGAACATGAACTGGCAGATACTATCAAATTATTTGATGAATTACTTTGTGAAGCAGGTTGTATTGATCCAACAAATATTTTTTTCGTCGGTGAAAAATCCTGATTTCAATTCGTTTTTTTAAAAATTCATGTAATTATTTTAAAATCTTACTCAAAGAGTGTACTATATTGTTATGCTTCTGAAAGCCTGTAGTGAATATTATTCATTAATTTTTTTCTGTGTCACTTACAGTTTTGCTTTTCTTTTTTTTAAATTTATCAAAAAGAAGCACTTTATTACAATCCTGTTTGCAGCTATATCTTTACCGCACCTTTTTTTAACCATGAAGAATTTCATGGGATTTAGACTTGAATATTTCAAGGGTTTGAATTTTTTTTTCCTTTTCGGAGTACCGGCCCTGGTTCTTCTTATTCTTGATAATGATGAAAGAGCAGAAAAAGAAACAATAAAGAATTATTTCATGTATCTGGTTCCATCTATTGCAATTGTAATCTCTTTTTTTATTTCAGGGAAATTTTACTTCCAGATGTTGATGATCATGGTTTATGTTATTTATTTTTATTTGATATTTTCAAGCTATTTGTTTTCAAAGCTGAAATTCAGAAAGCTTATTGTCTGTTCATCTATTTTCCTTTTGACAATAAATTTTTTCCTGCAGTTTTTTAAAGGAGATACAAACACTCTAGTTGAAACCTCTGGTTTTATTGTACTGATTGTCGGGATTATCATGTCATATTTTGATTTCAATCGATATGAGATCACGACAATAATTCGCTGGGGAATGATGATCTTTCTTTTGATAATACTTATAATGATGCTAATTCTTCATTTTTTCTTTTATTTTGATTATGATAAAAATGTTCATTATCTTGATTTGCTGATGCTACTTGTTTTTTTCTCAGTAATGACTGGAATTAAGAAATTATTCAAAAATGAACTGGATAAGATAATAAATCCTGATAGAACGGATATTTTATTACGTCTAAGGGGACTGATCATCAGGTGTATGGAATTTACGGACTCTGAAAAAATGCTTAAACTTTTCTGTGAATATATCAGGCGACTTTTTTTTATAGATTGGGTAGCTGTTGTTTTTACCCGTCCCGGGTGCCTGATATATGGTAGTTCAAAAGGGATGTCACAGAAAGAAAGTGAAGATTTAGATTTCATAGCGATAAGGCCTGAAGCAATTAAAAAATTTACTGAAGATAATGGTGTTATCCTTGAAATTCTCGATAAAGGAGAATATTCAGTATCAATATTACTTGGACAATCGAAGTTTAAAATCCTTGATCTGAGGCATATTAGTTATATTGAATTTCTCCTGATAAATATTTTTTCAGTTCTTCGGAAAAATGACCTTGTTGTAAAATTACAAAAGAGTAATTCAGAATTAGTCAATACCATGAAGAAGCTTAAAGATACTCAAAAAAAATTAATTTCAAGTGAAAGGCTTGCAGCGCTTGGAACAATGTCAGGTGTTGTGGCACATGAAATCAGAAACCCTCTTGGGACATTAAAGTTGAGCATGAACCATTTGCAGCATGCAATGGAGGATGAAGAATTAAAGGATCTGGTGGAAATGGCTACTGCGGAAATCTTCAGGCTGGATAAAATGGTCGATTCTTTAGTTGAATATTCAAAGAATTCTCAACCAAATCTTGTTTATTTTCAACCTGCTCCTGAAATTAACAGAATAATAAAACTTCATGAATCCAATGAGGAATTTACATTAAATTGTGAATTAAATGAAAAACTAGAAATTTTAATGGATAAAGATTTTTTCTATCAGATATTTTTTAATCTTTTTCAGAATGCTGTTGCTGCAGTGAAGGGAATGGAGTGTTGCGATATTCGAATAAAACTGGATATTGTTCTGGAGGAGAATTTTAATGAATATACGAGTGTGGGAGAATCCGAAAATGATCTTACTAAAAGGCCTTACCTGCTTGTTGAAGATTCAGGGTGTGGAATAAGTGAAGAAAATTTAAAGAAAGTATTTGAGCCTTTTTATACGACAAAAACTCGTGGTAGCGGAATTGGTCTGGCTCAGGTTTTCAAGTTACTTGAAATATCCGGCTCAGATCTTCTTATCAGGAGTATTCCAGGTAAAGGGACTGCGGTACTATGTATTTTTCCATTAACAAGTGAGGAGTAGAATATGGTTAAAAAGAAGAAAAAGAAAAAAAAATCTCCTAATTTGAGAAATGCGGTTGCAAATCCAGAAGGCATAAGGATTAAAAAAGATCAACGGGAATTATTTGAAAAAGCGGTAAAACTCCATAATAATGGTGATTTAAAAAATGCAGAAATATATTACAGGACCATACTTTCAAATGATCCAGAACATTCTGATGCCTTGAATCTTATGGGATTGATTGCACATCAAGTTGGTAATAACACTGCTGCATTAAGTTTCACACAGCAGGCTTTGAATATAATTCCTGATAATGCTGACTATTTAAGGACGCACGCTACGGTTTTGATGGTATTAAACAGAGTAAAAGAAGCAATCTCAAATTTCAGGAAATCATTGGAATTTCAACCTGATCATGTCAGGACATGGTTTAACCTTGGAAGAGCATATCAAATAGATGGTAATTTGATTGAGGCAGAAAAGCTATATGAGTATTCAATTAGTATGGATTCTGAATTTTATTTATCATATTGTAATTTGGGGGCTATTTATACAACTCTTGAAAAATATGACGATGCAATTGAAATGTTTAATAAGTGTTTATCCATTAACAATGAACATATAAATGCTAATTTCAATCTTGGTAATGTTTATATGACTTTGGGTAAAAGGGATTGTGCAAAAAAAGAATATTTAAAAGTTTTGAAAGTTAATCCACAACATGATGGAGCGTGTAATAATCTTGGAATTATTTATAAATCAACGAAAGAATACAAATTAGCAGTGGATATGTTTAATAGAAAACTGGTTACAAAACCATTTTCGGGTAATACTTGCAATAATCTAGGGACTGTACTTACAGCAATTGGAAATATAGAAGAAGCTATTTTAAACTATAGAAAAGCTATGGCTATTCATCCAGAAACTCATGGTATTGGAAGCAATCTTCTTATGGCAATGCACTATTGTGAATATTATTCTCCAGAAAATATTTATAATGAACATGTCAAGTGGGGGAACAGATATAAGAAAAAAGATTTTGCCGGAAATTACGACTTTTCTGAGGATAGAAAAATACGTATTGGTTTTGTCTCTGCAGATTTTTACAGGCATTCTTGTTCTTATTTTTTTGAACCTTTACTGAAAGAGTTAAATAGGGAGAAAATTGAGGTTTTTTGTTATTCAGATGAACAGGTTGCTGATGATATGACTGAAAGATTGAAATCCATTTCCGATTTCTGGAAGATTATTTCAAGAATGCCTGATATAGACGTTTTAAAAATGATAAAAGCTGATCAAATAGATATTCTTATTGATCTTTCGGGGCATACAGGAATAAACAGACTGACTGTTTTTGCCGAAAAGCCTGCACCTGTACAGTTTACATGGCTTGGTTATCCTGATACTACTGGAATTAAAAACATTGATTATAGGATTACAGATAAAATTGCAGATCCTGAAAATATTGCTCAGAAGTATAATGTTGAAAAATTAAAATATTTAAAAGGTGGTTTTTTATGTTATTGTCCGCCAGAAACCGGTGCAGTTGTAAATTATACTCCAAGTGAAAACATAACTTTTGGTTCATTCAATAATACCAGTAAAATAAATAAAAAAGTCATAAAAGTTTGGTCTGATATACTTTTAAAAGTAAAAAACTCAAATATTATCCTTAAAAGTAAACAGCTTTCAGATCAATTTGCAAGTGTCAGGATTATCGAATTTTTTGCCGAATTTGGAATTCAATCAGATAGGATTACTTTGGTTAAAAGAACAGAATCACTTAAAGAGCATTTAGAATTATATAATAAAATTGATATTGCTCTTGATCCTTTTCCTTATTCCGGAACGACTACAACTTTTGAAGCACTTTTTATGAGTGTTCCTGTTATTACTTTAAATGGGGATAGGCATTCGGCACGAGTTGGTGCGAGTATTCTTCATCATATAGGACATGATGAACTTATTGCTGATAATCTGGATGAATATATTTCAAAAGCTGTTGAATTGGCTGGAAATAAAGAAAAATTGGTTAATTATAGAAGTATTCTGAGTGATGACTTAAAAAAATCATCTCTTTGCGATCCTGTAAGATTTGTTAACGAATTTGAAGATCTACTTGTTGATACTTGGAAAACAAGATGTAGATCAGCTGATTCTGCTAAAATTGATAATCTAAATGATGTAATTCTTTTACCTGAAAAAGAACCAGTTTTTAAAACTACAAAATCAGGAAAAATTAGAATTATCCATAATATGGCAAGATCTGGTGGAACATTGCTGTGTAAATGTATTGGTTGTATGGATAAAGTATCATTGTTAAGCGAGATCCATCCTTTTGCAATGCAGATGTTTAATCCATTAAAGCAGGCAAAGGAATGGTTTGGAGTATTTTCTGATGATGATATTAAAAAAATATCAGAACGAACATATATTGGATTTAAAGAGGCTATTCAGATTATAAACAGAAAATGTATCGATAAAGGTTTGACTCTTGTCTTACGCGACTGGTCACACCTTGATTTTACTGGTTTACCTTTCCTGAAATCACCATCATACGAATTA
>DAOVTB010000040.1 GCA_030633305.1 Candidatus Muiribacteriota bacterium
ACGTGCAGACGAACTTGCTCAGGCTATGGAAGTTCGATGTTACAGGGGAGGAGAAGGCAGAACAAAGTACAGAGTGCACAAAACCTCTGCTTTTGATTTTTTCCTGCTGATATTATTTTCATCATTTCCCTTGTTTATTGCTTTTATGTAAGAAGAAAAGATTGTTAATACCAAATATTAATATAGATGGGGTCATATGGAACTTTAATTTTCTTTGGCATCCAAAAAAATTCACAGTTGCTTTGACCCTTGCGCCAGATTAGTTTTATCAATCCCAATCAATAAAATGGAAAGAGTAGCACAAAACTTAGATTTTCCAAATAATAATATGCAAATAAAAAAAATACTCAAACGTTGTTTGCTAATAGATTGTAAATTTGAGAAGTCTCAACCAAGTATAGATAACCATCGCCAGTACCTGCCTGTGCCCCGTATTGATATAACATTGATCGGATGAAAGGCATTATGTCACTACCTGGCACATCTTCAGAAAGTAAAAAATGGCCGGGATAAACCCGACCATTTTTTGTATTAAATATTTAAATTCGTTTATTGTGGCGTAGTTGAAAAAGAATAAATACTACTTTCTTCAATATCTCGGTTTATTCCCACAAGATTACCAGAAAGATCATATTCAAAATGTGTACTCCAAACATTAGCATGAACAATACCAACATCTGGTGCAAGAAGAAGCTCCATGGTTTTTTCCTCCCAGACTTTTCCGATATCCATATTTACAATTTCGGTTTTTATAAGTACTTTCAAGCAATCTGTATAGGTACCATAATCAACAATATCTATAAAATACCAACTTTGCTTAAATTGGATAGCAAAATTCTGTATAGGCCATGTAGGTGGAGAAGGAGGAGACCCAATTGCAGGAAAATTTACATTTCCAGTGATTAAATCTCCATCTGTTGAAGTATTTATTATATGTCCATTCAAAACAACAGTATTCGTAGTATTTCCAAGAACAATATCGGTAACATTAAGTATCGGAAGTACGCTTGGATCAAAAAACATTTTATGCTCAGTCATAACGTTATCATAAAAACCAGAATCTCCGGTTCCATTGGTCCAAAATACTTTATCCATATTGAAAGAATCATATTCACCATGATAATATAATGCAGTATGGTCAGTTCCCCACTTGAAATATTCCTCGAAGTCAGTACTTGATCTTGTAACTGCTGAAACACCACCATTTGGATAAACGTCAGGATTTAAAACTCCAAAGCTTGATGTGTATAAAGTTGAAGTATCAGCGGGATCAGGAGTGTGATCGATTTCATTATAATTTGAATCATAAAAATAAGAATCGCCTTCATCATCATAATGATAAGTATATCCCTGCACTAGAGGAAAATATCTATGCATTGCATATCCTGCTATTTGTTCAAGTGTAGATTGAATAAGGTTCACGGGTAAAAGGTTTTCAACACCTGCTTTTACATCAAAATCTGTTTTTGTAAAACTGTACAGGGTATGATCATTGCTGTCAATTATTCGTATAACAACACCAGCAAGTCCAGTTGGGACATTACTGATAGTGTGAACATATTTTTCTATGGTTGAATTCCATATATCAGCCAAAGGTATATCAATAGTTCTTGATTCCAGACCATGTGGTGTGAAAATCACCGACAATGTAAAAGGACCTGCTATCTTAAATTTTGAATTAGCGTTATTTGTAAAGTTTGGAATACTTATGGAAATTGAATTATTGTCATCAGAAACAGATGAAATTCTGTCGATAACACCATCATCACTGTCAAAGCAACCTGTAATACAGATTGAAAAAATAAAAATTACTAAAACTGCTAAAATCGACCTCATTTTAAAACCTCCTGAAATAATTTATTATGGAAGATAATTAATATCTATTTTTTCGTGAACGATATTGAATAATACTTTGGTAACAGTATCATATTTATATTCATAAATATATGATTTTTCCTTGATTTTTCCAATACCAGCAGCAAAATATACTTCTGATGAATTCTCTAATATAAGAACTTTTCCAGAGCTGGTATCAAAGATCTTTTTTGTCATAATAAAGTGAAGCACATCTTTAAAGGAACCGATATCAACCATGCCAACAAACTCAACCGAAGTCACAATTTCGACTGGATGAAAGAAACCAACTAGTAAAACTTCAGTATCATAAGCGAAATATTTCATTTGCCCAACGACTGTGGCTATGTGTTTATCTCCTAAGGCAAAATCAGCAGGGATCATTGGAATATTAATAATTGAGTTTGCTGATAATGTTAATGCTCTTTTTACATCAACATTGCTGAATTCAGTGGTAGAACCACCACTAGAGACTATATAAGAATTTTCTGTCCATTCTTCTCTTTCTCCACAGAAATGAAGACTTCCATTTATCCATTTAAAATGTGTCTCGCCAATCCCACCATCTTCAACAAGTGCAGCTGTATCACCAGGTAATGTACCATTAAATAGTGTAGAAGGCGCTGGAGCAACTTCGATATTATAAATATCAGTTTGGTTTGAAGGTGATTCTGAAGAAATTAAATTATAAAATTTATCATAAGTATCTTCACTTTCTGTACAGGAATAATCTAGTTGACGACCATGAATGAGCGGAAAATAATCTTGAAGTGTTTTTCCAACTAATGTAGGAATGTTTGAACTATCCAGATTTGCCTGAAGAATCATTAGCTTCCCAGGAATTACGTCAACAAGAAAAAGTCCAGTAAAAAGAGGATGGGCTTCTCCATCTTTGATAAGGACACGGATTTTTACCTTTCCAGGTGGAATATTTAATATTGTATGGATATATTTTTGAGTTGCAGGATCATATAATGTAGACAGACTTAACGGTGCAAGTGTCTTTGAAATTGGATGCGGAACAGCTTCTGTAGGTTCAGGAGTAATGATGATTTCCATTGTGTATGGTGCATCAATTTTGTATTGGGCTTTAGAGCTGATCTGACTTTTTGCAAGTGATATTGTAACTTCACCTGTTTGTTCTTCTGTGACGGATGAAATACGGTCTAAAGTATTAGAATCATTGTTGAAACAACCACTGAAAAGAAACATGGTTGAAATTAAAAATAACGAAAGAAATAAGTTCTTCATAAAAATCCCCCAAAAGATATATAAACATTTTAATATGACAAAGTTATCGAATTTTTTACAATTCAATATATATTATCACTATAATATATAATTTTTCAAATAAAAATATTAATTATAGCAATATTTTATTTACGTTTGAAAATACGGGATTTTTCCTCAAGACTATGAAGAAAAACAGGTATAGGTCTTATTGGAAATCTAAGTTTAAGACGTCGTTTGTTTCCAGCTTTATCTTCGCAGCCTACATCAAAATAAAATTCAGGAGCACTTGGATCCAATGGTGGTGTTCCAGGTGGTGGGGGAGTAATGTCCTGATCTGGATAACCATCATCATTTCGATCATTTGCATCATAAAATAGCCATTGGAAATATATATTGTTCAGGATTGTAACCGCTTCGCCTGCTCCACCTGAATAAAGACCAGTATTATATGTTGGATTGACAATTACATCGCTTGCATTTGCAGGAGGTATTGTTTGCGGTATATCACTCATTCCTGAAGTGTCAGTAGCGTCTGATACCATAAAATATCCACCTATATCACTATTAGGTTTAATATTATCACTCCCACTGTAATTAACTCCAGGATCCGTTGGAGCATCTCCTTCCCAGATGCAGTTATCATAGAATTCAACATAAATATCAAAATTCAGATCTTCCGGAAATGAATTTACCTTTGGATGTGTAACATATGATGCCATATAGGCTGGATCATATGGGTGAACCATTTCAGTGACAAGTGTATTTGTTGTATCATATATTAATGTTGAATCTGTAATATCAAGTGGATCCCAGATATCATTTGTGGAAACATGATAAATGTTATGGCGATAAGCCAATGCTGAAAAGAATCCTTTTGGTTCAATCCTTACAGCCAGGGCCGGTTGATCATTGTCATCGACACTCACCATGCCTTTGCTTGCATCATGAAATTGACCAAAATTGCATGAGGAATCCTCTAAACCTGAAATATTAAGCATAGCAAGGGTTGATCCAGGATAATAATTATGATCCGCTCTGTCGTCATCAAGATATGTGTAATTGATACCCTCATTTGTGAACCCAGCTGCATCCTGGACATGAACACTGAATCTGTAAATAGGATTACCTGAAGTTGCAGACCTGAATGCAAAAGGAAGTGTTATAGTTGCTTCATACGTGTACCATATAGATTCAAATTTACTGAACGAAGTTGTGGATGGAAAAGGCCATGTAGGAGGAAGAAATGAAGCGTTCCACTGGGTTGTAGGGGTTGGAGATGCACTCATTAAATTTATTTCCAAAGTCATGGTACCTTTTGATTGAAAACATGGGACTCCGACTCCTACGAATGCCGCATATCCTTCAGGCTGAAATTCCCATATTAATATTGGGGGTCGATTATTCATGAGTTCTTGAGGATGATTATCCCTTATTTTAATACCTATTTTAATATCATCACCAGTTGTGCCATTATATACCGGTGGAATTATTGGTGTTGCAAAGTTCTGATCCAGGAACATTATTTCAGGTGGAGTCATATCTTCAACAGTCAATATCATCACAGGGCATGTTCCATCGCGGATTAATTGCGGTGGGTTTACAGGGATATTATGTATTTTTGCAGCTGAGGAATCAATCCCAAGTTCTTCCTGACATTGTCTGATAACACCTGTATAAGCAGAATCAAGTTCATAACGAATAATGTTATAAGGATTATTTGCAATATTAACTGCATTTGAATCAAATCCCTGTGTATTTGCACCTGAATTAGAATAAATTGGTTTCCAGCCAACTTCTTCCCATTCGAAACTTATACCGATGATATATTTATCAGGTGCTTTTAAAGGTGTAGGGAAAACATATTTAAAATTGTTAACTACTGTATTGTTATCTAATAATAAAGTCCATAATGGAGTCGAAGAAGGATGGATTTTAGTAAGAGTAGAAGAAGCATCATCCCAATGATTTACAAACCAGTGATATTTTACACTGTCGGTTAAAACTCCATTACTGGCTTCACTATTGTCAGATTCACTAGCCGCTAGAGGCGGATTGACTATAGAACCATAGTCAATCCACGTAGTACATGAAAACTGATATTCTTTATCTTCTAGATAACCTCCTGCAGGAGTTGGATCGTTTACATGGAAATAAATAGCTTCGTCTACATCTGTATTTATAGCCTGAATTTCAAATTCTAAAGGATCTAAGAGGCGTTTTTTTAAAATCCCGTTTTTTACATAATAGCAAACTAATCCTACAATGTATTCACCACCAATTGGAAAGTCAAAATGAATCATATGAGTTGTAATTGGATTCAGAGCATTTGCTGGAAAGGTAAATGACGTTGGTCTGTTTGCTATAGCAGAAGTATAGGCACCAGTTTTTATATCTGCATTTAATGAATCCAGTGTGAGTACATTAGAGATTAAAGTTCCAATAAGACTTGAATATGGATAAGTTAGTGTAGGAATTTTACCTGACCATGCTGTCCCGTTGTACACTTGTTCATATGTGAAAGGTATTGAAGCAGTCGGTGTACTTGCACTGTAGTCAACAATATACCAAGCCCAGCCAATGTTACTTCCATTATCAATAGATAATGGTGATGGAGTGCCGTTGTCTTCAGATTTAAAACAGTAAGTCATTGGATTAGCAGCAGTTCCTTCTATTAGTGGGGGAGCGTAACTGGGAAGAAATGAACAGGCTATTGGTGGTGGTGGCGGTATTGTTGGCGGAAATGTAGCTGGTGCTGGAATAAATGGATATCTGGAGTATCCTGGAGCAAGAACTACTGAAGTTGGAATTAATAAGTCAAGATTTTTTGGCTTGATTTCAACAGTGATATTATATGAACCAGTTACGATATTATTATCATTATATGTATCTATAGTGTCATTTACATAAAATTCAAGTGTCATTGTGCTTTTAGTACCAGAATAAGATGTAGATAACTGATATGGACCTTTGCTAACCTGATGATACGATGAATCTTCTTTATCCAAAGCATAAAGTTTACCTTGTTTTATTCCTGGCCAAGCCAATGTGATACCGCTAATGACACCTTCTGGATCGAATCTTATTATTGATCCAACTTCAGGCGACAGGCATATTCCTCCATTTGATGGAGTGGAAATAGCAGTTATAGTGATTTTATCCCCAAGTCTTACAGGAAAAATAATAGAATGATTAGAAGTTCCGTTAGCCGGAGCTGGAGAAGAACTGCCTTTTCCAGGCGGGTCATGATTACCAAAAATTGTTGAATAATAATGATAATACATACTTGCAGCATTGGCATTAAAAACATTTATGATTAGAAGTAAAAAAATGAAGAAAAATGAAAGTTTCAAATGTCTTACCTGTATTTTAATAAACAAACTAATCTCCAGAAAAAGTAGTTTTTAAAGTGCCAGTTTATGAATACTATTATAAATAATTATACCATTTATAATTTGAATTTGTTGCATTAACTTATCAATAAAAATGGAATTAACTATTTTTTACTATTTTTATGTAATTCCAGTTTCCAGGCATTGGCAATTTCCATAAATTTTTCAATCGCTATAGTTTGGCTTCTAATTACCACTTTTAATTTTTTTATAGATTCAATGAATTTACTTTGTTTTAAAAGTATATTGCAATCAAGGGTTTGATGATATAAATTGTTGACAAGATTATCCAGATTGGGGTTTTTTCGCATGGATTTGCATTTCAACCAGATTGAATTCAATTTTTTCTGGAGTTTCCTTGATTGTTCCAACAATTTTTTAGAGTTATTAAGATCACGATAATAATCGTAACGGATGATATAGGATTCCATCATATTATATATGAGTCTATATTCATCAGGAGCAAGTTTACCTTCAACCAATTTTTGTTCTAATGCTTTGATCTTTTTTTTAGCTTTAATAAGCTCAGTAAAATTTATTGGCTTTAAGCTGTTAATGTACTTAATTTGTTTTGTAACTGAATCCCTGAAATCCAATAGAGCATTTCGAGCATAAATAATACGATTATCCTTGTTAGTTATGACTTCTAGGTTTTCGAAGTCAGTTGTAAGATCAAACAGTAATTTATGTGCATCAATAAAATTTTGATTATTGATCATAGTTTTAATATTGATGAGACCATTTTTAATTTTATCATGTGGTTGAGTAATTGTTGGGTTTGTAAGCATTGCAGGAGTGAGATGTTTTCGGATTTTACTGAACCTGATAAATGATTTCTGAACATCAATTTTTAAATGTTGGATGTTTGCTTTTGATGGAAAAAAACCTGGATAAATCCTGTCAGTTTTTCCAGATAAATTAAAAATAAAGAAAAAAATCAAAAATATCAGTAAATATATTTTCACACAAAAATCCGTTTTAAGGGATCATAAAGGTTTTGATATTCTTCAATCAGAAATCTGTCAGTCATTCCAGAAATATAATCACAGATAATACGCTTGATATCTTTTTTTTCATCTCCAGAATAAACTTCAAGAAAAGAACTTTTTAATATTCCAGGATTTTTTATGTATCTTTCGAAAACACTACTTATAAGATATTCAGCTTTATCATTCATTTTGACAACAAGCGGAGAAAAATAGACGTTTTTGTATAAATAAAATTCAATTTTTTTCATCTGTTCATTAAGTTTAGGACTTAGACAGACAATGCTATCTTTTCTTTTATGAGAGATAACATCATTAAAGTTTTCTATTCCAAGGCGTTTGATATTTTTTCGGCTATTGTCGATTGTGTCAAGTACAAGTGTGCCAATCAGCTGTCCTTTCAAGCGGTTAAAATAATCATCAATTGGTAATTTTCCGTATTTTTCAGTAACTTTTTTTCCAAGAAATTTTAAAAACGGGACATGCTTTTCGATTTCTTTCAATTTCAGCAATCCTTCACGGAAAGAATCTTCTAAATCGTGGGTATTATAAGAAATTCGATCTGCAATAGAAACAATCTCTGCTTCTAATGTGGTGTTTCTTTTCTTGAATCTTTTGTCTAGTGCTGGTGAATCAAATGTTGAAACATGTTTGATAATTCCTTCACGAGTTGCAAATGTCAGGTTCAATCCTCGATGTCCAATGAATTTATGCTCAAGAAGCTCAACGATCCTTAATGATTGTTTATTATGTTCAAACCCACCATCATTTTTCATGATATTCTGTAGAGTCTGTTCTCCTGCATGTCCAAAAGGAGCATGTCCAAGGTCATGAGCCATTGCTATAGCTTCACACAGATCAGAATTGACTTCAAGCATCTGGGCAATGGACCGTGAAATCTGACTTACTTCAAGAGAGTGCGTCAAACGTGTTCGATGCATGGAATTTCTGTTGTATATGAAAACCTGAGTTTTTTCAGAAAGTCTTCTAAATGACGAGCAATAAAGAATTCTGTCTCGATCCTGTTGAAACAGGTTTCTGTTCCCATCTTCAGGGACCTTATCATTCCTTTTTTTTGATGCAGTATCTTTAACTGCATATGGAGCAAGCATGGCTTCCTGATTTTTTACAATATTACGGTATTTTTTTACATCATATTTGATTGGAAAATCCATTTTTCCCCCTATTTTTTTATTTTGATTCCACGCAGTGAAATTGGTTCTCCAACTGAAACATAAAGTGTTTGATTTTCAGAGATTGATACATCTTTACCTTTTATGAAAAATCCACCTACAAGACCAACGGGACCAAATGCCGCAACTCCAAGAAGACTTGCAGTTATTGAAAGACCCATTTTTTTGTTACTTGTAGAGGCTTTTTTATCGATTGTAAGCAATACTTTGCTGCCATCAAGTGAATAGATATATTTGAAATTCAAATATAGTTTTCCGCGTCTTCCAAACCAGCGTGCTCTTTTTACTTTAACAACATATCCTACACCATAACTTCCAGCAGGAATTACAAGTAGATTATCGATTACCAGATTTGATTTAACAATAAAACCGAATCTTTCATTTTTTTTGGTTCGCCTTGAATGAAGAGTTTTTAATAAATTGATCTCGATAAGTGTTCCTTCCGGAACGATAGCAGTTCGAAAAGCAATATTTTCATTTGGAAGGATTATATTAAGCATTCTATTAACACGCTGTTTTATTGAGTGATCTTTAAATGCTTTGCCAGAAAAACTGGATTCGATTCTGTCAAGTTTATCAAGTATGGAAGTCTGTGTAATCGTTGCAAAAACAGACCATTCAATAAAATTGACTTTTAAAATAAGGCTTGGATTCATGTAATCGCCATCAAGTAGCTCTTTTCTAATTTTTTTTGCTCTTTCAATGAACGATTTATCCTTATTGAGCTTTGAAAATAAACTTGATTCTAAATTTTCAAATCTTTCATGAAGGTTACCGTCGCGAATGACGCCAAAGATGAGTTCCTCACTTTTTTCGATAAGTTTTGCCAGTGATTTTGGTGGAAGAGTATTTTCCGCTATAGCAAAGTTCACAAAAAGATATATAAATAGAAAGGTGTATACCCCTACTTTTTTTAATTTCATAATCTTAAAGTTAATAATAATTTGGTGTAATGTCAAACAAAAAGAATAAAGAAGATTCTCGCGCAGAGAACGCAGAGGAAAATGAAGAAGACACAAATAGTAGGGGAGGGTCTGTGACCCTCCCGAAATATATATCAATTGTATAATAAAGACGTGCATTGTACTCGACTAAAGAAAAATACAAATTAAGTAAATAATTCCCCCGATTCATATATATATTATGATACAATCTGGGTGTTTTAGAAAATATTAAAAACATATATGACAAAGGAGGAGACAATGGGAGATAAACTAAAAGGCGTTGAACCAGTAGTAATATGGGATATATTTTCCGAACTGTGTTCAATACCAAGACCATCAGGTGTAAAAGATGGGATTATCAAGTATTTTGTTAACTTTGGCGAAAAGCATAAAATTGAAACCAAAGTTGATGAAACTGGCAATGTTCTTATGAAAAAAGGTGCAAGTGCTGGAATGGAAAATAGAAAGACAGTTATTTTTCAAGGACATATGGATATGGTTCCACAGAAAAACAGTGATGTAGAGCATGATTTTGCTAAAGATCCCATCAATGCTTATATTGATGGAGACTGGATCACAGCTGAAGGAACAACTTTAGGAGCAGATAACGGAATAGGTGTAGCCGCATCACTGGCACTTTTAAAAGCCGATGATATTTCTCATGGACCTGTTGAAGTCTTAATCACAGTTGATGAAGAATCGGGTATGACCGGAGCGTTTGAATTGGGCAAAGATTTTATGAAAGGAGAAATCCTGATGAATCTGGACTCTGAAGAAGAAGGGGAATTATGTATTGGATGCGCTGGAGGAATGGACACAAAGGCTGTAATTCCTATTGAAAGAGAAAAGACACCAGATGGATATACTGCTTTTAGATTAGATATTAAGAATCTTCGTGGTGGTCATTCTGGTGTTGATATCCATCTTCTTAGAGGTAATTCAAATAAAATTCTGAATCGTATTCTATGGAATCTTGACAGGCATTTTGATTTATATGTTTCAAATTTTGAAGGTGGCAATCTCAGAAATGCGATTCCACGTGAAGCATGGGCTGAAGTAATTGTAAAGAATGATCAGAAAGAAAAATGTATTTCATTTATTGATTCAATGATAATGGATATAAAAGATGAATTTAAGACTCCTGATCCTGATATTACAATTGATTATGCAGATATTAAATTACCTGAAAACGTAATTTCAAAGTCTGTCAGAACCGTGTTGAATTCAATTTATGCCTGTCCAAATGGAGTTATGCGAGTGGTTCCGGAAATGACAGAAATAGTGCAACTTTCATCAAATCTGGCTATTGTTAAAACAGGACTTGCCAGTGTTGAAATCAGCACTATGCAGCGGTCTTCTGTTAATTCATTGAGAGATGATCTTGCGGCTATGATAAGGAGTTCTTTTGAACTTGCAGGTGGAGAAGTAGAACATTCTGGTGCATATCCAGGTTGGAATCCAGATGTTAATTCAGAGATACTTAAAGTAATGAAAGATACTTATAAAAAAGTTTTTGATCGCGAAGCAGAAGTAAAAGTAATTCATGCCGGACTGGAATGTGGGTTAATTCGTGATAAATATCCGAAAATGGACTGTATTTCTTTTGGACCAACAATCAAATTTCCTCATTCTCCTGATGAAAAAGTTAATATTAAATCAGTTGAGAATTTCTGGAAATATCTTATAGAGACATTAAAAAATATACCAACTAAAAGTTAGGAGGATTTAAAAATGGAAGATTTAAGATTACTTATGGGTGGACGTGGTGAAGAATTTGAAGTTCCAACACATATAGATTCACCAACATGGTGTTTAGATGAACTTTGGGAAAGTGTTAAGGACGTTGCGTTAAATTCTCTTGATGCATACATGCTTTACTGTAAGGAAGAAAATTTTCCTCACAGCTATCTTTTAGGATTGGATATACTTTTTACTGCTGAGCTTGATAAGAGCAAACCAAATAAATTGGTTGATATCAGACCGACATTGCTTGAAGGACCATGCTGTAACAGTTATCCTGCATGTCCAAGCTTTTTCTCTGCAGTATTGTATAAGAATCTGGTACACAAGGGTTTTAATCCTGATATGGTTGAATATCCTGTTCATCCTCTTAAGATTATTGATGAAATAGCCAAAGTATTTCTTTCTATCTGGGAAAGCAAAGGTAAGAAAGGAAAACCAGTTGTTGCTGTTTTTACACTTCCTTATGAAGGTAGTGAAGAAGAACAGGCTCATCTTAAAGCTATTGATGCGTTTGAGAGATTTGGAATGGAAACTCATAGAATCACACCTACTGAAAATCCAGAAGTAAAAGATGGAAAACTTTTTGTAAATGGCGTTGGTATCGATATGGTTTACAGAAGGATTGAAAGAATAGATGTACCTGTAAAATACGGTGAAGAACTTGGAAGAAAGATTATTGAAGAAACTCCTGATACTTTCTTTTTTAATCCTTGGAAAGTGGATGATCTCAGAAGTAAAACAATTGAGGAAAAATGCTTCCGTAGATATGAAAAGGCAACTGGAAAAAAAGTATCCAGACCAAAAACACTTCTTGAAGACGAGATAAATCCAGAAAACGTAACGGAATTTCTGAAATCAGGTGGATTTGCACTTAAAAAATGGAATTCTACTGGTGGAAAAGGTGTTTTTCTTCATGTTTATCTTCCTGAAGCAGATCATTTTTATGACTATCTTTACAGTAGATATGATGGTCGTCATATGATTCACGTTACTGAGGAAAATCTTGCTGAACATTTGAAAGTTTTTGAAAATTTCACTGAAGATGCAGCTATCCAGCAGATGAGATTGATTGATTCCAGATTTCTGCCAAGTGGAAATAAACTTGTATATGATACCAGAATAAATGTTCTTTATGATCCAATGGCAAATGAATGGAAATTTATCTCCGGACTTTCAAGAGTTGTTCCATGTGGTCCAAAAATAGATAATGGAAATACATTGCTTACCAACGTAAGTTCAGGTGCATTTATGGCTCCGCTTGTAATTGGAAAAACTAAAGAAAAGAATGATAAAGTTAATTATGGACCGATTGCAACTGCTATTATTGAAGGGAAAACTGAACTTGAGATTAAAACAGAGAAGGAATCAGAAGCTTAAGGAAAAGATTAAAGAAAGATCTCGCGCAGAGACCGCGGAGGTCGCAGTGTGAACAGAAAAAAAAATGATAAATTAAAAGGATCGGGAAAACGCCCGATCCTTTTTTTATGAAAAATACCTTTGAATGATGAATAACGAAAATCGATTGGAGAAGTTTTTATTTCTTAAATCGTATTCATTATTCGATATTTAGCTTTTCACTAAATTACTTTATTTTCGCCTTGATAGGAATAATTTCTTTAACAGATCTATTTTCACCATTTTTCATCAATATCTTTACAAACGATTGATCTAACATCTTATGAATTTCAGGCTTGTGTCTGTATTTTTTTTTGAGATATTTCAAATTATTATGTACTTTCCTTTTTGATAGCAAAGCTGAGTTCTTTGATGCCCGCCGATGAATATGTCGTCTTCCATGATTAGAACTTGGTATCAGTGGTTGGGATTCATATATATCACCAAAACCATTAAAGGCAGACACTCCCTTCCAGGTCCCCTTCGTTCTAAATGTTCTCAAGGTAGCTTTAGGAATAGCTTGTACTACGTTAAAAGACACATTGTTCTCAAAATGCTTCATTGTCCCAGTATACAGCACACTTACTGAAGATATTTTATTGTTTGGTCCCCAATGAGTCACATTAAATTTCGGCTCATTTTTAGTGAAAATCCAATGACGGCCCTTAAAATCAGCATGCTCATATCCTATTACTTTAGCAGGTCCAATAATTTTTACTGAAGAATAGTGATCATTGTCATAATTTCCAACATAATTATATGCCCCAACAGGAAATGTACGAGGGTTAACATTTTTGTAATCCCAATCCCGGTAAAAAACAGCAGAATATCTACTTGTATCAACTGGGCGTACAAATGTAGCGGTCGCTTTTCCGACAAGTACATAATCAATAGTATAATCAATGGATTGATTTAATTTTTGAACAAAGAGAGCAGCTTTTGTAGATTGCTTTGGAGGAAGCTTGACTTTTAATGAAAATTCCCAGGACTTTGTTTCCTGATTTGTTTTTTCATTCCCCCATACATTTGAATTGCGTAAATTTAATGAAAATTCTGCGCCACCAATAATTCTTTTTCCAGCAGTTTCAACCGCTACACCTGCTTCAACTTCAAAACTATGACTATTCGTCCAGGTTTCGCTTTGAGTTACAGAACCAGAAACTTTAACTTCCATTTCATTCGTAAAACGAGCTCTGTTATTAACAGGCATTGAATAGATAGATGTAGGTGGTTTTAAAAAACTATTAAAATCTGGTCTCCCATCATGTAGAAGTCGAATATCATTTTTAGTTTCATATTTAATTCCATGGGGCATTTGTATGTTACCTTGGAAAACTACTCTTTGCAAAGGATATAACCTCAAAAATTTCCCGACTTTTCCTTTTATTGAACCTTTGTTCCTCAAGAGAATCTGTTTTAATTCTGCGTTAACATGTTTTTTAGGCACCGTTGCATAAATTGCGTTTCCAAAAAGTACAATCATCAGTACAATAAGTATAGATTTTTTTTTCATCTTATTACTCCCTCAATTGAATTTAATGACTTTTTATATGACAAATTTATTATATCATAATTTGCAATGGAAATATAGAATGTGTAAATAACTGTTTTTAGTAACGTCTGCACAATAAACAATTAATTCTGAACATTTTAATCCCTTGTAATTACAGTCTGATAAAACGTTCCACATTTTATTCTTGGTCAACAAATAGTCTGTACCTACGCTATTTTGCTATTTTAATGCCTTTCTTAGTGATGAAGACTTTCTTTTTTAACGATAAATTGAACTTATGATCAAACAATTGTATCATTTACAGAATGAATAAAAGATCAATTGTGCTACTCTTTATACTTGTTGTGTTATCAGTATTTGCTGTATACAGGAATTTCTTTGATTTTGATATGATCAAAGATAACCCATGGTATAGAGAAAAAATTCTTAATCTTGGACAGATTCCAAGTATGACAATACCGATCAATCCAATGACAGAATTGGATCATTTGGAAAAAAAAGAAATTTACAAACTCCGTACAAAATATGTGATGAAACATCCTCAGTTAATCAGTCGAAAATATTCACCCTCAGATGAAGTTTTTGGTCATATTGTAAGCGGGATTACCTGGTGGGGGATATATGGGATTGCGGGTTATGGAGGCGGAATAAAAAGTATAGAAGGACCATCTGAAGAAACCAGATATATAAATAATCCTTTTATGCTTGTGGGTTTATGTGAAAATTATGCTTTGCCTCTGAACCGTTTTGACAGTAACAATCCTGAAGAAATATGTCCAAAACCGCAAAAACTAATATGGGATTCAAAAAATTCTTCTGCAAAAGTGATTTATGATTATTCAAGTTATCTTGATCAGGCATATGGATATCAAATTCCCAAATCTGTTTATCTTGAGAGATCACTTTATTGTTATAATGCTAGGGATTTTGGATTTAATTATGCTTATATTGATCTCGACAGCACGGGGAATGCTGTACATAAGCAGGGAAAACCAGTATTGGCTAAAATTCCATTTTTTATTCACAAAGGAGGCTCAAGTGGTTATCCTGGAGGCAGTAATAATGGAAGTCCAGCGGCACCAGCCTTTGACATTAAAATTGTTCGTTTTCCTGTTAATCTGAAAGTACGACTTTGGTATAAAAAACCTGAGTCTCCTGAATCCACTCCTGATTTCACGTTCAATATGCAAATCATTAAAAGTAATAATGATATAAAAAATTATGGCAAAGAAATTTATAAAAAACGATAAATTTTATTTATTAATTTCATATTTCTTCTTCAATCTCCGATAAACACCATAGATATAGTATTTAGAATAGTTAATACCGGTGCCAGATGGACTTTTGTTCTGTGGCAGGTTTTAAGCGTAGAACGGAAGTGCCCTGGCACCATATGCGCATAGCAATTTTTAAAATTTATTGAATGGAGACTTTTATGAAAAAAAAGGTATTTTTTGTAGTATTTCTAGCTTTTATAACTGTAGTTTCAGCTCATGCAGGAATTATTTCAATGACATCAGAAACCACCATTAGTGATGCAGCAGGAGTTAATGATGCTGTCAGCGCGGTCATTGATTCTAATAATAAACAACATCTCATTTGGACTTATAATGATGGCAGCATTGCACCATATTATACGTGTTCTTCAGATAGTGGTTCCAGTTGGAGTCCAAAGGTTCGCATGACAGACGAAGGCGTTTCAATGGCACTCATAACCAATAGTTCTGGAACGTCTATTTATACGCTTTATGCCGGTAATCTGAGTGGAAATCCCAAGCTTTACTTTAATAAATCAACTGATAGTGGAGCAACATTTCCAGTCTCAAATGAAGTCCTATTGTCTGATTCAAAAGAGACTGCTACAGCAAGTCTTGTAATGGATAGTAACGGATATCTTTATGCAGTCTGGGATAGTAATGAAACAGGTGATTATGATATTTATTTTTCGTATTCAGCGAATGATGGAGCAACATTTTCAACTCCAAAAGTTGTGAACACTCCTTCAAACTCAGATCAGACTAAACCATCAATATTTGTTGATAGCAATAATGTTCTATATGTGACATGGCATAGTAACCATAATGCTGATAAACAAATCTACATGATGGCAACTTCTGATAAAGGTCTTACTTTTGGAGACGGAAAAACTTCTGGACAGGAAGTACAGGTAACATTTGCAGGTTCTGATGTTAATAAAGTTGTGGATTATCATGCACAATATTATCCAGGAATCGGACTCTCTATTGCATATGCCTGTATTGATAACACTGCTCCAACTCCATTAACAAAAGTTTTTTTTAACAGACAGAAAATCATGCACGATGGAACAATTTATTTCAATTCAACATCGAATCAGTTAGTAGGATCCTATGTAGATAATATAGGGGTAACGATTCAGACAAGACTGATATTTAATGGAGAAGGAACAGTATATTGTTTTGTTACAACAGATGATACTTCAGATCCATTTGTTAAGGTTTTTTATTCCACTGATCTTGCTGAATTCAAATCCCTGACTTATGTTGAAGATAGTCTTCTCTCATGTAGTAGCAGACTTGGAGTTGCATACAGCAGTACAAATGATCTTTTTTTTGACTCATATGGAGATCTTTTCTTTCACTATCTGTATGGTATTGGGGCTGATGCAGTGAAATCCATGAAAATAGTTTTTGCTTTTCCTGATGATAAAATAACTGGTACTGTAACTGATGGAGAAACGGATGTAGATCCGACTGCAACATTCAGTTTTACATTTAGCGATGATCTTTTGAGTACTTCAATTACTTCATCGAACATCAAACTTCTTGATGAAGCTGGCGGACTTGTATCAACTTATAAAACGTACAGTTATGGTAACAGTACAACAATACAGATTGATCCAACTAGTGATCTCCTTAATGGGACCAATTATGTGATTAGATTTGTAAGTAAAAAAGTGAATTATCCAGATGGACTACAGAATAAAGATGGCGTTGGTTTCAATGGTGGAGAGGATCTTGTTATAAGTTTTAGGACAACTGAGACTTGTCAGACTGCATTTACAAGCTTTAAGGCCTATCCTAATCCAGTTACAGGAAGTTCAGTACAAATCAGATTTAAATCTGGGTTTGCACTGGATGCTACTGAAACAAAAGTTGATATCTACAATGTTAATGAGGAAAGAGTAAAGAGTATTTATACATGGACAGATCATGGAAGTAACGAATACAGTACTATCTGGGATACAACAAATTATGATCTTATTGATGTTTACAGTGGTGTTTATTACTATAGGATAACAGCATGGAATTCATCAAATAGCAACAGAATTCAGGAAACTGGAAAGATACTACTAATCAGATAAAAACAATTCAAATTATTAAATTAAAACTATGGCCATCACATTTGTGAGGTCATAGTTTTTTTTACTTCTGAATCTGTATTTCATTTATATTTTTTTCTAATTCTGATTTTACGATGCCAAGTGTTTCTGGAGTATTTTCTTTAGTTTTCGCCCCGACTTTGAATATGTAGGAGGATGTAGTTATTATGTATGTGACATAGAAACCATTTTTTGTTTTATACTCAGCTCTGAAACATTTAAGTCCATTGAATTTTTTTAATAAAGTTTGCAAATCAGTTACGTTTTCTTTTTTTAATGTATCAAGTCTTTTTTCAAAAGCTTTTTCAGGTGTGAGATTTTCTTTGTTTCTGGAAATATGGATGAATAATCTTGAATCTTTCTGATCTTTAAGGTCAAAAGTAATAAATAACTTTCCAGTAATTCTAATTTCTTTCATCTCAAAAATTTTATCATTTACTGGAAATGTTAGACCGTATTCGATGTTTTCATAGTAAGAAATCCCATTTTTGTGAATGATCTTTCCTTTAACAGGCATAAAAAAGAATGAGCTGAAAGCCATGTATAAAGCCAGAATTATGGATAAAGCTAAATTTGTTTTACTGAATTTCCAGATACTCGATTCCTGTTTGCAAAGATTGACTAAAAAACTTTTAGTCCAGAAAAAAATCAAAAAAATAAAAATTATCAGAAAAATATAATGGTAATAAAATATAGTTCCTCGATTATCCAATCCCAAATCAATAATTTTTAGAACATGAAATGTTGGAAGAGACCGAGCAATTGCTGCAAGTATATTATTAAATCCAGACAGTGCTTCGCTCATCAGGAAAGTGAGCATGAAAATAGTAGTAACGACACCGACCATACTTTGCGTTGGACAGATTATTCCAATTACTGTACCAAGCTGGCTAAGGCAGAGGCTTCCAAGTGTCAGGGCAAGGAAGGTATGGATAATAGAAATTTCATCAAAATGAAAGGAAACGACAAGCAATATAGTGATAGATATTGTAATGACAAGATGAAAAAAAAGTTTTCCCAGAAGTATTTCTCCAAAGTCAGCAGGAGATAAGAGTATTGCGTCAAGTGTCTTTTTTTCCTTTTCTTCTGCGAAAAGAAAGGCGACATTATAGAGTCCTAGAAAAACCATCGGGTAAAGAACTGCCATAAAAAGTTGTGATGCTCCAATTACTTTTCCAATAAGTGTAACCAGTCCTACAGCCATTATCACCATTGTAATAGTTGCTGGGTTTCTGAAATATTCCTTCATTTCTTTTATTGCTATGGCTTTAAGTACGTATTTCCTCATTTTTCTTCACCTGTAACTTTTAAAAATACTTCTTTTAAAGTAGCTTCAAGCGAATGTATGCTTAAAATCTGGTATTCTTTACGAATGACCATTATTTTTTTATATGTCTCGTCGCAGTCAGAATCCAGTAATTCTGTTACAACTTCATTTTCAGTTCTATATTTCAGCTCGATTTGATTTTTTCCATGCTTTTTCTTTAGATCAGATGGAACACCAGAGGCCTGGATTTTTCCTTCGGTGATAAACAGTACATGATCGCATAAAAAATCAGCTTCCTCCATGTAGTGTGTTGTGAGAAAAACTGTTGTTCCGTTATTTTTCATTTCAAGGATGAAATCCTGTACATCAAGGGATGAAGCGGGATCAAGCCCAGAAGTTGGTTCATCAAGGAAAAGAAGTTTTGGTGAATGTAATATTGATCTTGCTAAAAGGACACGTTGTTTTAAGCCTTTTGAAAGTTTTGAAGTTCTTGTATTTGCTTTATCCTGAAGTTTAAGTATTTCGATAATTTCATTTGTTCGTTCAGGTTTAATATTATAGAGTTGTCTGAAAAAATCAATATTTTCAAATACAGTGAAATTGTTATAAAGATTCTGATTTTCTGAAACAATGCCAATATGTTGATGTACTGATTTGATGTCTGTATTGACATCAAATCCCATTACCTGAATTTTTCCACTGGTTGGAAAGAGTTGGCCGGTAAGAGATTTAATGGTTGTAGTTTTTCCGGCTCCATTTTTACCAAGAAAACCGAATATTGTGCCTGCTTTAACTGTAAAACTGATATCATTTACAGCAACATGACTTCCATAATTTTTTCTAAGATTTTCTACTTCAACTATATGTGACATAATATTTTAGAAAATACTATCACACAAAGGTGTTGGGGTGCAAAAAAAAATCTAGCCACAGATTAACACGGATAATGTGGAAAATTGGACCCCTGCGCCAGATAAGTTGTTTTCACCGAATATTATTTTTAGGCGGCAGTCGTGCTTTTAGAATCACCAGTTTTTGTTTCCTGTCCAGGAAACACTTTAAAATAGACACTGTAATCAGAATCATCTGTACTCATGGTAAGAAGTTCTTCTATTTCATTTTGTGCCTTTAATACTGTTGAATCATAACGTTCAGAGTTTTTTATTTCTTTTTTCATTGTTATCTCCTTTTATTTTGGATCTTATAAATCCTTTTTCAAATTGCGTGCCAAGTTATTGTTGTTTTAAAAAATAGCTGTGGATGGCTCTTTTTAATTTATCGGCATATTAGAACAAAAACTTTAATGTGGAAAAATTACCCGTAAAAAGAATATAATTTGTATATAAAGTATAATAATAAAGTTGATTTAATTATCAATAAAATTTATAATATAAGAAAATGTTTATGGAGTTGGAAATGAAAAATATCATTGAATCTGTGACTTCGGCGGAAACTGCAATTGATTTGATTGTGTATATCGAAAGATTCGGGCAGGATTTTTACAAGTCAGCCAGTGAAAAAACAAATAATGATAAGGTAAGAGAAGTATTCAGACTGCTTGCTGATGATGAAAACCAGCATCTTGACCATTTTAAGCAACTTCAGGAATTGGTAAGCATCGATCACACTTCCACAACTCATTTTATAGCTGAATATGGACATTTTCTGGAGATGATATCAGAGGGGATTACCTCTGATTTATTTTTTACTCGTGATATGTCACCAACAAAAGTTGTAAATATGGCTTTGCGTTTTGAAAAAGATACTCTGATTCTTCTAAATGAACTCAAAAAGCTTTTTACTGGCAAAAAATCCTGTGAGATAGTGGAAACGGTTTGTAAAGATGAAAAAAAGCATTTTTTAGAACTGAATGTATTGTTAAAAAAGCTCTCAACCCTTGACGTTGCATAAATAATGATATAAATTTAAATTAAGGGGTGCAGAAAAAGAAATATTAAGGAGTGGAATTATGATTACATGTGAGAAACTTTTTTATAAAAATCACAACAAAACAGAATTTCAGTCATTTGATGAAGAAGTAAAATTCGACTCTATAGCTTTAAAAATAATAGAAGCTAGAGAGATTTTGGGATTTACTCAAAAGGATGTTGCGAAAAAGGCAAGGGTCAGACAGCATCAGGTTGAAAATCTGGAAAGCGGAGTTAATTGTAGTATCACGGCATTTCTAAGAATTTGCGATGCTCTAGGACTGTTCTTTGAATTGAAATCTCCAGAAACACTCAAAGCCATTTAATGGAACTATTAATTAGTTGAAAAAGGGATTACTTTTTCAGCAACAATTGTATTTAATCCATTTTTATTAACTTTACTTCCAAAAAGATGTTTATTTTTAAATCCAAATCTTGGGTGATCCTGTTTTGTATGAACTGTCGCTGAAATAATAATATTACTATCAATTGACGAAATGCTGAAAATGATTCCTTCATTATGCATTTTGTCTCTGAAAGCTTCGAGATCTTTTTTCCATTTTTTATTATCAATATTGATGGTAACTGGATTTCTCCAGTTTTTAATATTAGATTTTTTATAAAAATAATCCAGATCATAATCCAATTGTCCCAGACCAAGAGTATCATTTACCCTTTTTTGTTTGTATATTCGACCTACTGTGACTATTACGTTTGTATAATCAGGTAAATCTGTATCAATGGAAAATAGAAGTTTTGAATCTTTAAGCTCTGCTTTTAAAGAAAATCTGTCACAGATTATTTTTGAACTGTCAAAATTACTTTTACTGGTGATGATTTTCTTAACTTTTGTATTTTTAATTATAAAGGTTTGAGGCTTTGGTTTCCCTGTATCATATTCTGTGCTTACCCATGAAACTGCATATGCAGCAATCAAAATTATTACTATCCTAAATAGATTTTTTATCATTATTTGTTCCTCTTCACGTTATGTAAAACATGGAAAGTATATCAAAATAGTAGGTTGTTGTAAATGGGAATGGAAAACACTAAGTTTATAGTTTGATTTATTGCTATAAATTGGTTATTTAATATAAAATGAAATAAATATACAATATTGGAAATTTAAAAGGATTAACAAGAATGAAAAAAGCCATTGCTTTATTAATATTTTGCATTATTGTTTCTAGTTTATCAGCTGAAACAATGTATGTACTTGATCATCTTCAAAAAGATAGTAATGGAGAATGGAATCTTGTGTTCAATGATAAGGATGGAAACGGTGTAATAAAAAAGGAAAAAGATGATCCGTTTTGTATGAGTAAACTCACCTTTATAAAAATAAATAGAGAGGAAGAGTCTGATGAAAGCAAGATTGATAATGTTGTTCTGGGACTCAGTGATAGATTTGGAAATTTATGGTCTGTTTATTTATTTGGAGACTATTTGAAGGAAACTTCTCCTAATAGAATTAAAATTATTCGAAAAGATAAATTGTTTTTTGATAAAAAAAATCCTGAATCATTGAAAAGGTTTAATTCTTTATCTAAACCTGGGGAGTATGGAAGCAGTCCTGATGATCAATTTGGATTTCTAATTACCAAAAAATGGAAAACACTGGTTGGAGGCATATTTGTAATGTCTCTTAGTCGTGGAAAAAAGGATGAGTTGTTGATAGGTACGCGTAATAGTGGTCTTTTATTGTTTGATGAAAAGAAAAAGAGAATTCAAAGAATAACTGTAAAATCTTCTGATAATAAATTGCCTTCTGATACTGTAACTGCAACCCGTAGAATTGATGGGGATGTCTGGATTGGGACAAATAAAGGATTGATAATATGGGATGGTTTGAATTTCAAGGACGTGGATGCAGCCAATGGGCTCATTAAAGAAAATATTATAACTGATATTGAAAGTACAGAAAAAAGGATTTTTGTTGGGACTACTATGGGACTAACCGTAATTAATAAGGATGGCGGTTGGACTTCATACACTAAGGAGAATGGATTATTAGCTAATAATCAGATTACCAGAATAGTTGCAACAACAGATAATCTTGGAAGGGAAAAGATTATAATAGGGACTAAAAAAGGATCATTTATTTTTAATGTCAATGGTTCTATCCCGTTTGGAGGCACGATAGGAGACGATTGGATCAATGATGTAGTCATTGACAGGATAAAGCCAGGAGGGATCTGGTTCTGCTATCCAGGAGGTGTTGAAAAATTTCCATTTGAAGAAGAAACTCTTGATTATACATATTCCACTGTGAAGTACCAATTAAGTAATGGTCTTCCAGAGGGATGGATCAAGACACTAGGTGTTGAATCTTATCTTAAAATTCAGGGCCATTCACCAAAATGGATTCGTGCCTCTCATTCTGGATCCAATTCTAATATTATGGATGAGCCCTATAAAAAAATATTATGGGTTGGTGGAATGAAATCGATTTATAGCTGGGATAGTGTAAGCTGGACTGAATATGATTTTGAAGTACACAAAATTCCAGGAAGTAAACCCCAGAAAATATTAATTGATAATGGAAATTTGACATATGTTTCAGATAACAGGATTTATCTCGGTACTGATAAAGGCCTTTCTGTATATAAAAGTGAAGAAAAATTTCCGGGCATTCCTCCTTTTACTGGAATCATGATCCCCAATGCGCCATGGGTTCATGATTTTATAAAATATCAGGGTGATATGTGGATTGCAACGAATTCTGGTCCGGCAAACCTGTCGCAATTAACACTTTATAGTAATAACAGGCCGTGTAGATGGCCATTATATGATAATAAAATTGTAGATCTCGAAGTTGTTGACCAGGGTCACCTTATTGGTGCAATTAACAATGGTGGTCTTTTTGTTTATAATGGTTTTGGGGAACCTAAAATCTATGATCACGAAAACTGTAAATTTCCATCTGATGATATTACTGCGGTTTTCTATGATTCAAAAAATACAATGGTCTACTGTGCAGTAAAAAAATGCGGTTCCCTTAATGAGAGATTATTCAAATTCCCATTTCACGAACCTTTAAAATGGGAATGGGTTGATGATGAAAGAAATAAGCCTGTTGAAAACAGAAAACATATGCTGGACGCGCGTTATGAAGCAACTGAAAAAGTAACAGGATTTGCTAAGGTAGGGGAATTTTTATTTGTTGGAACCCTTGGTAGTGGATTGTATGAAATAGGTCCAAAATTATGGAAATGCTATAAAGATGGAGTGAATACCACCCATGGTGTAGAGGGGAATTACATAAGTAAATTGAAAGTAGATAGTTTCCAGAATCTATGGATTGGAACAGATGAAGGGTTAACCAGAAAATGTCCAGATGGTAAATGGGAGATATTTAAGGATGGAATTCCTGGTTGTAATCTTTCACAGAGATGCTTTCTTGATTTTGATTTTTCGGATCAGACTGCATTCAGAATATGGGGATTAACAGGAGGGCATGTCCATTTTTATGATAGTAATGTATGGTGGAATTTTGTTGCACCAAGCTTTCT
>DAOVTB010000308.1 GCA_030633305.1 Candidatus Muiribacteriota bacterium
AATTTATATTTTATTTTAAACACATGTGTCCTGGATGTGGAAAGAATTATCCTGAGCCAACAAATCATCTTTTTTCGTTCAACTTCCCGCTGGGAGCCTGTAGTGAATGTCAGGGATTTGGTAGTGTCGGAACGTATCCTGAAGATAAGCTGGTTCCAGATCCTGGACTTAGTTTAGAGAATGGAGCAATAAGTCTTATTTCCAAACCTTCGTTTGCGATGTATTTCAATCATGTCATCAAATCCTGCAAAGAGTATGGAATACCCGTTGATATCCCATATTGTGAACTCGAAACAGAGCATAAAGAATTGATATATAGTGGAAAAGATGATTTTGAAGGGTTGAATGATTTTATAAAATGTCTGGAGCGAAAACGTTACAAGAAACATATTAGTATTCTTCTGAGCAGAATCAGAGAATATGTTATATGTCCTGTATGTGATGGAAGAAGACTGAACGAGGATGCCCGAAGGTATTTTATCAGGAAGAAAAATATAACAGATCTCGAAAATATGGAAATTTTAGAACTGAAATCATTTATAGATGATCTGGGAGCAAATAACGAGATTCATCAGAATTTTGGACTTCTAATTAAAAAAATACAGGAACGGCTTGATTATTTGATTAAAGTTGGTTTGCCGTATCTGTCTCTAAACAGACGAAGTAGAACATTATCAGGCGGAGAATTTCAGAGGATTCGCCTTGCTTCATTACTGGGAACATCACTTTATAATACATTATATATACTGGACGAACCAACTATTGGGCTTCATGGTTCAGACAGTCAGAAACTTATTAGTATATTAAAAAGGCTGCGTGATAAAGATAATACTATTATTGTAGTTGAACATGATTATGATTTCATATTAAATAGCGATTATTTAATTGAACTTGGTCCAGGTGGTGGTGAACAAGGGGGAAAGATAACTTTTCAAGGAACAATTGATGAGTTCAATAAATATGATTCAATTACAAGAAATGAATTTGAATCAGCAAAAACAGTATTTTCAGATGTCCAAAAGATTAAATCAAGTTCCATGAAAAATGCATTGAAACTTAATGACGTTAAATTCAGAAATCTAAAATCACTTGACCTTGTTTTTCCTCATAATACAATGATTGCGGTTACTGGAGTTTCTGGTTCCGGGAAAAGCACATTACTGTGCGAAATTCTAAAGGATTTGCTTGAAACTGGAACAAAATCTCTTACTGAATTGAAAAAAGTCAGTAAGATGAGTGGAAATAAGAATTTTAATAGTATTGTGATGATAGATCAGAATTCTATTGGAAGGAGTACTCGGAGTATTCCTGCAACTTATCTGAAGATACTTACTGAGATACGGAAATTATTTGCTGGTACTTCACAGGCAAAATATTTGGGGTTTACCAAAAGTGATTTTTCATTTAACTCAGGTTCAGGAAGGTGTCCAGAGTGTAATGGAAGTGGATACTCCTGTGTTGATCTGTTATTCTTGCCCGATTTGATGCTTCCGTGTCATGTGTGCAATGGCAAACGCTTCAGCAAGGAATTGTTGGAAGTTACTTATAATGGAAAAAATATTCATGAAGTCCTAAATTTGACCCTCTCTGAGGCATACAGTTTTTTTGATTCAAATAAACTGATTCAAAAAAATCTCAATTTTCCGATCCAGATTGGAATTGGATACATACAACTTGGTCAGGTTTCATCTACACTTTCAGGTGGAGAATCACAGAGATTAAAATTGAGTAAATTTTTACATGATGAATGTGGATCGAATCTGATACTTCTTGATGAACCTACTACTGGTTTACATTTAAAAGATATAAGTTCTCTCATGAAATCGTTGAAATCGTTGAAAAATAGTGGAGCAACAATAATAACTGTTGAACACAATCCATATTTTATTTCACAATGTGATTGGATAATTGATCTGGGGCCTGGTGGTGGTGAATCTGGAGGTACCCTTATGTATCAAGGGAATACAGGAAATTTTATTACAACCTGTGATTCAAAAACTGCTGTTTATTTAAGAAAATTTTTGAAATGAATAAACTTATTCTCTGATAAGTTTACCGTTGATTATGTAAATATTCTTTTCTTCTTTTTCATCCCTTGGCTGGGTGAAAATAGTTTTTTCTGTTTTCTTATTCTCAATTCGTGTTGAGTTTACAAGTATCATTTTACTACTCCTGCAAAAATATCGCTCAAAGCAAAATCAAAGATTGAGCATATCGAATATGCAATAAACGTGCCAATATGAAAGTTGGTTTAAAACACTTGGAAATAAGGAGATTTTATTAAAATTCTAAAATTATGCCTAAAAAAAGGGCACTAAAATCAGGCACAGATTTAAGCTATGATTAATTATTAAGCAAACAATTTTCACCTGAGTTTCAGGTATTACTTAAAAGAGAAATAATATACAGCTTCATCGTGTGTAACAGTTATTTTGTTGTCTACTGCAGGTACGAACATACTTTTTAAGAATTTTTTATTGCTGTTATATAGAACCAGGTTGAAGAAACTGGTATCAGAATCATGTTTAATAACAGAGTACATGATATTTACGGTTTTATTCTGGTTTGAAGTCGACACGATGGTTTCTATCTGTTGATCATTAAAGACTCGCGTGTGCTTATAATTCTGTATGATCGGGTATTTTTTCATACTGTTGATAAAATTAAAAAAACGGTTATTGATCAGAAGATTCTCTGAAATATCCTTCCAAGTCAAAACAGAGATAAATTTATAATTGGAAATCATTCCATTGCAGTTAAGAAAAATTCTTTTTAGTTCATTTGGAGCAATTGTATTTTTCAAATTTTTAGTTATAACTGAATCAATAGTAGGTGGCTTTTTAAAAAACAATAGGTATAAATTCGGATTCCAGCGGGAGTCATCTGAATTCTGTATTTGAGCTTCAATAATAGTATGTTTTTTTATTTGTTCTGGATCTGAGGGTTTTAAAATCTGGAATGTTTTTACAGAAAATGAATTGTTATACTCCAGTTTTTTATTAAATTTGAATTGTTTGATAAAAGAAATTCCTCTGTCCATTCCTCTGTTAAGTGGAAGAGACATTTTGAATATTTTACTATTATTGTTGATGAGTTCAATATTTGAAAGTGATAATTTCTTTATGCTGTAACCATTAATGCTGGAATTTAATTTGGAGTTGATCACAATACTTTCCGAAACAGAATAAAAGTCTACAGATTCGATTTTTCCATCTAGAAAGTAAATCTTGCTCGGCCATAACCCGGTTTTTACTTCTGAAGTAAAACAGTAATCAGGTGAGTAATATTTATCCTTTGGATTAAAAGATTCAATATGTTTGATTAAACCAATAGTTTTTCTTCCTGGTGTACTTGTAGTCGAAAGTGTTGTAACAGCATCTTTAAGGTTACCTTTCTTTAGAAATCCAACAGCTATGCCAAACTTGTTTTTTTCCTCGACTACAACTTTTGCAACATTTTTTATCTGTTCT
>DAOVTB010000336.1 GCA_030633305.1 Candidatus Muiribacteriota bacterium
AGATGTTAACTACTGCAATATGGGATGGACAGAACAATATTCTTCATACTGCAGATGCGGATTCAACTAATCCTGATGGATTTTACTGGTATGATAAATATCCTGTTGATGTATTACTGTTTAAGGCTGGTGGCGTTTCTCCATTGGTTGAGGATTACATTGAGATGGAGAGTGCTATAGATTTGATCAATCCCAGGAAATTAATCCTTCCAATCCATATGAGTGAATTGGGTCATATGGGGCAGGATGCTGGCCGCCCGTATTCTGATGCATACGAATGGCTTTCCCATTATAAGAAAAAAGGTAAACTGGGAGATCGAAAATATGCTGTTTTGTTTGGAAACAGGGTAGTCAAGTTAAGTTAAAAGGAGATTTTAATGACTGAATATAAATTTTATTTAAATGGAAAAATGTGTTCTTCAAAGCTGAAATATAAGTTGTTTGCTCCTTATAAAGGGAAAAGTATTGGTAATGTATATAGACCTGAAAAAAAGCATGTTGAAAAAGCAATAGATGGTGCGTGTAAAGCATTTGAGATAACACGAAAGTATCCGGTTTTTAAGCGTGTAGAAATCCTTGAATCAATTATTCAGGGAATAAAAAAACGTAAATCTGAACTTGAAAAAACAATTGTTCTTGAGGCTGGGAAATGTTTAAAACATGCACGCGGTGAAGTTAAGCGCGCTATCTGTACCTTTACTATTGCAAAAGAAGAATGCAGTCGTATAGAAGGTGGAATCATACCTCTGGATATTCTGAGTGCTAACGTAAATAGAACTGGAATTATAAAAAGATTTCCAATTGGCCCTGTATTAGGGATTACCCCATTTAATTTTCCGCTGAATCTGGTTGCTCATAAAGTTGCCCCTGCAATCGCTTCTGGAAATCCAATAATAATTAAACCAGCATCTCAAACTCCATTATCTTCACTAATTTTAGCTGAAATAATTCAAGAATCTGGTATCGAATCAGGAGCATTTTCTGTTTTAACTGTGCCTGGAAAAGATGCAGAAAAGATGGTTCAGGATTCCAGGATAAAGAAGATCTCATTTACCGGAAGTGCTGATGTGGGATGGAAGCTTAAGAGTATTTGTGGTAAGAAACGAATAACGTTGGAATTGGGTGGAAATTGTGCTGCGATTATCCATACGGATGCAAATCTTGACTATGCAATTGAGCGATCATTGATGGGAGCTTTTGCTTATCAAGGGCAGGTTTGTATTCATTTACAGAGATTATTTATTCATAAAAAAATCTATAAGAAATTCAAAAAAAAATTTCTGGATAAAGTCAGGAATTTAAAACTGGGGAATCCATCTTATTTAAAAACTGATATTGGTCCAATGATAAATATTAAAGAGGCTAAAAGAGTTGAATTATGGATTAGGGAAGCGGAAAAAGATGGTGCAAAAGTTCTGATGGGTGGGAAAAGAGAAGATAATTTTGTTACACCGACTGTTGTTGAAAACTGCCCTGTAGAAAGTCTGTTAAACCGTTGTGAAGTATTTGGACCGGTTTTATTATTACAGGAATATGATGATTTTTCTGATGCAGTAGCATGTGTAAATAATAGTGAATATGGTCTTCAGGCAGGTGTTTTTACCAACGATATCAAACGAATTTGGTATTCATTTGATGAAATACAAACGGGTGGAATTGTTATAAATGATGTACCTACATTCAGAGTTGATTCTCAACCATATGGAGGATTGAAATCATCAGGTATAGGTCGTGAAGGTATAAAATATGCAATTGAGGAAATGACAGAAATTAAAACTCTGCTTCTAAATCTTAACAATTAGATCTAATTGTAACGTTTATTATTCTGGATTTTTTTCCCAATTAATAATTATGGTAAAAGTATGTTTTTTTTAGTATATTAATTATAGATATTATAGTAGAGGAGGATTGTATTTATGGGTTTCATGGATAAACTGAAACAGATGAAAAATTTTGTAACTGGTGGTCATGCAAAAGTATTTCTGGAAATAGTAGAACCTTCATTGGATGAGCCATTTACACTTAAAGTAAAAGCCGTTGTCGGTGATGCACCTGTGAAGGTAGCCAGAGTGTATGGTTATATTAAAGGGTCTGAAAGAGTCACAATTGAAAATGTTAAAGTAAGCGAAGAACATACTGAAGTCGTAGCCGAAGATGAATATGGTGATGGGGAAGTTGTCGACAGAGAAGTAGAAGTTGGGCATAGAGATGTATCGAGAACTAAACAGACTGCATATGTTGAAGTTAATATTGCAGGGGCACAGGAACTTGAAGCCAATCAGGAATATACATGGGAAGCAGAAGTTAAAATTCCAGCTGATTCGCTTCCGACATACGATGGGTTTAATGCAACTCATTTCTGGTTTGCACAAGCTGGACTTGATGTAGCTGGAAATGATCCAGATAGTGGTTGGATCAAGTTTGAGGCTTATTAATAGCTGAATCAGGGAAAAAAATATTTTTAAATAAAGGGGTCAGGTCTTTTATCTGATCCCTTTTTGAATTACTTTAAAAAATCCTACTGACTTCCTGGCTGAATTCTTTGATTAAGGCCGCAGCGTTAGTGGTA
>DAOVTB010000110.1 GCA_030633305.1 Candidatus Muiribacteriota bacterium
AGCTCTATTAACTTTATTTCTCTGTAAATGACCTATGAGGTGCCATCTTACATCACCGGAAATTTTGCTATACGCTTCTTCAGCTTCCTCAAATTTACCTAATTTATAATAAGCCAATCCCATATCTCCATACGCTGCAGAATACCCAGGTTTTAACTTGATAGCTTTTTTAAAATAGTCAATAGATACATTTAATTTTCCTGTCTGTCCTGCAAATACTCCCAGATCATAATAAGCAGAAGCTGGAGCACCATTTTTTGAAATCCTTTCTTTTACAGTTTTCTTTTTACCGGGACAACCAAGTATAAATAGCATACACAAAAGGATACTAATGAATAATGTTTTTCTTACCATAATTAATTCACTCTTCTTCATAAACAGATTCACTTATTTCTCTTGTAAAAGTTTCCTCTTCACATTTAATTTCAAAAATCCGAATATTATTTGTTTCAGAATCCGTTACAAATAAATACTTATCATCAAGTATAACACACGATTCCGGACGGCCAAATTTGTTATGAGCAATCTTCATAAACCTCCGGCCTTTCAAGTTCGTCAGATAAATTAATTTCGAATTGGAATCAATTAAAAAAAGAGTCTCTTTCCATGAATAAATAAAATCCATACCCTTAAGTGTTTTACATGAAAACTCATATTTAAAAAGCCCTTGTTCATCAAAGACTTTTACTTTTTTATTTCCCGCATCCGCAACATAAATATTTCTGTTTAGATCTACACAAATATCCTGTGGATTGTTAAAATTTTCCAAACCTCGCCCAAAAGACCCTAATTCAAAAATGAATCGTCCGTTGGAATCCGTTTTAACAATTCTATCATTACCAGAATCTACAATATAAATATTTTCATTATCGTCCATCGTAATATTATTTATATCAATAAATTCCAGCCTATCATTCCCATATTTCCCAAAATATTTTAGAAAGCTGTAATCATTATTAAATTTTACAATCCTGTTATTCCCTTTATCAACAACATATAGGAACTGACCCACCGAAAGCCCAACAGGATTATTTAAATTTGCTCCAGAGTCAATAAAGTCTGAATCACTTTCAAAATTTTCGCCATCCTGATTGTCAAAAATATCTTTTTCAGCCCAGTCGAAAACACCAAACTCAGTTATATATCCACCATTTTTATTCATCACCTGGATTCTGTCATTGTTGGAATCTGCAATATAAAGCCTGTCAAGTCGATCTTTTGTAATTCCAACTGGATGAAAAAAATTCCCCATCCCACTTCCAAAGGAACCAAAGATTTTAACAAAATCATAATCATAAGAAGTAATTGTAAAAAGTATTTTATTACTTTTTACTACTTCTTTCTTTATCTTGAAGCCATGATCTCCACTAGTCAGAAACCTGGGTGTTCCGATAATTATCCTGTCTTTGCCACTAATATAACTGACTTTAAAAAGAGAATTTTTTTCCAGTTCAATTCTGATATGAAAATAATCCTTAGAAGGTCTGACTTCTACTGTATTCTGAGCTTGCACTGCTATAGCAGAACAAAAAACAATCAGGAATATACTAAAAAAGTATTTATTAATATTCATTTTTTTCACTTGGTTTTCTAAAATCGGAAGAAATTACTTTCTTTCCTTGAGTCTTACCCATTTTGCAATTTTTACCCCATCGCCCAATCCATCAATATATCCTACAATTACTGAGTCTTTTGAAACAAATTGTCCATAATGAGGAATATATTTAGTATATGGTGTAATCATAAATTCGGGTTCGTCATAAAGATAAAGTTTCATATTATTAGTATCCAGCTGTTTAAACCTTCCTCTCATCATTTTCACTTTCTGACTCTTAAAAAGAAAATCTTTTAAACTTTCTTCAGTTTTTTCAAAGACGATTCTAGTTACAGTTCGTTCGCGTGTTGTTAGCTTTGCTTTATCACCAATTGTTACTTTAAATACATTACTCTTACGAGATTTCCCATCTTTTTCTTCAACAACATCTATCTTTTTATAATTGAAGTTTAATATTCTTGTTTTTCCGTTTACCTGTACTATTTTTACCTTTCCATCGGGATCAATCCCAAGCACGCGGCCTTTATAAATCTTGTTCTGTGCATGAGTTGCACTGCAAAACATAAAAACAAAAAATAATGTTAAAACCAGAATTTCAGTAATTTTTTTCATAATAGTCACCTTTCAAATTGCGATATTTTGAGGATATTATACGGCATTATGAATCAAAAGTCTACATCTGCAATTACAATAAATTTATTCTTCAATCAATCATGATATTTATTCAAAAACAATATATTCTGTTTTTTCCTTAGTTGAACGATTATTTGTATGCGTATAAGGTATAAATAACATGCATCCTTCCAAAAAATTGTTACAATATACAGGTTAATGGTATGATATAATATAGAATAAAGTTATTTTCAAAAGGAGTATTGCCATGAATTGTCCAAGTTGCAATCACCATATGATTGAAGTTGAAATTTCAGGGGTCAAAATTGATTACTGCCAGGATGGATGCCAGGGAGTTTATTTTGATAATTTTGAGCTAAAACAGCTTGACGAAACCCACGAAGGAAGCGGAAGTATACTTGAAGAAATCCTATCTCAGGAAAGGCAGGATGATTCCAGAATGGAAAAAATGGAATGCCCAAAATGCCATATTAAAATGAAGCGACATAAATATGCATTCGATTCAGATATCTATATTGATCATTGTTATAGCTGTAACGGAATCTGGCTCGACAAAGGCGAATTGGCTGCAGTCAGAGATCAATTCAGATCTGACAAGCAGCGAACTCAAAACGTAGAAACCCTTATTTCTTCTGTTCCCGATATCGGGCAGGAAATGGCGCGAATGGAAATCGAGAGAGACAAAGCTGATGCCAGGGCAAAAAAAAGACGGGGATTTTTTAGTTTTTTAAATAAAATAATACCTTCATAATTCTTTAATTAAATAATTATATATTTGATTTTTTTTAATTTTATCAGAACTGAAAACGCCCAGGATCTTAACAATTTCTTTGTTGCTGAATCCAAGGCTTTTCAGTTCATTTATTTCAGCTTTCATTTTTTCAGTTACAATTCCAGTTTTTTCATTTTTATCAACTTTATTATTAATTAAAAAAGTTATCTCACCCAGAATTTTCCCTTTATTTTTAAAATGGGCTATCAATTCTGAAATTTTACCTCGAACAATTTCTTCATTTAATTTTGTTAATTCTCTGCAGACTACGCCTGGCTTATCACCAAATACACCAAGTATCAAAGTTAAAGTTTTCAAAATCCTGTTAGGTGACTCAAAAAATATAAGAACACTTTTTATATTATTCATTTTTTTCCAGAAATTTTCAGCACCAGATCTTGGCGGAAATGAAGAAAAATAAAAATCACTTCCTGAAAAGCCACTTGCGCTGAGGGCTGCAATTGGAGCTGACGGACCCGGAATAGGAATAACATCTATTCTTTCTTCAATAAGGCGATTCACAAGAACAAACCCTGGGTCAGAGATAAGCGGTGTACCTGCATCCGTTACCTGAGACACCACATTCCCAGCTTTTATGAGTAAAATTATTCCTTCGGATGTTTTCTCTTTATTAATATCATTATAAACTATTTTTTTTTTGGGTTTTATTTCAAATGCATTGAATAACTTCTGACTTATTCTGGTATCTTCACAAACAATATAGTCAGAATTACGTAATACGTCTAACGCTCGAGCCGTTATATCTCCAAGATTTCCCAGAGGGGTTGAAATCAGATATAATACTCCCTTTTTTATTTTTTCCATATTCTTATCTTATTAAGAACCTTTTCCTTTTTATAATACTTTTTATACACAAAATACAACAATGTACACAGAACTTCTATCCAAAGATATTGGAAAGTTTTATCATTCATGTTTTTTCTATGACCTCCTGTTTTCTCTTTTTTTGACTATCGGTAATTTTTATCCCTTTTTTACTGTTTTCTATTTTTTTTTACGCCTAATGATTGTTACTTTTAAACCGATACTCAATTTATAAATTTTCTTAAACAAGAGAATTTAATTAGAAATAAAATTGGAGGATTCTGAAATGGGATGGTTTTCATCAAAAAAAACCGTTAGTAAACCTAAAATCTGTCCCTTGCTCTCAAATGTCTGTATGCAAGGCAAATGTATGATGTTCAGAAATCGAATAGATGGTGATGGTTATTGCGGATTAGCACCGCAAAACACAAATGAAGCACACAATTTTCACTACGAGGAGGTCGTATGATACCAAAAAAAGAAGTCAAAATCGGAAAACCAGTTGTAATAGAAACTCCAAGAAACGGAGTTTACCTCGGATGGGTTATTGACGCAGACGAACAGGGATTCTTTTCAAAAGCAACAAATAATGAAATAATTTATATTCCATATGGAGACATTGCATAGACAAATAATGTTTTTATTAGAAAATCGATTATCCGATCAAATCGGGTAATCGTAAATGGATTAAATCACAGTTATTAAAACTGTGCTACAAACTTCATTTCAGAGAAATAAACGTTTTCAGTGTAGTTCCTTCTCGTTCTTCACAAATTACTATTTTGTTCTCTTTTAAAAGCCACCCAATACTGGAAAAAAACATTATGTTCGAGCCGGATTCAGAATTACCGTGTAAAACATCTTTTTTTACCTGATTTATATCAGCTCTTCCGTTTTCTTTCAGAAAATGCCATATTTCACCAGCTAATCGTCCAATTTCAAATTTCATATTACCTTTCTCCGTCCACGTGTTTTACTATTATGTAAACAAGTATTCTTAAATGATAACAAACCATTGTTTAATTTACAAAAAAAATCTTTATTCTAATATTCACGAATAATCTTAACACTATTCAATACAATTATATTTTATAACAACAGGAATCTATTAAAAGACACTCGAGAAATCAGATTGTTTTTTTGAAGTTTATGGAGGCGACACCCGGATTTGAACCGGGGATAAAGGATTTGCAATCCTCTGCCTTACCGCTTGGCCATGTCGCCCAAATAAAAATGGTGGCCAGACGCGGAGTCGAACCACGGACACAGGGATTTTCAGTCCCCTGCTCTACCTGCTGAGCTATCTGGCCACCTTTTATTACGATAAATTAAATGGCGGAGCCGACGAGGATCGAACTCGCGGCCTCAGGCTTGACAGGCCTGCGTGATAACCAGCTTCACCACGGCTCCGCACTTTGGTGGGGAATGCAGGGCTCGAACCTACGACCCTCGGCTTGTAAGGCCGATGCTCTCCCAGCTGAGCTAATTCCCCGGGCCAATTAGTATACTATTTTAGCACAATATTTTAAATTGACAACACTATCATAAGACTAAATCATCGTTTGTATAGCTGTTTTTTTCAAATATTACTGCCGTCCTCTGTTTTTCTTTTTATATCTTCTTTTTTTGATCCTTTTCTTGACTCAAGGCTAGATTTATCATTAAAACCAAATTTTTCAGTAAACGCTATTACAAAAAGAGCAAATATAAAACAGATTAATGCAGCAAACTCATTCTTAATATAAATTGTAACAAAAGTTATAGCACCAAGAATAATAGAAAAAATATATAAAATTGATACGGCTTCTTTCTGTGTAAATCCCTTTTTTAGCAGACGATGGTGGAAATGTTCTTTATCTGGTTTAAAAAAGGGCTGTCCCGCATAAGTCCGTTTCAGTATCACAGTCAAAGTGTCATACACTGGTATTCCTAATATAATCATTGGAAAAACCAGAGAAAAAGTTATTGTCGCACGTCCTTCAGCTACTACACTCAACGTCGAGAGCATATAACCAATAAACATACTCCCAGTATCTCCAAGAAAAATCTTTGCAGGATATGAATTATATCTTGAAAAACCTGTAAGCGAACCAATAAGCACTAGAAAATAATATGCCACCAGTATTTTAGAATTGAGCAATGAGACAATAAATAAAGACGAGGCACCAATCAATGCAAGTCCACAAGCCAGACCATCAAGACCATCAATGAAATTGAATGCATTGACCATGAAAATAATCCATATAAAATTTATTACTCCACCTGCTAAAGCATTTAACATAAAACTAGGCGGTCCCCAAATCACATGGAACGGATTACTAAGAAGATAGCTCGAAGATTTCCAACAGGAAAGAACTGTAATAATTATAATTGTCTGGAAAATAAATTTAACAGCAGCAGATAATTTTTTCTTGTCATCTACAATACCCAGAATAAGAAAACATAATCCTCCTAAAAAAATCACAATATGATCTGAACTGATTCGAGAGCTGAAACGAGAATTATATATAAGCCCTGCAAAAAGTGTTGCAAAATATGCTAGAGCTACAGCCAGACCTCCTATTGTAGGAGTTGGTGTAGCATGGATTTTTCTCTGATCAGGAATATCAATAAATTTATATTTTAAAGCTAGTCTTCTAACCAGCGGTGTCAAAATTGTCGCAAGAAAAAAAGACATGATCAAGGACACGATATATATAGTCATTAGGCTTCAAATAATTCCATTAGTATTTTATCAATTTGATTTATTCAGTAAAACAAGTAATTATACACTTCAAGAATATAATATTCAAGTTTTCATAATTTCAGAATACACATCAAATGTTTCTTCAATCATTTTTTTCAGAGAAAATTCTTCGGTAACACGTTTAATTCCATTCTCCCCAAATTCTTTAGCTTTATCCTTATTATTTATCAAAAACATAATGGCATCACTAATAGCAGAAGAACATTCTTTCTTCACAATCAATCCAGTATGTTCATGCTTATTCACATAAGGAACTCCACTTTGAAGGTCAGTAGATATTACAGGTTTCCCATAAGACATCGCTTCCAGCTGTACAAGGCCAAATGCTTCGGCACGACTAATTGATGGAAGACAGAAAATATCACTGGCGAGATAAAACTGTCGAAGTCTTTGTTCGGTAATTTCACCAGTAAAATGTATATTTGAAATCTGGTCTTTAAATATTTTCATGGTGGAATAATATGGTCCATTTCCAGCAATTACAAGTTGAACCGGCAATCCTTCCACCGCTTGAATCAAATATTCAAGACCTTTATAGTAAACAAGTCTACCAACAAAAAGCACAATTGGTAGCCCTTTCCCAATTTCTTCACGAATTTTTTTTATGTCTTCAACATCTTCAGATTCAATGTTCGCACTACCCGGCAAACTAATTCCATAATGCACAACTTTACATTTTTCCTTGTAATTCATAAGAATTGGAGAAAATTCAATATGATTTGGAGTCGCAACAATAATAGTATGAACCTGGTCAAGAAATTTAACAATAAATCGCTTATACATTGAAAATAAAAACTTTTGTTTGATAATATCAGAATGATAAGAAACAACATATTTCCCACCTGGTTTCAAAAACAAGCAAGCTAAAATTGCCATGGGATTTGGAAGATGGATATGGATAATATCATAATAATTTCTTTTTATATATTTAAAAAAAGATGGACAAAAAGGCGTTGAAAAAAATTGATCCCATTTTCCACTTCTAATAAGATCAAGACCATCATATTTATCGATAACTGTTCCAAATTTTGTATTGGATACTAAGATGTCCAGCACATCAACTTTTGGCTTCAGCCCTTTGCAAAGCTGATATAGATATGTTTCAATACCTCCCCGTTCAGGGTAGAAGTATTTCCCAATTTGCAAAACTTTCATTTAATCAGTTTTTCCATAATTTGGTTAACCTTATTATGATAATTTTCAAAACCAAGAATTGATTCCAGACTTGATCTACAGAGTTTATTATAATCGTGTTTGTTTTTCAAAGTAATTTCAATTTTTTTGATCAATTCATCCACATTTCCAGGAGTGTAAACTCTATCCTTTAGAAAATCATACTTTTTAGAATCCCAAAAACCTGTTTCTGTAGTAACAAATGGAATCCCTGCATTAATAGCTTCAGCTACACTTCTGCCAAATCCCTCTGATCGACTGCAGTTTACCAAAATATCAATTTCATCATAGAAATTATTCATTTCTCCAAAATCATACTTTTTAATCCTTATATCATCCCGATTCAGTTTAAGTCTTTTTACAAGGTTTTTAACACGCGTTGTATACCTGTCATAGTATTCTCTGTTTGTACTGTATACATTACCACCAGCAATAATAATTCCTAACTCTTCTTTATGACTGGCTCTCAAATGCCTGAATGCAAGCAAAATGTCTTCAATTCCTTTCAAAGGAGCAAGATGTGATGCAACCCCAATAATCAATTTTTTTTTATTATTCTTTTTTTTAATTGTTTTCAATGATTCTCTAAACACAGGATTAGGTAAAACAGAGCAATTATGTTTAAAGCCATGATTTTTCATTAAGTATTCTGTTGTAACAATAATGTGATCAGCCTGACGTTTTACAAAAGATTCGATTATTCTGTTTTTTATATCCAATACAAGAACTGCATCACGAATAAAAGGAACAAATAAAACACCACGATATATACGATATAACCCTGATATAATATGTGCTTTAATCCCATTTGATATAAGTATGTCAGGTTTTAATTGATCCAATAGACAAAATAATCCATTAATATTTGAAATAGACAAAAAGATATCCCGAAAAGCAAATCCTCTTCGGGATATCTTTGTAAAATTCGATAAATCACACTCTATTGAATACTCGCCTAGTTTTTCCCTTATTTCTCCACCTGAAGGGTGGATCACTTTAATAAAATATCTATCTTTCAACGCAGCTATCATCTCCAGCAAACCACGTTCAGCTCCGCCTAGATATGACGCAGGATTAAATATTACAATCCTTTTCCGCTGTTGCCCCATTTATTCTTCTTACCTTTACGTTTTCCGCGCATTTCCTTGAATTTTTTTCTAGCTTCTTCTTTTTCCTCAGGATCTATTATACCATTATTATTTGAATCTATTCTTTTTAAAAATCCAGGTCTGTTTTTAGCGTTCTCAATAAACATATTGAATTTTTCATCATTTGATAGCTTTCCATCATTATCACTATCCCATTTTTTCTTAATTTCATCTCTCTTGGTTTTCATTGCTTCTACTTCCGAATCATCCAATTTCCCATCACCATTTTTATCAAATTTTTTAATTAGTTTGGGATTATTTTTAATCACTTCAAATCGCATGATTTTTCTTTCATCCTTACTAAGTTTACCATCACCATCACTATCATATTTAGTAATCATTTCTTTTCTTTTACTCTTCGCAGTCTCAAATTCTCCGTCACTGATCTGACCATTTCCATCAGTATCAACCATCTTCATAATTGCTGGTCTTTTATTTATTCTTTCCACAAATTTGTCTTTTCTAAATTCTTTTCTTTCTGACTTATTCAGTTTCCCATCACCATCACTGTCATACTTAGCAACTTTTTCAGATTTTAGTTTTTCAGCAGCCATCATTTCAGAATCATCAACTTTTCCGTCTCCATTTTTATCAAACCTCTTAATAAATCCAGGTTTTGTTCTAATTCTTTCTTTTCCCAACACTTCACGTTCTTCTTTACTAAGTTTTCCATCTTTATCCTTATCATATTTTGCAAGATTTTCTGCTTTTAAATTATCTGCTGCTGCCATTTCGTCATCATCAACCTTGCCATCTCCATTTTTATCAAATCTTTTTATAAATTTAGGTCGGTTCCTAATTAATTCGCCCTTTACTTTTTTCATTTCTTCCTTATTGAGTTTGCCATCTCCATCACTATCATATTTAGTAAGCATTTCCTTTCTTTGGATTTTTGCAGCCTCAAATTCACTGTCACTAATCTCTCCATCACCGTTTTTATCGATCCTTTTCATCATCATGGGTCTTTTTTTGATATTCTTAACAAATTTTTCCTTATTGAAACCTTTCCCTTTATCATTTCCCATTCCTTGTGCAATTGCCGGCATAATAAATATTAACAAAACTAAAATAAAACTCATTACTTTTTTCATTATTGTTCTCCTTTTTAATCGGGAGGATCACAGCCCCTCCCCTACTATACTATTCTTTTGAACAGGCACAGGCAGACTGTGTCGCAATCCATTTGTCATCCTGCGACTTGATCGCAGGATCCATCTTTCTTTTTTTACAATTTAAATAGATACTGCGATCAAGTCGCAGTATGACAGCGTAGTTATGTTTCCCTATTTTTTATTACCTTCATTTTTCTTTCGTGTTCTTCGTGGTCCATTTTTTTTCTTATTATTCTTGGACAGGCACAGGGACCTGTCCCTACATTATTTTACTATTTTTAACAATTTCTCCTGCGTTCTGAATGAGATGAAGGTTGGGTTATTCAGTATCCGGGCAGAACGAGGCGCACTATTGTGCGTTGAGTTCTGAACTGATGCTTAATAATTCAAGATTCGCTCATTCAGGACGCAGGAAACATTGCTTCATATAATTCAATCTCATCAACCATCTCTACTATTTGAATCTCTTCCGTTACATTATTTATTGCCAGATTACCGTTATCAACAGCGATTGGTCTAAAATATACAGCGATACCAAAAAAAATTATAAAAACAGCAGCAACTTGATATAGATTTTTCATAAATGAACTTTTTTTGTATTGATTTACCTTCTTAAGTAAAAGTTCATCTTTCATAAAACTCTCATCAATTCCATTATCAATATATTCATTTACAATTTTATTGAATTCCATTTTTTTATCAGTCACTGTTTTCACCTCCATTTACTGTATCCAAATCACTTATCACTCTGAATTTTTTCCTAGCATTATGTAAACGACTCATCACAGTTCCTTCCTTGCATTCAAGCATTTCAGCCATCTCTCTATAACTGTAACCTTCGACTTCTCTCAAAACGAGAACAGCTTTTTCCATCGGTGACAGTTTTTTAAATACCCTGTCAAAATAATCTTTGAGTTCCACTTCATCAAATCCTTTTTCCTTGTACACAGCCTCAAAGTCATCACTACTGACTTCTTTTAGCCTGTAATTTTTCTTCAAAAAATTCAATGACATATTAACTGTAATCCTATAAACCCAGCTTGATATTCCATCTTTATTTTTAAGGGTCCCAAGTTTCTGAGAAATCTTTAAAAACACTTCTTGCGCCACTTCCAAGGCATCTGAATTATTCCTGGTAAACCTATAGCAGGTATAGAAAACCTTCTTTTTGTACTTTGTATATACCTCTTCAAATTCATGATCTTTTGTTTTCCAGAACACGTTTTTTACTCCTTTCATAGATAAAGACAACAGGAATTTAGATTTTATTCATTTATTCTTGAAATTATTTTTTCAGGGAGCGAAAAATTACTATCCAACTTAACGCAACGCTCTAAAAGTGTAATGGCATATGAAGTATTTTCCTGAAAATAATAAAAAATTGCCAGATTATATAAAACATACTTCAGAAGTTTTTTTAATCTCTTCTGGTTTACAATCACACGGATATTTTCAAGACTTCTAATTGCTCTTTTTTTATTACCACTTAAAAAATCACAAACTGCATGGTTTATTACAATTCCAACCCGTTCAGGGTTCCAGAAATTTTCCCCATGAAGACCTTTAAGTTCCCGGATAAGATAATATGAAGTATATTTCGCTCTCTCGTAATTCTGCTTAAACAAATTCAAATAGAATTCAATTCTCAAACCCTCAATATAATCTTTATGTTTTTTGGATAACTTCACAGAATTATTTATCAAAAAAGGATCTATTCTTTCAGTTGCGGAAGCCAAAACAGTTATAGTCCTGTTCCATTCTGTAATCAAATCTCTATGTTTAAGGTTAAATTCCTTTGGCATATATACCATAAAAGAATAAGGTAGATTACCCGGCATGGAATGATGTAGTCCATAGTAAAGTGGATAATAATCTTTTTTAAAAGATTCAAATGAAGGAAGTACAATAGTATAATCTCTATTGTATTTATATACTTTATCTCGTGTCTTCAGTAATTTCTTTTTAAGATTAAACCAGGTATCTTTTGTATCATCAGAGTGGATTCGATTTAAATAATCATAAACTTCTTCAACAGGATATTCACACACAATAGAAATCGTAATTGTATTAAAAAAATCCTCAAATTTCTTCTGTTTATATCCGGCATCTATGTTATAGCGAATCCTTAACTTACGTGTTCTATTCTTTTTTAAAGAATCAATTTGAGCTATAGATGGATCACGGAAAGAATAAAACATACTCGTCTTTTTAAAATTCAATCTTATTTTCATGTTCTCAAGATTAAAAAAAGGCTTAAATTCAAGTTCCAGAGCATTATTTCTACCGTGTTTTTCACCTGTTATACTTTTAACATTGAAAATAAACAAGTCTGGCAGAAGAGGATCATTGAAAAGAGAATCACAAAATAATCCAGATCCCATAAGGATAATTAAAGAGATAAATAATATTTTTCTCATTAGTTATAAATTTTATCCGATATCAAATATATAATCAATAAAAGAATTGTCCTTGAATCAATCAGGTATTTTATGTTAGTAATATGTGTCTGATTCATGACTGAAGGTGAATATGGATATAAAAATTCTTGAAACTATTTTAGCAAAGAATAAGCATAAATCATTTATTACTGATGATGATATTAAAGAGTATCTCAATACTGAACATTTAACTCCTGAAGAATTTGGAATTTTTATTAATTTCTTTCTCAAGCATAATATTAGTTATGTAGATGACGAACATGAAAATTCTATTGATATTGAATTAAGTAATGCAAAAAGTACAAAAAAAGATAGTTCGCTAGACGATATAGTTCAACTTTATTTAAACGAGTTAACCAATATCAGTGTGTTACCTGAGCAGGAGTTGATTGAATTGATCATTTATGCTCAAAAAGGTGATATGAAAGCAAAAGATAAATTGATCACCTCAAATTTGAAGCTTGTAGTTAATATTGCAGCGAAGTTTCTTAATCGCGGATTGACTTTTCTTGATTTGATTCAGGAAGGAAACATGGGTCTGATTAAAGCTGTTGAAAAATTCAATCCAGAACTTGGATATAAATTTTCTACTTATGCCAGCTGGTGGATTAAACAATCCATTCGTCGTGCAATAGCCAATATCGGAAGAACAATAAGACTTCCTGCATATCTTGTTGATATGGTTAATAAAATTTATGCTGTAAAAAATAAACTATTTAACCAGTTGAAACGTGAGCCGACATCTCAAGAAATTTCTATTGAAACTGATATCCCACTTGAAAAAGTAGACAATATTTTAAATTCTGTCATAAAAGAAACTCTTTCTCTTGAAAAAAAACTGAGTTATGAAGATGACTTGAATCTTATAGATGTCATTGAAGATCTAAAAAACATATCTCCAGAATCAAAAATTGTAAGAACACAATTAAAGAAATACGTTAATATTATACTTCAATGTCTTACTCCTAATGAAAAACTTATTATTAAGATGATGTTTGGATTTGATATAGAGCTTGATGATATCTTGAATACATCAACCAAAAGATCAAAAATGAATTATTTTCCTTCTATCCAGTTTATTGATAAAAATAATATGGAAATCACCCCAATATCAGTATTAAATACTGTACCTATAAAAAAAATTCTTGATACCGGTCACGCAAATACACTTGCAGAAATCGGAAGATTTCTTGGGATTACAAGAGAAAGAACCCGGCAATTGAAAAACCGCGCACTACAGAAACTTAAAAAAGAAAAATTATCAAAAGAACTTCAGGATTTTCTATAAAAAATCAGTCAGTACTCTCGTCTTCAGTTTTATGATAGTTAATTTTTGTTGGACTTATCACAGTTGAAATAGCATGTTTAAAAACAAGTTGCTGTTTTCCTCGAACATTTATTACTACTGTATATTGATCAAAACTCTCAATAACTCCATCTACTTTAACGCCATTTGTTAAAAACATTGTAATGGCACCTTTACTTTTTCTCAATTCGTTAAAAAAATTGTTCTGAATATTAACAACGCTCAATCTAGTTGCCCCCTTTTTAATTCATTCAGATTCATCTGAAACTTTTACATTCGGATTATAAAAAAAAAATATAAAAAAATCAAACTATATTTATAATTTGAATATATATATTTGTTTTCTACAATTTCAATCCAAGTATCTTCCCATTCAAAGGCGAAAGTGGAAAATCTTTTTTGAATTTTTTAATTTCTTTTAATGCCTGCTTCCTCTTGCTCATCTTGATCAAGGTTTTAATTTTTTCAAATGCAGCACGATCTTTATAACCATAGTCAGGTAAAGGTGGTTTAATATCTTTTTTAACTTCCACGGCAAGATCTTCAAAAACTTCGGATATTTTCAAATGAGCATCATTCACAAGTGGCGAATCAGGATTATTCTTAATAAAT
>DAOVTB010000198.1 GCA_030633305.1 Candidatus Muiribacteriota bacterium
ACTCCAGTCGTCCATCTGTTTCTGAGTCCACACCTCCCCGGCTACTACTAATGTTTTCTGTTATGGGAATTTTGTTTCTGGCGGAAAACTTTCAAGCAATGCCGGTGGAATTGTAGCTACACTTACTTTCTCTTCATCAATAAGTTTAATCAGGCTACCTATATCCTTTTTTCTTTTTGAAGAAACCAAAACAAGCACTGCACCATTGAATAACGCAGTAAAAATTTCAGAAACGGCCGCATCAAAACTATCCGAAGCAAACTGCAGAATCCTGCTGGATGAATCAATATCAAAACTATCAGTTTGACACATAACCAGGTTAGGTACACCTTTGTGTTCCACCATTACACCTTTAGGCTTTCCTGTTGAACCAGATGTATAGATCACATACGCAAGATCTGTTGAACAATTAATACTGTCAGGATTGTTAATGGAAGCTTTACTTATTTCGTCAATATAGCTATCCACAGCAACAGGTACTGTATCCGAATCGCTGAGGAAAGTAAGATTTATCATTCTACTGGAGGACACCAGAACTATTTTACATCCACAGTCATTTATCTTATATCTCAGGCGTTCTTCAGGATCGTCAACATCAAACGGAACATAAGCTGCACCAGATTTCAAAATACCAAGCATAGATACGATCATATCAATTCCACGTTCCATATATAGCCCCAAAAGAGTATCTTTCTTTATATCTTCTCCAAAGAACTCTTTGTAGTCTCTTCTCAGTGTATGTGCCAGCTGGTTAGCTTTTTCATTCAGTTCTTTATAGGTAACTCTGGTATCTTCAAAGATCACAGCTATATTATCCGGTGTCTTTTCAGCCTGCTCTTCAAATATCTGCTGAACTGTCTTATCTTTTGAGTACGGAGCTACAGCAGAGTTCCAGTCATAAATCAAAGTCTTGTAGTTGGATTCAGAAAGTATATTAATATCAGATAATACTCTGTCTTTACCGGAAGCTATTTCCGCAATAATTCTTTTATAATGTTCCAGACATTCAGCTATAAAATCATTACTGAACAGATCTTTTCTGTAATTAATCATCATTGTAAAGCAAGTACCTGGTTCTACAATTAAGGCCAGTTCGCCGACACCTATATTATACCTTGCCTGAGGTATACACTTCACACCATTAAGTAAAAAATCGATATTATGAGGAAATTCTGCAAATGCTACACTCATATTAAGAATAGAATGGCTTTCAAAATCCTTATTTTTTGAGACTTCCGCAATAATATCCGCAATCAGTATCATCTGATACTCTCTTGAACACCGCCTCTGCTTTTTCATCTTCTCCATCATAGAAACTATTGTTTCTTGTGTGTCAAGATCTATTACCCATGGAACAGTATTAAGCAGAGCACCTGCAAAATCCTTAAATTCTTTAGGCCGCATGTTTACCGGATATCCAAGTATAAATTTTTTATTGCGTGTATATTTATAAACAAGTATACACCAGGCGGCAGTCATTATCTGAAACAGGCTGTATCGTTTATCATTTGAATAATCAACAAGCTTTTTGCTCAGTTCTTCGTCAAGTTCATTGATTATAAAATCTGAACTGTAGAAATCTCCTTTAACGTTCTCTGTATATGGAAATTCAGTATATAATGAGGTATCGCCTATTAGATCTTTCCAATACTTCAGACCCTCTTTCTGGTTATCTTTATCAATATTATCGGTATCATTTTTTATAAAATCTGAAAGCCTTTCTATGTGTGAATTGTCAGGTGCATCATCTTCGTTCTCGAAATTATTATAAAGATGTTCTATGCCTTTAACGACTCCTCTGTCACAGTTGCCATCAATCAGAATATGATTAATGATCAGATAAAGAGAAAATGCATTTTCGCTTTTTTCCAGCAGGATAAATCTGAAAAGCGGAGGTTTGGTCAAGTCAAAAGGTTCTTTCAGCTGTTTTTTGATATAATCATCACAGGCTTTTGGATTCGGAAATGAAGAGGTTTTTTTGTAAAAAATACCAGAATCAATTGTTTCTTTAAAACTCTGATAAAGAGTATTATTTTCGGCATGAAAATAGGAACGCAGCCAGGCGTTTTTAGCAACAAATCTACGCAGGCTGTTTAAAAGGCGTTCCGTATCAAGATTTCCTTCTATATTATAAGCAAAGGTAACAAAATTTGAATAAGTACCTGGATTCAGTTTCCATTCATTCCAGAATATATTACTGTATCTACTGGCTTTTAATATGAGATTTTTCATTTCGAACTCCTATATAAATTAATAAAATAAAACTTGCCAAATAACTGATAAAGGCGAGAAGGAACACCATACCGCTGTGTTTACTTAATAAATAACCAACCAGAAGCGCTCCTACAAACCACATAATAGAATACATCTGTCCAAGTCCACCCATGATCTGTCCCTGTTCTTCTTCTGGAACAGAAACTGAAAACAATACAGCCATTCCTAAATTGGAAAATGGTATTGCCAGATAAAACAAAGAACTTATTACCCAGATTATCCACTGTCCTTTTACCATATCAAACGGCATTAATCCTGAACTGAAAATTGTCATTATTAACATCAGGAAACCCATTACAATAAGACTTATGCTTATCGTTTTTCGGTAATCAACTAATTTGGCAACTTTAGGCTGAATCATTACACTCACGACTGTAACCATACCTAACATAACAAAAAACACCCCAATTAATTTCGGTGAATAGCCAAATTCAGATGCAAGATATATCGATATTGATTGAATAAACAAGCCGAATCCAAACTGAAACAAACAGTACACAATACTTAAAGCACGAATTCCTTTCTTTTTAAAAGTATATACAATAGATGTTAGACTTTTCATGACAGCTGATTTGTCTTTGGCCGGAGTAAAAGTTTCCTTAAAAGAAAAGTACAGCATTATCCAGTTCACTACGGATAATATTACTGCGAGAAAGAAAGGTATTGAAAGCTTCACTTCTAAATGAAAAAAACCAATTAGGGAAGAAATAGCAGGTCCCAGTATGAATCCGGAGAGTGACGCAATAATAGGCCATCGAAAATTATCAATTTTACCTTCGACACCCTTACTTATATCACTGACAGCTGCATTTGCTATGGTATATGTTCCAGCACAGAAACCACTGATAAAACGAGAGATAAGAAATAAAGTACAGTTATGTATAAGTACTGAATAAGCGCTTATTCCATAACCTATTATCATACCTAACAAACCAATCAGCATCAACTTTCTTCGGCCAAAAGAGTCAGATAACGCACCAAATATAGGCATTCCAAAAAAACCGGCTAACGGATATACAGCAAAAGCTATTCCATAGAGCAGTTCACGCGCTGATGATGAATTTGATTGGATAAGGCCATGGACAGAATCCATAAAAAGAGCTGGCATTATCGGAAAGATAAGGCCTACACCGATAGAATCAATAAAAATCAAAAGACACAGAGAAACCATAACACGATGCTTGACAGCTGCCTTTTCCACAGAATTACAATTTTCTTTGTCAATGCTCATTTAGTACACAACTTGCTCTATCTAAAAACTATCTTTTTTCCACCAGACTACGCATCGCTTCGCCCTAGAATCAGAATCGCTAATTATTTTCACTTGAACTCAAATGTATATCTTTTAAAAAAAAAAATCAACAAAAAAAGCAAAAAATTCGGATAAATTAGGGTTGTTTTTCCAATTCTTATTTTCCACTAGATACAATTTGGTCAAGAAAATTTATCCGGAGACACAATCCCTATTTCAAAGCTTTTTTGCATTTAGTATTATGTCCCCGGATTATTTACATTCAATTGTTTTATTAATTCAATATTGTGAAAATCCAAAAAACTGCAGGTATTGTGATCAGACTTAATATGTATGTTCCAAGTGTCAATGAAGCGGCTGTGGGTCCATCACATCCATACCGGGCAGCCAGCACCGCCGCGACAGCCCCTGAAGGCATTGCTGCCTCAATAATCAGCACACTAATCTCAAGCTTTGGCAAATCTAATAACAGTCCACCAGCACCGGCAAGTAGAGGCTCAGCAATAAGTTTTATTGAAACTATCGCAATAATCCATACAGCAAGTTTCCGGAAAGGTATTGCCCGAAGCATTAGACCTATTCCAATTGCAACTATTAACTCAAGCGAATTTCCTATAATCGTAAGAAATTTATGTACAAATTTTACAACAGGATTTTTCAATGGAAGACCAATAATTGAACAGGTGAGTCCGGCCACAAGTGCAAGAAAGATAGGAGAACGCAAAAAATTAAGTACGACTGGAGCTATACTTGCCTTTTGGTTTTCGTCACGACCAAAGTACAATGCAATTGCAGAACCGATCGTAAATGCTGGGATACACGCACCGAATTCGCCAATAATCATTCCATCCATCATAGCATTTTCATTTCCTGGAAACACCTGACTGATCAATGCGTAGCCCAGAGTTGATGAACTGCCAAAACCTGCAACAAGTGTAAATGCACCAAGTTGTTTCCGATTGAGTCCAAGTCTACTACCAATCAACCATCCTAAAAAACAGCACAACAAAATTGACATCAACATGATCCCAGCAGGAATCATTTTTCCCAATGAAAAGGTTCCACGTGAAAGACTTACAAAAATGAGGCAAGGCAATACAAAATCAGTGACCAAACGAGAAAATATTGACTCATGTTCACGCGACACAATTCCGCGTTTTTTCAGCCAAAACGTGCCTAGAATCAAAAGACAAAGTATCAGGACTGATTGGAGAAGATTATAAAATTGTACCATGGGATTACTTTCCTTATTCTATTATAATTTAGTTTGTAGACCGGTTATCCCGATACTACGGTTAACACATTTATTCTATTTTTCTGAATGCATCAAAACATTATAATTATTAATTTTAAGCTAAACGAAGACGTTTTGAGCCTAACTTCAGCACAGGGTTTGTATGTTGATATGTAACTTAAATCTTAGAAATTAAAACAAACTTATACCATATTTTATCGAAAAAATCAATCATAAGCATTTAAAAAACACTGTTTTATAATTATTTCGAAGGTTTTCCAGTTTTAATATTATACAACTTGAACAGTTCTTTCATTTGCTTAGTCATAGGCCCCCTTGCTTGAGCTTCCTTTTGAGCATACTTTTTAAAGGCATCCACCAAATTGGAAATATTTTTCTTACTGGGAGGATTGTATTTTTTTATGTATTTTACAAATTTTTTCATCTCAGAACCAAAGAATTGTGCTTCCACATCCTGATACTGTTTAAAAACAAATTCAAATTGCTTAATTCCCTTTAAATGCCTGGGAACAACTATCTGATTAATTCGATTGAGTATATCTTTGGATTCCAATTCAATTTGGTTGCATCCACTTTGGAATTTCGCTATATCTACTTTTTGACCTTTCAGGTAAGGCTTGAAAAGTTTAGCTAGTTTACTAGCCAATACAGTAAATTGCTGGAGACCTTGACCGCCTCTTTCAATATAAATCAAAACTTCTCCCGTTTCCTTGCTTTTATTGGAAATTTCCTTGTTATTACTTGAAATTACGCATTCTTTGACAGTGAATAAGATCAGAACACTGATTATTACAATGACTATCCTTTTCCCAGCATTATCCCATGTCACTTTTTTATTTCCTACCATATTGATCCCCTTTTTTATAAAACATCCATAAGTTATATTATAAATGATAGTTTTACACTAATCAGACCGAGCAAAACGGTTAAAGTCAGTAAACAAGATAATTACAAAGATTCAAACAATTGGCTTTTCGGCTGATGAAAACTTTCAGGGTCAGATCAGGACAGTCTGTTGAAGAACCACTTTTAAACATCAAGTAAATTTAAAATTAGCAACTTTGTCCTTCGTTTTCATCAAAAGCGGTCAGGTCTGTATTTTAACATTGTTTTACTGTTATCTATTCGAGAATAAATCAACCAGCATTGCTTTCCTTTACTATTTTTTAGTTACCATGGTTATCAAAATGATGTTATTCTGGTATATCTTTTTCAGCGGAAAAGTCGATACCAGGATAATACAAACCTTAAGTGAACAATTCAGATTTGTGTTTGTCATTGAACCTGCTCTTTTTTTGTATACAATGATATATACAAAACAAAAAAATAACATAATGTATCTGGAAAGATGAAGTTGTTTCGAGATTTAATACTTTAGCGTCAGGAGAAAGCCATGTTACTTTTAAAGAATGCTTTAAATCGTATCGAACAGGATATTGCCGAAAGACATGGAATACCCAAGGCCACTTGTGGAAATGATGTGCCACGCGAGGGGTTTGTTATAACCATTTGGGTCATTTGGGCCATTTTAGTTGGTTTGATGCTCATTGGTTATTTACCTGAAATTATTCCCTTTGCGTTGTTTTTAATCATAGCACTTGTGGCAAACCCGTTTATGGGCACTCTCAAACGGTTTTACATTTGTGAAACAAAATTGATATCTAATGTGAACGGAAAAATTGAGATATTTCCTTTTGAGGAAATCAAAGACTTCGCAATGGCTGTTGTTCGAAAAAGTAACTATACTACCTATAGTGTTAAGATTTATCTAGAAAACGGGCGTGAATTGGAGTGTTTGGGACCAAGAAAAGAATCACAATTTGTAGAAGGTCTTCTTTCAGTGGGGATAAAAGAAAGATTGATAAAATAAAGTGTCTCAATGTAAAAAAATTAGTCCCATACACTTCAGGATACTAGCAAAATGAAGACTAAGTTTCTGAAAAGCTGTGTTATACTATTTTATCCGCGAAATACAACATTATTTACAGGAGAAAAAATGGTATTCAAATGTCCAAATTGCTGCCGAGTTGTTCCTAAGGAAGATGTAGAACGTGATCAAGGTTTTGTAACTTGCCAAAACTGTTCAAATAGTTTTGATCTTTCAATTGGCGAAGATACATATGAAAAAAAGAAGAAGTTCAAAGATGCAGTCGCACTACCGGATGGAATTAAACTGGAAAAGGATAAAACCATTTTGACAGTTATTATTTCATTTAAAAAAACAATTTTCCCCTTATATGCATTCCTTTTTGTAATGTTGATTTACCATAATCTCCCTTCTATTTTTACAAACAGCACGTTATCTTTAGTTCTTGAAATAGGAGTTGGCATAATACTCTCATACACTGCACTTGCAGCTACTTTTAACAAAACAACCCTAAAGGTGACAACAAAGAGCATTGATATCAAACATAGTCCAATACCTTGGCCTACCCAAAAAAATATTATGTCCAAAGACATAGATCAGATATTCTGCAAGATGAAAAGCTTTCGACGACACCTCACCAATTACTATTCATATGGAGTCTTTGTAAAACCAATTATGGGCAATCCAATTTCACTTTTAGAAAACCTTAAAACTTCTGATCAAGGGCTTTACATTGTACAGGAAATTGAGAAAATCCTTAGTATTGAAGATTAACATAGATTATGGATCCTGTGATTAAGTCACAGGATGACAAAAAAAAGCTAACCAAATAATTCGTAGACACCCTTTACCCACAAATGATAAAATCACTGTTGAAAAGTCCTGTATGCTGATGTGGCTCAGATGCTTGAGCAGTTGATTTGTAATCAAAACTAAGCCATTCTTCCGAAGTCTCTAAATATGGTCGTTTTCGCCATCTGCACTGCTTTACCTATGGGTCGAGTTTTTGTTTCTATTTGTACTGAATTGTTTCTTTTTGTATGGAGCGTGGTCACGATTTGGTCACAAAGTTTAAACGTTAAGATACTTGACATAAAACCTTATAGATTGTACATTTATAATGATTAAAAAAATCCTACATTTAATTGGATATTATTTATGTTAACTAAAAATAAAATATTACAAATTTTAAAAAATAAAAAACTACTTCTAACGAAAGTTGGAGTCAAGGAATTAGGATTATTTGGTTCCTATTCAAAAGATTTACAGCGGGAAAATAGCGACATAGATATATTGATTGATTTTTATTCCGATAAAGAGACTTTTGATAATTTAATGACAATATATGATATTCTGGAAAACTCATTTGTAGATAATAAAATTGAAATAGTTACAAAAAACGGTTTAAGTAAATATATAGGTCCACATATTTTAAAAGAAACGATATATGTCTAAGCATTTCAAAGAATTACTACAACACATATTAGATGAATGTAATTTTATTCAAAATGTAATCCTTCCTGATAAATCAAAGGAAGACTTTTTAGATGATGAAACTTTAAAGAGAGCCATCGTAAGAAGTATTGAAATTATCGGAGAAGCCACAAAAAGTATACCTGAAGATATCAGGCTCCAGTGGAAAGATATTCAATGGAAAAAAATGGCTGGTATGAGAGATAAACTAATCCATGATTATTTTGGTATAAATTATTCAATTATTTGGGATGTTGTAAAAAACAAGATTCCTGAATTGACAGTACAAATCGAAAACCTATTAAAAGATCTGAAAATTAACAATAATTAAATCTCACTGTATTATTAAAACTTCTAATTTTCCTCTAGATACAATTTGGTCACAAGCTCCAAAAATAACATTCCCGTTTTTCGGATGAATATTTTTAATAATTTCATGTTTTCAGGAGTAATAATTTGCTTTTTTCACGTTTTTTAGTATAAATTTAATATGAAGCGAGATCTATATTTAAAATTACTTGAATGTAAAAACTCTGATCGTCACAATCCATTAATTCTTAAGGGTGCTCGACAGGTTGAT
>DAOVTB010000062.1 GCA_030633305.1 Candidatus Muiribacteriota bacterium
AATGGTATAATACAGGAAACTGTGAATTTCATGTCAAATACAGCGGTCATTCCGGATAATGATCTTCAGTCGTTGGGTACTGGTGGATATTGGGGACGAAGTATTACTATTACTGATAGATCTGGAAACGAAGCTGAGTTAGTTTTTGATTCTGGTGTTGCTCCTGCTGGTAGCGTTCATTTGGATACCGATGTCAGTAATCCTGGAGATAACCATATTTCAATTGATAATATTATTGAAGGAATAAATAGTCTTACAGATGATGTAACCGGAAAAGCTCTTGAAGTTCGAGCAATATATGATGAACAGCTTGGTAGAATTCGTATTATCGCTGAAGGAAGTGGAACTGGTGCGTTGACTGTTGAAGGTACAACAGATGGAAATGAACTTTTAGAACGTGCAAATGATCAGCTTGCTGCAAAACTTGGTATCTTTGGAACTCATTATGGAACTGAGATTGAAGGAAAGAAACTTAGCGGTACATCTGATTACCATCTAACTATAACTGCACCAAATAATTCATCAAGCGCTGAAGTATTTGGAAATTTTGGAAGCAGGAATACAACATTTACTGGAATCGATAGCCCTGGATTTGCGGTAACATCCAGTGGTATTGATCCGGATGCAACAGGAGTTGTAGAAGAAGGAGCAGGTGGAATTGCAGGAATTGAATTCCAGCTTGAAGAAAAGACCATTGCAGGAGGAGAGCAATTCTCCATACTTATAAAAAAGGGTGATCTTGTACTTCAAATGGGTGCTAATGGAAATTCAGACAACAGGATGAGTATTTCAATTGATAGAATGACATCTGATGCACTCAGTATTTTGAATGTTGATGTAACAACACAGGCAAATGCACAGGATGTACTTGATTCAGAAGTCATTGATGTTGCAATTGATAAGATATCTACCCAGCGTGCAAAACTTGGTGCTTTCACAAACAGGTTGAATCATACAATCGCAAACCTCAACATCACGAAAGAAAACCTTTCAAGTGCTGAAAGTCGCATAAGAGATGCTGATATTGCTGTGGAAACACTTGCTTTTACCAAACATCAGATACTGAGCCAGAGTGGTACGATGATGCTAAGTCGTGCAACTCAGATTCCACAGCTTGCTTTACAGCTTTTACAGAGCATATAGATATAATCCAAGGGGCAGCCTGAATACCAGGCTGTCCCTGGAAACCAGAAAAAAAAGAAAGAATCTCGCGCAGAGATCGCGGAGAATGCAGAGAAAATAAGAAAAAGCTTGGACAGGATTAACAAGATGAACAGGATAAGGAAGAAAAAGAAGATCTCGCGCAGAGATCGCGGCGAATGCAGAGAAAAGAAGAAAAAGATTGGACGGGATTAACATAGATGAACAGGATAAGGAAGAAAAAGAAGATTTCGCGCAGGGATCGCGGAGAATGCAGAGAAAAGAAGAAAAAGATTGGACAGGATTAGCATAGATGAACAGGATAGTAAATATTGTAGGGGCAGACCACTGTGTCTGCCCGGGATCAAGAACAAAATAGTGTAGGGACAGGTCCTCGTGCCTGTCCGAGAACAAGGACACAGAAAAAAAGAAGAAAGAGAAAAAAATGGGAATAACAATAAATAACAACTACATATCAAATGTGATGACACGTCACTACAAAGGCGTTTCCCGAGAGCTGGGAACCCGAATTGAGAGGATGTCATCAGGTTTAAGAATAAACAGGGCTGCTGATGATGCATCTGGGCTTGCTATAAGTGAAAAGTTCAGGGCACAGGCAAGCGGAATTACTTCTGCAATGGAAAACATACAGAATGGAATATCAATGGTCCAGACAGCAGAAGGTAGCCTTGGAAAGGTTGCAGTAATATTGCGCAGGATGGAAGACCTCGTCAGATATAGCGCAAACGGTGATAAAACCGATTCTGACAGAAAACATTACCAGGAAGAAATTAACAGTCTGTCTGATGAACTCAGTAGAATTGAGAATACAACAGAATATAATACAAAAAAGCTTCTGGATGGAAGTTTGGGCACAAAAGCAGTGTCAACAGGTGATATTGATAACATAGTAAATGAAGTTACATACAAAGGCGGGAAAACAATAGATGGTGAATACCAAGTTGATATAATAGAAACAGGAAGCAAGGCAAAAGCCATGATCACAGGTGATGCAGGAGTCGCAATTGACGGTGACACAACAATGTTTGAGTTTGCTGGTTCAGTTGAAGGTGATTATACGTTCAGGATAGATATGGATGGCTTGCAGGCCTCTGCAACTTTTTCATCAAAAAGCGGATCAGGAGACACAATTGGTGAAGCGGTTGAAAAGATAAGTGCTTCAATGAAAGAAGCTGGAATGGATGGTTACGTAGTTTTTAATTCTGACGTTGACGATGGAGCACAGACGTTGGGAGCCATTGAAATTGTAGCTGGCAGATTTGGTTCTGCTCATGATATTCAGGTGAGTCTAGTTAATCAGCCTTCTGATGGGAGTTTTGCTGTAAATCCTGCAGCAGTAGAAGGAAGTACATTTAATATATATAATTCAGATCTTTCAGATGAAAATGGTTTGATAAGTGACAGTACGGTTGTACAAAGTTCAGCAAACTCTTCAGATATTAATTCACTCGATTTACTTTCAGGATTTGAAAATGCTACAGGTGCAGTTGTAATGAACAATGCAATTTCAGTTACTGATAAACTTGGGAACACTATTTCGATTGATCTTGATACATCAGGTGGTGATTCTGTAACAATAAAAAATATTGTTGATGCTCTTAACAGCAATGTAAATGGATCTGCTCATGGTGGATTAACAGTCAATCTTGCAGGTGGAGGTGCTGATATAACAGCAGTTTATGATGCAACCAACAGTAGAATTATTGTACAGGATAATTCATCGGATGAGATTACAGATACATTTAAAGTAACTGGTGAATTAAGTGACAGGCTTGGAATTTCAGGTGAAGTTATTGATGGTTCTACAGCTGAAATAAAAGGTCAGAGAATTTCAGGGACTAAAGATTATATTGTAAGTATGACTGATCCAGACAGGAATTCGGTCAGGGTGATGGGAAATTATGGCACTCGTGATAACAGTTTTAACAATGAAATGGATAATAGCAGGGGAATGCTTAAAAGCGGAGTAATACTTGATGGGAAACAAACAAGTGGCGGTGTTTATGGACTTGAAATAAGGTTAAATGAAGAAACATTTCGGTCAGGTTCAAAATTTTCTGTTTTGATTTCTTCTGATGACGAGTCAATTTATTCTCATCCATCAGGTGAATTGATGAAATTTGATGTGCCGCCAATTGGACCTGAATCATTTGGAATTACAGACATGGATATAACTACTCAGGACAATGCTTTTAAAATCCTTGAAAACAAGGTATTTGAAAAGGCTAGAGAAAAAGTCTCAGTAGTTCAGACACGACTTGGCTCTTTTGTAACAGCGATGCAGAATGAACTACAGAGAATTGGTGTTGAATATAACAATACAGTTGCAAGCGAAAGCCGGATTCGTGATACGGATATCGCAAAAGAATCGATGAATTTCACAAGAGATTCGATCATACAGCAAAGTGCTGTAAAAGTATTAAGTACTGAAAGAATTGAAGTAACACTATTTAGAAGTTTACTTCAGGCTTTATAAAAGTTTTAGGCTCTTTGACAATTGAATATGATGTGACAGCTTTTCTGCATAATGGTTAATACCGGTGCAAGATGGACTTTTGTTTCGTTGCTTGAATATTTTGCTTTGAAATGAAAGTGCCCTGGCACCTTATATAAAAATGGGGGGTGATAGATGTTTAGAATAGGATTGAAATAAAAGAGCAGGAAGCTCGACAGAGGTTCATCAGGGAGGATGAAAACATGGGTATGGGTATAGTAAACAATATTTATTCGATGAACTCATATCGTCATCTCAGCGAGACTCGATCGGAACTATCGAGTTCAGTTGATAGATTGTCATCGGGCTTCAGGATTAATGAAGCCGCAGATGATGCAGTTGGCCTTGCAATCAGTGAAAAACTCAGGGCGCAAATCAGTGGGCATGAAGTAGCAGTTAGAAATGCGCAGGATGGTATTTCTATAGTCCAGACTGCTGATGGAGCGCTTGACCGGGCCAGCACAATCATCAGCAGGATTCATGATCTTGCTGAACTGGCTGCAAATGGCGATAAAACAGATGCTGACAGGGCACATTACCAGAAGGAAGTTGATCAGTTGCTCGATGAAATTGATAGAATTGGAAGGACAACAGAGTATAACACTAAAAAACTTCTTGATGGCAGTGTGGGAAGTCAGGCAAAAGAAGTGGGCGATATTGATAGTATCAATGATGCAGCCAGGATCAAGGTTGTAAGTGCCCCGAAGATGGACGGAGAGTATCAGGTAACAGTTAAACAGGCTGCAACTAAAGCGACTGCATTGATTACATCAGCTGGTGTAAATAATACGATTGATGACACGTTTAGTGCGTTTGTCGGAGGAAATGATGGTATTTATGCATTTCGGTTTGATGTTGATGGAAAACAGGTTGCTGTAAATATGACTGCCGAGTCTGGAAAAGGTGATACAATTTCAGAAGTTTTGAACATTATAGACAAAGCTTTTGATGATGCAGGAATTGAAGCCCACGCAAAATTTGTTACTGATATTGCTGGTTCCACAATAGATGGGATAGAAATTGAAGCTGATAATTTTGGATCAGCGCATGATATCCATATCACGGTTGTGAATCAGCCAGGAGCTCTTTATGGAGATGCATCTTATAATGCAGATGATGGTACAGGTGGTGCGATTTACAATAGTGACAGAAGCTTGGCTGATGGAACTTTTGCGGATACGATGGTATTGGTAGCAGCAGATGATGGAACATCAGATAAAAAAGCAATTCTTTCGAATTCTTATAAAAACACTGCATTTACATTTAGTGATACTTCAGGTAAAACAGCTGCAATTGATATTTCAGAAGGGGATACCATTGCAGATTTGATTGGGAAGATCAATAATCTGGATGTGGGTGATGCTGTGAATGTAAGAGCTTATTTTGATGAGAAAACTGGTTCCATTAATGTGTATTCAAAATCATCTGGTTCAGATCCATTATCCATAAAAGGAATGAACAACAGCGATAAGGAAAATGAAGTTCTTGCAATGCTTGGAATTTATGGAGAACACTATGGTGGAGATGTAGAAGGAAAAACGTTGAGTGCAACTGTTGATTATCATTTGAAGATAGCAGACCCTGAAAATCATCAGGTGGATGTTTTCGGAAGATTTGGATCTAGAGATACTAATTTTGAAGGAGTTAAAAGCTCAAGTGCAGTTACAGAATCAGGTGTTCATCCAGGAGTTTCAGGTTCTGAAGTTAATGAAGGTATAAATCTTCCAGCTCGTGGAAATCGACCTAGCTTAAATGCATCTGATAGTTTGGATGCTAATAATGCAGGTGGAATAGCTGGGATATCATTTAAGCTTGAAGAAAAGACACTTGCTGGTGGAGAGCACTTTTCTATTTTAGTTAGTCATGGAGAATTGGATCTTCAGATAGGTTCAAATACTGGACAGTCAAATCGCATGGGTCTTTCGATAGATAAAATAAGTACTGATGAACTTGGTATTAGAGGTCTTGATATTGGTACCCAGGCAAATGCTCAGTCTGTTATGGACAGTGAAGTTTTAGACAATGCAAGTGCCAAGATTGCATTAACACGAAGCAAGCTTGGAGCAATTCAGAATAGATTGGGACACACATTAGCTAATCTTTCAATAACATCAGTAAATCTATCAAGTGCTGAAAGCCGGATAAGAGATACCGATTTTGCAAAGGAAACGATGGGTTTTACAAGGCATCAAATCATGAGCCAGGCAGGAGCAAACATGCTTAAAACAGCAAACATGATGCCATCAATGGTTTTGGATTTGATAGGATAGTATTCGAGTTTATAGTAATTATTATTGGGGTTGGCCATTTTGGCCGGCCCCGATGTAAAAAAGCATCACCTTCCCTGGTTTTGGCATTAGAGGTCAAAATCTGGAATTATTTATTTAGTACTTTAATGGCAGTTAAAGCAGATTTGGGGCAGAGTGGAACTTGGTTCGTTGGCCTTGGGCCATTCTCCCCACCTTTTTTTCCTCTTACACTATTTATCGACATATGAAGAGGAAACATTAGGAAAAAAGAAAAATAAAAGAGAAGAAATAGATAATCACACAAAGGCACAGAGGTACAAAGAAAGATAAGAAAGAATGTAATAATGAAAAAAAGAAGATCTCGCGCAGAGGGCGCTGAGAACGCAGAGAAAAGGAATTGGACAAAATAGTAAAATATAAAAGGGGTCAGAAGGAACTTTTGTGAACTTGATGTACAAGTTCATGAAAGTTGCCCTGACCCCAACGCCAGATTTGATGTTTCAACCAAACAAATAAAATGGAACAGGTAAAGCGCCAGATTTGATATTTCAACCAAACAAATAAAATGGAACAGGTAAAGCGCCAGATTTGATATTTCAACCAAACAGATAAAATGGTACAGGTAAAATAAGAGCACAGAAGATAATTAACAATGTAGGGGCAGACCACCGTGTCTGCCCGAGACCAAGAACAAAAATATAAAAAAGATAAAAAATATAACAAAATAAATCAAAGATTAAGACAAATGGAGGTGGTAGGAAAGGAAAAAAAATTACAGAAAAAAGACAGAATAAATAAAAAAAAGGAGGAAAATTTTCTAACCAAAAAGACAGAAAACCAAAAACCAAAAAACAAGCCAGATTAATCTGGTAAAAAAAGGGCAGGAAGCCCAAAACAAAAGAAACATCAAGGAGGATGTGAATTATGAGTATGAGGATTAACAACAATATTTATTCGTTGACAGCGTACAGACATTTAAGCGAAACCCAGGGTAAACTTTCAACGTCGATTGAAAGACTTTCATCTGGTTTCAGGATTAACACAGCAGCTGATGACGCCGCAGGACTGGCCATCAGCGAAAAATTGAGATCGCAGATCAGTGGTTACGAGATCGCTGCTCAGAATGCTCAGGACGGTATTTCTATTGTGCAAACAGCTGATGGAGCACTTGATAGAACACATACAATACTGCGTAGAATGCGTGATCTTACTGAACTTGCCGCCAATGGTGACAAGACTGATGCTGACAGAGCACATTACCAGGAAGAAGTAAATCAGTTACTCGATGAGATCGATAGAATAGGAAAAACAACAGAGTATAACACGAAGAAACTTCTCGATGGTAGTATAGGTAGTCAGGCGAACGAAATTGGTGATATCGACAGTATCAATGTTGAATCAAAGATCAAGGTTGTAAGTACTCCGCAGTTAGATGGTGAATATAAAATCGAAGTAAAAAATGAAGCATCTAAGGCTAAAGCAACGTTTACTGCTGGAGCTGATGATGTTGACGTTACTGTTGATGATACATTCAGCACGTTTATGGGCGCTGCGAATGATGGAACCTATACTTTCCGTTTTGCAATGGATGGTAAAGAAACCGCAGTTGATCTTATATCGAAAGCAAGTGCAGGCGATACCATAACCGAAGTTGTGGAGAAGATTAATATGGCATTATCCGATGCTGGTATGGAAGCACATGCAAAATTTCATGCGGATGTTGATACTGATGATGCAGGTGCTACTGTACTTGCAGCTATTGAGATTGAAGCTGATAACTTTGGCTCGGCACATGATATATCTATTACTGTAGTTAATCAACCCAAATCGGTATATAATGGAGATAATTTTCTTGAAGATGGTGCAGGATCCAGTTATAATGCTCTTGAAGGAACTGCAGGCGCAATATACAACAGTGATAGAAGTGGGGAGAATGGGTTAATTCATGAAGATACTGTTTTTACACCAGCGGCTACAGTAACTGAAAATGATCTTCAAGCGCTGACTTCGTTGACAGGACAGATCGAATTTACAAATAAAAATGATGTTACAGCAACACTAACAATTGCTGCAGGTGATAAAATATCTGATATTGTTAGTGATATAGATGGTTTTACTGGGCTGCAGGCCATTTATAATGGAAGAGAAGGTAGAATAGAGGTTTTTTCTACTGGTACTGGGAGTGATCCGATTGTTATTGAAGGGACTGGAGATAGTACTTCAAATAATCAATTGGCTGCAATGCTTGGTCTTTATGGAACTCATTATGGAAGTTCAGTTGTAGGTGAAAGATTAACTTCAACAACTGATTATCATCTTGAGATCACAGCACCTAATGATTCATCAACTGTAGATGTTTTTGCGAAGTTTGGAAACAGGAACACAAAGTTTGATGCTGTTAAGAGTGATTCTGCTGTAATAGAAAGTCAGGTAGATCCAGATCAGCTTGGAAGCGAAGAACCTGGTGCAGGTGGTATTTCTGGAATTGAATTTACCCTTGAAGAAAAAACACTTTCCGGTACTGAAAAGTTCTCTATAATGGTAAGTCGTGGCGAACTTGAGCTTCAAGTAGGTGCAAATGATGGTGCAGATAACAGGATGAAAGTTGCAATTGACAAGATGGATACGGGTGTTTTGAATATGTCAGGCATGGACGTATCTACTCAGGCAAATGCACAGAATGTACTTGACAGTGGAGTAATTGATACAGCGATTGAATCAATTTCGACTACTCGTGCAAAACTTGGTGCGATGCAGAATCGTCTGAATCATACAATTGCTAATCTGTCGATCACAAAAGAAAACCTGGCATCCGCTGAAAGTCGCATAAGAGATACAGATTTTGCGAAAGAGACAATGGAATTTACAAAGCATCAGATCATGGCCCAGGCTGGAACCAGTATGCTTCAGCAGGCTAATATGATGCCTCAACTGGTATTATCACTTTTAGGATAGCATCATGAGTAGTTACATGAATCTAAAAGTAATACCAGGATGCGTTCAGATTAAAAGTTTGAACGACTGCCTGAAACTATGCCAAGGACATAGAAATCAGATAGGAGGTGAATTATAATGTTTGTATACGGAATAGATGGGATTGTTCATTCGCCGACACCTACGCCTGTGGGACCTGTTAATCCAAGGCCGGCTGTCTCAGAACAATCTGTCAAACCCGAAGAAGTGAAGGAGAGTAACATAGATAAAGAGGCCATCAAAGAGATGGCTAAAGATAAGGTCGCTGTTCAGGATGTTATTGAATCCATGAATAAGATCTCAGCAAACTTTAACAACAAGCTGTCGTACAAAATCGACGAGCGTTCAAGTAGTGGATTTGTTGTACGTCTCGTGGATACTGGCAGTGGTGATGTAATCAAGGAATTTCCGCCAGAAGAATTTCTTGAAATGGTTTCTAGAATGCATGATTTTGTTGGCACGTTTGTTGACGAAAAAGTGTAGATAGTGATATATGGGTCAGGATTCTATTTTCTGAATAGAATTCCTGGCCCATTTTATTTTGTCCTTTTTTTTCTCTGCATTTCAATCTTTCTTTGTGCCTCTGTGCCTTTGTGTGATTATCTTTTTTTTATTCTGTGCCATCAGTGTTCTCTGTGGTTCAATCTTTTTCTTATCTTGAAATTTGAATAACATCAAAGTAAAATTAAACCATGGCAAAGAAAAAGCGTCGCATTCCTAATGTTGTTACGACCAATTCTGGTTGCAAGAATCAGAAACCTAAAATCTCTGACAATGTTAAAAACCTTGAAAAAAAGGCTTTGGAATTTTTTCGATTGGGAAAATTAGACTCTGCAGAATCAGTTTTCAGGGAAGTAATAGAATTAGAACCAGAAAGAGCAGAAAGCATCCATCTATTAGGGATAATCTGTATTAAAACTGGACGTCAATGCGAAGCATTAGAGTTTTTAAACCATGCAACAATACTTGATCCTTCCAATATTGATTACCTGATAAATTATGGAATGCTCTTGCAGATGACAGGAAATGTTAAGCTGTCAATTCCAGTTTATGAACGTACTCTTGAAATTAAGGAAGATACGGAGACTATTAACAATCTTGGAAATGCGTATCAGGATTGTGGAGAATTAAAAAAAGCTCTGACCTGTTATGAAAAAGTTTTGGAGAAATTTCCAAATCATTATAAGTCACTGAATAATGCAGGAAATATTTGCAAGAATATTGGAAAAACAGATAAATCTTTGGAATATTTAAAACGTTCAATTGCAATCAAACCAGATTATACAATTGGGATAAATAACCTTGGAAATGTGTATTTGGCTGATGGAAAAATCACAAAAGCAATCAAAACATATGAAAAGGTACTGGAAATTGATCCAGATCATGCAATGGCATTAAATAATCTTGGAAACTGTTATGTGAAGAATCTGGAAGTAAAAAAAGGAATAGAGTATTATCAAAAATCACTAGTTAATGATAAATCTGATGCTCAATTTCGGAGTAATCTTTTGTTAGGATTACATTATGAACAATCATTTTCAACCAATATGATTTTTGAAGAACATCTCAAATGGAACAATATATTTAAAAGAGATATTAAACACTCGTTTGAAAATTACAGATATATTGATCGTAAACTCCGGATTGGTTATGTTTCACCTGATTTCAGAGCTCATTCCGTTGCTTATTTCTTTTTACCTCTGCTTGAATCGCATGATCGATCAAAGTTCGAAATATATTGTTTTGCTGATTTCTATTATGCTGACTGGATGTCCATAAAAATACAGGAATCTACAGATCATTGGATCAATATAACTGGATTAACTCACGAGGATGCTGCAAAAATTATTAAATCACATGAAATTGATATACTGATTGATCTTGCAGGTCATACAAAAGGGAACAGGCTTGGAACATTTGTGTTGAAGCCTGCACCAATTCAGATTTCATGGCTTGGATATCCAGATACGACAGGTATTGATAACATTGATTACAGGTTTGTTGATGAAAATACGGATCCAACTGGTGTTTCAGATAAATTCTCATCTGAAAAGCTTATTAGGTTAGTTGGTGGATTTCATTGTTACGAACCTCCACCTGAAACACCTGAAGTTTCTGAATTACCTGTAAAAAAATCAGGAGATATCACTTTTGGTTCATTTAATAATACATCCAAGGTAACTGAAGACGTTATTCAAGTGTGGTCACAGATTCTTAAAAACCTTCCTGATTCACAAATTATTTTAAAAAGTATTCAACTAGCTGATGAAAATGTTTGTAAAAGATACATGGAAGCATTTATAAAAAACGGATGTTCAGCTTCTCAGATAAAGCTTATATCTTTCTGTAGGAATCTTAAAGAACATTTTCAACTATATAACAGTATTGATATTGGGCTTGATCCGTTCCCATATAATGGGACTACAACTACCTTTGAAGCTTTGTGGATGGGTGTCCCCGTGCTGACTCTGGCTGGTGAACGGCATTGTGGTAGAGTTGGTATTAGTATTTTGAAAGGACTTGGAATGGATGAGTTTGTTGCTGATGATAAAGAAGAATATGTTTCAAAAGCGATTGGCTTAAGTAATAATTTTGAAAAATTGAGCTCGATTCGACATGGGCTAAGGTTTCGGTTAATGAAATCCGATTTTTGTAACAAAAAAAAATTTTCCATGAAGTTTGAAAAAGCACTTCTAGAAATCTGGGGTCGATGGTATAATAATAATTGAATGATGACAAAAATGAAAAAAGTTGACTTAAACGTGATTTGATGTTGTATAATTAATATAGAGATAGAATATATTGTTCTATTTTTGTAATGCGTATTTTCAGTCTAATGGTTTGGCTGATTATATATGGCAGTTAAAGCAGATTTGGGGACAGGAAAAAACTTTTGTTTTTTCTGTCCCTTCTTTTTTTCTACGTCCAAAATGAGCGGTTCTTGAACCTTTCTGCATCAATTAATACTTGCGGAGTAGGGGAGTACTCATTTTGAATGTAGAAATAGTTTATAATAAAAAAAGCGGCATTTGATAATGCCGCTTTTTATGTATTTGAGCTAATTATTATTTTTGAAGACTCTTCCAGATTTTATTGGCACTATTATATCTCTTTTCTGCTTTCAGTAATTCTGGATGATTTGGATTGGAACCATACTTGATATTGGCTTCAAGGAGTTTATTGTCTGCTTCCTTGTATTCTTTTTCAGCTTCATCATAATCCATTTCGTATTCTTCTGTGTCTATAACATCAGCGACATTAGCAGGAGCAGTAACATCAACTGATTTTAATTCTTTTTTCAAGGGTTTGAACATGAATGGTATTAAAGGAAGTTTGTTAAATCCCCATTCTTTACTAGCATCAGAAACTTTGAACGGTTTTGGTTTCATTGGCATGGAATTCTTCAATACTTCTGTATATGTACCTGCTTTTACAAATACTGTATTTTCCTGACCAGTTACAGCAACAGTTCCTTCCATAACTCTTAGTCTTGATTTTCCTGTGTAATCAACGTCAACGTCAAAAACAGTTCCCCTGATACCTGCAAGCATTGTTGGAGTCTGAACTTCAAATCCACTTCCTTTTTTTACAATCTTGTACCAGGTTTTTCCAAATCTCATTCTTAAACCGTTGAGTTTGAATTCTACCTGAGTATTTGATTTGATCTTCAAAATAGCACCATCAGCGTATTTCACGGTTACTTTTGTGCTGTTTCCAGTACGAAGCATATCATTTACTTTGATTGGTTCGTGTTTTTTTATTTTAGTCCAGAGGTCTATATTTCCTCTTTTTAATTCTGCTTCTCCTATAATATGGGAAACATCGCCGATATTACTTACTTCATTAGCAAAGCTGTTTACCGATAACAGAAGCAAAGAAACAAAAACGAGTAATGTACAAATAGTAATTTTTTTCATAAACGTACCACCTTTTTAATAATAAAATATCTTGTATTTCTACTTATCATTATATCTGTAAAGAGCTGTTTGTCAAGCAAACCTTGAAATTGAAGAAAATAAGGGGAAAATATACCATTTGTATAAAATGGATTGATATCCTATAATATCAATAATGAATTATTGAATCACTTTTGGAAATTTTTAATGAATGAAATTATTATAGATAACAGAAAAATAAGTACAAAAACTTCTCCATTTATTATTGCAGAGATTGGGATCAATCATCATGGGAATGTGGATAAAGCAATAAAAATGATTGATGCTGCTGCTAAAATCGGTTGTGAATGTGTTAAATTTCAATGTCATATTCTTGAAGATGAGATGAGTTCAGATGCAAAAAATGTCATTCCCGGGAATACTGATCAGTCAATCTGGGAAGTAATGGAACAAGCTGTCCTGACTCGTGAACAGGAAATTAAGATTAAAGAATATACAGAGAAAAAAGGAATGATTTATTTATCTACGCCATTTTCCAGAGCGGCAGCAAAAAGGTTGAACCAGCTTGGTGTAAAAGCATTCAAAATAGGATCTGGTGAATGCAATAATTATCCTCTTATAGAACATATTTCCAGATACGGAAAGCCAATTATTTTAAGCACTGGCATGAATTCAATAGAATCTGTACAAAAATCGGTGAATATTATGGAGAAAAAAAAGGTCTCCTATGCATTGCTACATTGTACATCCATTTATCCTACTCCTTATGATAAAGTCAGACTTGGTTGTATTAAACAACTTCAGACATTTTTTCCAACGGCTGTTATTGGGCTTAGTGATCATTCTATTGGAAATTATACGTGCTATGGTGCAGTTGCATTAGGAGCATCCATTATTGAAAAACACTTTACCTGTGATAAAACATGGCCTGGGCCTGATATTTCGTTATCAATTACTCCAGATGAATTGAAGCGACTTATTCAAGGGTGTAATGCAATTCATCAGGCACTTGGTGGAACAAAGGAAATTCTTCCAGAGGAACAACCAACAATTGATTTTGCATATTCTTCAGTGGTTGCTATCAAGGATATTTGCAAAGGAGAGATTTTAACATATGAGAATCTCTGGGTCCGAAGACCTGGAACAGGAGATTTTCTGGCTGAATCGCTTGAATGTATTATAGGTGGTTTAGCAAAAATCAATATCAAGGCAGGCTCTCAGATCAGGAAAGAAATGCTATGAAAAAGAAAATTGTATTTATTACAGGGACAAGAGCTGATTATGGCAAATTAAAATCTCTTATAGATATAACGCAGCAATGTGATGATTTTTCGGTTCATATTTTTGCAACAGGTATGCATCTTCTGGAAAAATATGGTTCAACAGTACATGAGATTTTTAAACAAGGAACCAAAAATATTTACATGTATAATAATTCGCCTTTTGCTGGGAAAATGGAACTTATGCTGTCAAATACTATAAACGGGCTGAGTTCCTATATCTCAGAAATGTCCCCTGATCTAATAATTGTTCATGGAGATAGACCTGAAGCACTTGCAGGGGCAATAGTTGGAGCATTCAATAATATTCTTGTAGGGCATATCGAGGGGGGAGAATTATCAGGAACAATTGATGAACTTGTAAGGCATTCTATAAGTAAGCTTTCACATGTACATTTTGTTAGCAATGAGAGTGCCAAAAAGAGAATTGTACAGATGGGTGAAAAGAAAGATGACATTTTTGTCATAGGATCCCCTGAACTGGATTTGATGTTATCAGATAAACTCCCTGAATTGAATGAAATAAGGCAGCATTACAATATTAAATTTGAAACTTTTGGGATCATGATAATGCATCCGGTTACAACTGACCTTGAGGCAACAAGAAAAATGGCTAATAATACTGTTGCTGCAGCTTTGGGATCTGGCGAAAAATTTATTGTTGTGCTTCCCAATAATGATACTGGCTCTGAAATAATTTTGAAGGAATATGAAAAGTTAGATGATGATAGCAAATTTTTAGTTTTACCATCTATAAGGTTTGAATATTTCCTGACTCTTCTAAAAAACTGTATGTTTATTTTGGGTAATTCAAGTGTCGGAGTTCGAGAGGCACCTGTTTTTGGAAAGCCTTCAATCAATATTGGATCACGACAGTTGAATCGTTCTAAGTCAGTAGACTCAATATTTCAACCAGGTTTGGAAAAAGATGATATTAAAGCGGTGATTTTGGAAATTATTTCCTGTGAAATGTCTTTTCCCGAAAACATGTCTTTTGGTTCAGGTAATAGTTCACAAAAATTCCTGGATGTTTTGAATAATGACCAGTTTTGGGCGACTCCTATACAAAAGCAGTTTATTGAACTTGGAGAGAAAGATGAATGATGTGAAAGAAATCCTTGCAATAATTCCGGCTCGTGGAAATTCTAAAGGGCTCCCACGGAAAAATATAATTCCGCTTTGCGGAAAACCTCTTATACAATGGACACTTGAGTCAACTTACAAATCTATTAGAATTACCAGATTTTTGGTTTCTTCAGAAGAGGCTCAGATATTACAATTTTGTAAAGATCAGAATTATGAAACTTTGAAACGACCCGATGAATTATCTCAAGACCATAGCACAAGTGAAGCAGTAATCATGCATGTTCTTAAGACTCTAAAAAAAAAAAGAAGAGTACATTCCTGATATAATCCTGCTTTTGCAGGCAACTTCTCCACTAAGAACAGCTGTTGATATTGATAATGCTATTGAATTGTTTGTTAATTGTGAAGCCAGGTCGCTGATTAGTGGTTACGTTCCAGATAAGCATCCACTGAAAACTTTCATTGTTGGAGAGAATAAATTTTTGATTCCGGTTTCCAAACCAGAATATCCATTCATGGCAAGACAACTTTTACCTGAAGCATTTGTTCCTGATGGAGCGATATTTATGACTTATACTGTAGATTTTTTAAAAAATGACACTTTTTTTAATGAATATACAATACCTTTCTATTTGGATAAAAATAAATGTATTGATATTGATACACTAGAAGACTTAAAAAAAACAGAGCAACTGATAAAATCACATTGGAAGGATTGGATGAATGGCAAAAAATAAGACAATGACAGAAAGTCAGACATATTCCAGAAAAACCAAACTTCAGGTAGAACATGCGTTGAAATTACATCAGGCTGGAAAAATCAAAGTCGCTGAACTGGAATATCGAAATATTCTTGAAATGTTTCCAGGCCAGGCAGATGCCTTACACTTGCTAGCTGTCTTATGCAGTACAGACAGAATTGATGAAGCACTAAGACTGGAAAAGTTGGTCATTGAATGCGAGCCTGAAGTTGAACAATACAGAAAGTCATTTGAAATTTTTTTGAAAATCCACAATGAAAGATCCAATAAATACAAACAATTAGTTGGAGAGGGACTTAAAAACAAAAAAAAACCTGATGTTTATATGGACAAGCTGAAGCAGGCAATTGGTTGCAAGCCTGATGAAGAGGGAGCTTATGTATTATTGGCTCGTCTCTATTTATCACAAAATCAACATAATAAGGCTTTAACTGTCTTGAGTGATGCTCAAAAAATAATATTAAACAGTACTCTGATATTAAATAACATGGGAATTATTGAAGAAAAAAGGAATAATATTGATCAAGCTTTAATTTATTTCAACCAGGCATTATTAATTAACCCTGATCTTCCAGAAACTATGGTTAATATTGCAAATCTTTACATTTGGAATGAGATGGTAGAAAAAAGGGACGAAGCTTTAATGTTGTATGAAAAAAGTTTATTAAAAAGCAAAGAAAAACATGCTATTTGGAATAATATAGCAGTTGCGTTGGCTATGGAATCCAGAAGTGAAAATATATGGGAGGCAATCAAATACTTAAAGAAGGCACTTGAATTCAAATCTGATTATTCAGATGCCTGGCTGAATCTTGGAAATAATTATAAGAAACTTAGTTATTTCAAAAAAAGTATTGAATGTTATGATAAAGTGATCTCAATAGATTCTCATTATCCAGAAGCTTATTTCGGAAAAAGTTTATCATATCTGGCGATGGGAGATTTAAAAAGAGGTTGGGAAAATTATAACTGGCGTTGGAAGATAAAAAAATGTCCAAAATTCAGAAATTTTCCTTCACCACTCTGGCAAGGAGCTGATTTGAAAAATAAATCAATTCTTATATGGGGAGAACAAGGAATTGGTGATGAAATTTTATATGGAACACTTATTCAAGATGTAATCAGATTAAATCCTGCTAAAATAGGAATCGAATGTTCTTTTAAATTGAAAGACTTGTTTCAAAGAACATTTTCAGAAACGCTTTGCTTTGAGTTTCCATATAAAGAAGCTGAAACAAATATCGAAAAATATGATTATAATGTACCGTTTGGCAATCTTGCTGAAAATTTTCGGAATCATTTGGAAGATTTTCCTGAAAATGGAGCCTATTTAACTACAGGCCGAGAAAAAAGTATTTACTGGAAAAAACAGCTTGCTTCTTTTGATAAACCTGTGAAAATTGGGATATCATGGCGAAGTAGCAGAACGTTATTTAAAAATACCTACTTATTTCCGAACATTGAAGAATTACTACCTATATTAAAATTAAATGGAATTACTTTTATAAATCTGCAATACGATGAATGTTGCGATGAAATTGAAAGCATCAAAAATAACTATGGGATTGAAATCCATGATTTTGAAGAACTTGATAAAAAAAATGATTTGGATAATGTGGCTGCATTGATGAACTGTCTTGACCTTGTGATATCGGGGGGGACAACAGTTGGTGATCTCGCTGGCGCCGTTGGTGTTCCGAACTTTATCTTCTGGGTTTTTGAAAAACATGAGACCATGCTGGGAACTGATCGTTTTCCATGGTATTCTCAGACTAGGATATTTTCTCAGAAAAACTTTGAAGGCTGGGAACCAGTTATGAATAGAATTGCAGTAGAAGTGAGCAAAAAATTCCAGCTATAAATGGGAGTAATATATGAAATTTTGTAATAAATGTGTTATGCCAGATACCAGGCCAGGAATAGAATTCATTAATGGTACATGTACTGCTTGTATAAATTATGAGAAAAAGAAGAATATTGATTGGGACAAACGCTGGAATGAACTGGAAAGACTTTGCGAGAAATTCAGAGGATGTAATGGCGATGGCTATGATTGTGCAATTGCCGTTTCTGGAGGAAAAGATTCTCATTTTCAAATACATGTTATCAAAGAGCTTCTGAAAATGAATCCGCTTTTGATCTCGGTTTCTAATTTCAGTTGGACACAAACTGGCTTAAAGAATTTCACTAATATTTCTGACTCCTTTGGATGTGATATAATTTCGCTTTCACCTAATATGAAAGTCTTTAGAATTATTTCCCGACTGGCACTTGAAAAACTAGGTTCTCCAATGTGGTATGTGGATGCAGCGATTTATGCTTTTCCATATAAAATGGCTATGCAAATGGGATTAAATCTTCTTTTTTATGGAGAAAATGTGAATTATGAATATGGGGGTTCCCAGAAAGAAGAGATATCAAGTGCTCTCAAGCAATTTGAAAATGATGTCGTAAAACCGATAGATATTGATGAATGGTGTGTAGAAGGATTGACGAGAAAGGATTTAAATGCAGCTGTTTTTCCAAGTTATGACGAAATAACGTCATCAGGTCTTGAACCTGTTTACCTTTCTTATTTTGTTCCATGGGATACTCATCATAATTATCTTGTTGCAACAAAACATGGTTTCAGCCATATGGATCATGAATGGAAAAGGGAAGGAACACTGGAGCAGTATAATCAGATTGATAATCCAGGTTATCTTATCAATCAGTGGTTTAAATATCCGAAATTTGGACATTCAAGTGCCACAGAAATGGCTTCACGCTGGATCAGGGCAGGATTGATTACCAGGGAAGAATCTATACGGATGGTAAAAAAAAGAGACCAGATTCTTGATCAATGTATTCTGGAAGATTATCTTTCTTTAATAGGAATCAGTAAGAAAGAATTCTGGAAGATTGCGGATAGATGGTATAATACTGAACTTTTTGAAAAAAATCGCTTTGGTGTTTGGAATGAGAAATTTGAACTTGAATAAGGGGTTTTAAATGTATACGATTAATGAAGAATTATCCACACCCTGTCAGCTTGATGTCGAAATAACAACGGCTTGTAATCATTCCTGTAGATATTGTTATAATTTTTGGCGACATGAAACTAATCGAAAAGAAACAATGATGACGTTTGAACAAGCTGATTTGTTAATTGATGATATCATTAAAAATAAGGTTTTTAATGTTGTTCTAACTGGTGGTGAACCATTTTCAAATTTTGATGTGCTGTTATACATGATAAAGCGATTGACTGAAAACAATATTCTGGTAAGCTGTAACAGTAATCTAACACTAGCGAGCAGGGAAAAACTCAAGAAACTTTATGATGCTGGTCTTCCACATATTTTAACATCTATTGCATCAAATTCGGCAAAGATAAATGATCATATATTTGGTGTCAAAGGAGCTTTTGAAAAAACAACGACAAATATTAGGATTGCTGTTGATATTGGGATCAAGATAAGCGTTAATACGGTAATATGCAGTAATAGTGTAGATACAATATATAAAACAGGTATGTTTGTAAACGAACTTGGAGCAAAGAATCTTTTTTTTACTCGGGTTGTTCCTGCCGAAACATGTCCAGAGGTTATTGCTCAAGAATTTATAATACAACCTCATCAAAATTTTGAAATATTGGATCAGGCTCTAAGAATCAAAGAAGATACAAGTATAAATATAGGTTCACTAATCCAGTATCCTGTTTGTTTTTTAAAGGATCCGTTGAAATATGTGGATTTTGTTGGCAGAGGATGTTCAGCTGGACGGAAAATGATATGTTTGAATGCAAATGGAGATTCTCATGCTTGTTTTCATGAAAATGAAAATCATGGAAATGTTTTTAAAATTGGTCTTAAAGGAATATGGAATAACCTGAAAAAATGGAGAAACGGCAGTCTTATACCAGAAATTTGCAGGGAATGTTCCTGGTTCAGATGGTGTGAAGGAGGATGTCGTATATTTGCTTCTCAGCTTGATAAACCAGATTTTCTATGTCAGGGGCCTGTTGGACTTCCAGAGCCAGTTGAGGAT
>DAOVTB010000250.1 GCA_030633305.1 Candidatus Muiribacteriota bacterium
ACGTTCGAAAGAAGTTGTTTCCAAATTATGGCTTATTAGGTCCAAAAAAAGATAGTTCCGGTAAATATAATCTATGAAGCAGGCTACAGGTTTTCATACGCATAGACTTTTTCTTTCACCCATTTTTTAGCATCCTCTGAACTTGAGATATCCATGCCTGAAATTCGCTTGAACGCCTTTTTGGCAACTTCCTGGACGATTGAAGAGGAGTCATCGATCAGAGGAATCAATAATTCTGCTTTCAGGTCTTTGACGTCATCATAAGGTTTAGGAACCCTCAAAATTCCAATTATTTTTGCGATCTGCTTTCTGACTTTCTCTTTTGGGCTGCTAACATACTCAGCGAGAAACTTGTAAATGTAGCAATTCCTGAATCCCCAGACCTTCCATTTGGCTTTTCTGGAGTATTTTTTCCCAGTCAACTTCTGCAATATTGGGAGAGCGTAGTCGCGCCTTTTGCCGACACTCCTGATATAGAAATCTATCAGATACTGAGAACCCAGAATAGGTCCAATAAAATCCATTGCCACGTTGATCAGGGATCCCTCGACGCTCAGGACACGATTGAATACAACGCCTACGGGGTTCCTTTCCGTTATTGTTCCATAACTGTCTTGCTGAACTGATATTAGGCCGGCATCAGACTTTTTATATTCTCCAAAGAACTTCTTTTGCCCAAGCTCAGATTCATCAAATATAACCTGGAGTTGGCCCTTTAGTTTCAGACCAATATCAAGATTATAAGTTCTTGCATTAGTATCGAGTACAAGTTTTCCCTCGGAATTATGCTTGTATTTGATTTCACTGAACTTGTCCTTGAGTCGTTCAGTCTTCAAATTCAACTTAAATCTGAGAATTGATGGTGGATCGAGAACCCACTTTGATCCTTTTTTGACCTCGCGAACAGTTTTGATTCCGGATTTTTCAAACTGTTCTTCAATGAATTGACGGGCAACTTCAGCCAGGGCGGAATCCTTCTGCCTATATATAACAGCAACACTTTTTACAGAACGATATTTTTCTGGTCTTGTAGTTACTAGATTTGCTAAGCGCATTGCACGGGCGGATAATTCCTTCGAGAATCCCAACTTCTTCACAAGTTTCATAATCTTTTTTGTTGAACCGGAATTTAGAATATCATCCAACGTATTTTTCTTGGCATTGCGTTTAGCTATTTTTTTCTGCTCCTGAGTCTGGCCTTTGTCTTTCTTCACAATTAGTTTTTTCGCCTCATCCGCGAATTTTCCATTTGGATATTTTGCGAGAAACTTTTTATAAGCATAAACAGAATTTTTATCTTTGGCCTCTTGAAGGGCAACAAGTTCCAAAGCTTCTTTCGCTTCTTGTATAATATTTTTGGTATGTTCACTGGATTTAGTCGTATATGATGACTCTGGCATGAAGTAAAATCTGACACATAGAAAAATAACAACTAAAATTATGCCCGCTATAATCTGATCTTTTTTCATTCTCTGATTCCTGGATTCATGCTTAATAAATGCTATATTTTATTACTATTAGATTTCCTTCAAGTGTACCACAGGGGTATACCATACAATAATGAAAAAAATCATAAGGTTCTGGTCTTGACTTTTCGTAAAGTCTATTGAGTCGACTGGATTTATATAATCCCGGGAGTGTGGTTCAATCGTTTAAAATATTTATGATAGTCAATTGGGGTGTTGATTGTTCATGAAAAGTAGAGATGTCTACAATAGAGCTACGAGAGGAACTTCCAGGAGCCGTTACCTGTGAATTACAGAAAAATCGGTATTTGACATTTTCTTCGTTACTTTTGGAAACGGCTATGATATCGTAACTGACTCCTATTATCTGACTCATGGTACTGGAGAACATTTTTCTGTCTTCCCATGAAATTTCTGTTGTAAACGTGGACCAGATTTTTTTTTTAGCTAGAGAAGAGATTCGATTGAAAGATTTTAAAACAGGAGCACTATTGAAAGGTTTATGAATTTTTATCACATAGGTACCAGCTGGAGCTTGATGATTTTTTTTAAATGCATTACAGAAGAATTTATAATACATACCGTTTGATCTATCCATAGATACTGCAATGGGAACAAATTTTAATTTAGAATTTTGTTTTATGCATTTCTGGAGCATATCTTTTTCAGCCCTGGTTACATGTTTTGTATATCTGGAATAAGATGAATATATAGCTGGATAGGCGAGAGCATAAGAACTGATCATAAAGGCAAAAATAATGGAAAAAACTATTAGTATTTTAAATTTCATATATAATTCTCCTGTTCAATTGTTTTAATATTATATCATAGTTTAGTGTAAAACTATTGAACCTGTGGGCAGTATTTGTCATATAAATCTTTAAAATATGATACAATATGAAAAAAAATAATGGAGTACTTATGAAAATTTTATTAACAATAATTATAGGACTTTTTCTTTTTGTCTCGACCCCTATGTTACATGCATGGGATATTCCACCTGATGCACCAAGGGCAATAGTGGGTGAATGGGAAGGAGTCACTACAAATGGAAAGAAAATATCAATTTCTGTGGACAAATATTGGTGGATTTGTGGATATATCGGAGGTTGGGGATTCAAAGATTCTCATATTCATGATAAAGGTAACGGAAATTATTCTTTATATATTGTGTTTGATTCCTTACAGAATCCGTGTCAAGGCCGCGCTTCTGGATTTCGCTTTCAATCAGACGGTGGAAAGTCGACTATTGTACGCACCTGGACGGTATGGAAAGAAGGTGGTGGAGAACGACATGAAAATTATACTATCAAAACATTAAAGAAAACCTGGACCCCTCCTGAAAAAAACAGTTTCCTGGTACTTCCAAGTAAATTAAATAAAAAAGTAATGGTAAGTCATCTGAATCCTGTTTATCTTGGAAAATGGACTGGAGTAGGAAAACGGATTCATAAAAAAGGGAAGAAAATTAAAATGGATGTTAAAATCCATTCAGACTCAAAGGTGACTGGAAACGTACATGGATTAAAAATTGTTTCAAGTACTATCCATAAAAATAAAAAGAAGAATGCAAAGTATCCTTTTCAAATTTGTGGTTTTGCTGCAGATAAGCATAAACATAGAATGAAACTGATACCATTCTGGATTCAACTTGATTTTGAATCCAGTGATGATCAGGGAAGGATCATCATGCCAGTGAAGGGTCATAATCTACATAAAGAAAAATCTATACTCTGGCAACTCAGGAATTTTAAAAAAGTAAAATAGAATATTCTTTATAAAAGCTCGTCATGGAAGAAAATTCTTTGACGAGCTTTTTTGTTGAAAGTGTTTTTTATCTGAATATAGACACTTATTGAAAAATGCTATAATATAGATACATATAATTTTTATCAGGAGAACGGAATTATGAAATATTTTGCATTTATACCATGGTTTAATGCAATATTTTTTTACAAGATGTTTAAATCTTCGGTTTCAAAGAAATCGAAGAATCTGTATCTTGGATTAATCTTTGCTGATATTGTAGGTTTTTTCATGATCGGTGCAGAAAATGAAACTGGTGCAGGAATTGGAGCATTTCTCTGGATAGTCAGTATTGCTCTTTTTTTCACAGCCAAAGAAACGAATACGGAAACCGATAAATCCAGAGTTGATATTGAAATCGAAATAGTAAAGCTTGCAGATAGCAATCCTGAAGGGATTTCAATAGTAGATGTTACAAAAAACTGTAATTTAAGCCTTAAACGAAGTAAACAGAAGCTTGATAAAATGTGTGACGCCGGGCATATGGATATGCATGTTACTGAAGATGGTTCTATCAAATATAAATTAATACAATAATATTCTTAGTTGATTATTTTTTGATAAACATGAAATATAAACTCATGAAAGACTTTAAAAATAAACGCTTAAAGTATCCTGTTTTGACAATTTTATGTTGTAATAGATCGACATGTAGAGTCACGGGAACTATGGGGAATTGCTTTTTTTGAAGCCGCCAGTCGATGATTGCAGATGAAGCAAGTGCTCCGGAGAGCATACAAGATAAACCAATTGAAGGAACAGCGCCCTCCTCAACTTTTTTTGTGAATAAAGGCCAGTTTAATCGAGGTTTAAATCCAAAAAGATTCATTCCAAAACGTCTAATGTATAGGTCAAATTTAACTTTGTCACTTTTTTCAGGAACAGGTCCGAAATAAGTTTCAAAATCAGGACTCTTTGAAGGATGAAAAACGGCAACTGCCGCACCGAATCCCAGGACAGGACAGCTTATAACTGGTAGATTATTTTCTCTTGCCATATCAAAGAGTACTTTTTTTATCTTCATTTCGTATAAATCGATTCCATCAAGAATAACATCTCCGCTTTCAACAAAACTTGCAATATTTTCAAAATTTAATCCATCACTGAATACTTGAACATTAGCAAGTGGATTGATTTCAATTATCATTTCAGCGATAACTTCAGCTTTGTTTCTTCCAGTATTACTTATTGTACTACCAGCCTGTCTGTTTGAATTTGATGCATCGAATGACTCAGGATCAGCGATTTTAAAATTTCTAACTCCCAATCTTGCAAGTGATAGATAAGCCCAACCGCCAACTCCACCGGCACCTGCTCCACAAACGACTATTTTAGATAGATTTTCCTGTTCTTCTGATGTTATAATACCCTGATGTCTGCTTAGCATTCCAGAATAGTATGTTTCTTTATTCATAATATTACGCCCTGTTCTGTTCGTGTAATTCTGTTTTCCATCTACTTTTAAACAAATCATAAATTTGGCTGTCATGTTGAATTGGGTGTGAGCTATTTTCAATGATGTTTGAGAGGAGATCAAAGGTTACTAATTTTTTGTATTCATGAAGATTACTTTTGATTTCTTTGTTAAGGGTTTCTCTATGGCTTTGGAAAAAAAAATCATACAAATCATTTTTGGGAGATGTTTTCCTGTAATTCAATCTGAATTTTTCTTCAGCTGTTTTCAAATTCAAATGCATATATATGACTGGTGCGTTCTGTAAAAATTCATAATTTATTGATTCATGTATTTTGTCGAAAAGTAATATTCGCTTATAAAAATTTTTATGACTAGGATTAATTCCTATGATAAAATCTGAACATGAAAGATGGTGAAAAGCCAAGTAAAAAGCATAGCGAAACAATTCTAAAATTGATTTATTCCCTATACATTCAGAATCAAAAGCTAATGAAGATATTTCACAAATTTTTGAATTATTATTTTTTAAAACAGACGTGTTTTTTTTTGCTATTTTTTCAAATGGTAATGAACAAGGTCCATTGACAACACAATTAATGACTCCACAGACTTTATTATTGCATTTCGCTGTGATTAAATAACTCTCTGGGAGTATACTCCACACTGGAATATGCATTTGAGCTTTATTTTCCAAAATATAGTTTTTGGAAAGATAATGAGAATAAACAAGCTTAAATGCTTTTACAACACTATCTCTGGATTTTGTTAATGATATATCAATCACTTTTGACCTCTGGATAATTTTATAATTTAAATTATATTAACAATTATGTAAGATTAAGACTTTAACTGATTAACTTGAGTGTGTCAATTTATTTTTATGTTGTTGACTAACGATTTAAAAAATGATATGATACTCGATTACCTGATTTTATATCTGGTAATTTAATATAGTAAATAAAAGGAAAAATATGAAATCATACATAGAAAAAAAACTAGACGAGCGGATAATAAAACGCTTGTCCTCAAAGAGTCCACATAACGGAAAACCATTACAGGTAGCAAAAATAATGCTTAACGATCTGGAACTGCAGTATATGCAGGAATATGCGAATATAGTTTCTATTAAGAGGCTGAATTTTAATGATCATGGCCCTGTACATATGCGGAAAGTAGTAATTAATTCCCTTGATATGCTGGACCTTCTTAATAAAGCTGGTATTATGCTTAATCTTGAAAGAGAAAAATGCGGTACTTATGAAGACAGCATTGTTGCTGTAATACTTGCATCATTTCTTCATGATCTTGGA
>DAOVTB010000301.1 GCA_030633305.1 Candidatus Muiribacteriota bacterium
AGAAGATTAGACAGGATTAACAAGATAAAAAAAGAAAGGGGTAATCGAAAAAGCATTGCAATTGTTGTCATTACCCGACTTGATCGGGTAATCTATTCAAATTGACAAAGTTCATCAAATGGATCCCCGAACCCCGAGGAGGACGGATGGATTGCGACACAGGCTGACCGTGTCTGTCCAAAAGAAAAGAAGAAAGATTCGCACGCAGAGGGAAAAGTTAATACCAGCTAGGGTCAGATAAACAACAAATAATAATCGTGTAGGGACAGGTCCCTGTGCCTGTCCAAAATTTATAAGAAAGAATATCTCACACAAAAGCACAAAGAAAGATAGAAAAAGATTCTCGCGCAAAGAACGTAGTGGACGCAGAGAAAGAAAAATAGATAATAATGTAGGGGCAGATTCCAAATCTGCCCTTTTTAAATATACAAATATAAAATATTACAACAGAAAATTGATGAAATATGCTGCATAATAGTTAACAGTTAGTATTTTTCTTTTTTTCTTTTCTTTTTTAACCATTACTGAACGGATATTTAATGAGATGAGATTTGGATTTTTTAAGACATTTTATGGTGAGGTGTGCTCTTTCGTACTCCGCAAGCATAAAATAGTTGCCAAAAAATTCAAAGATCGCTCATTAAGTATCCGTTACATTGGTAAAAGGAAGAAGCTGACGACAACACCACCAAGCATTTGATAATAAGCAGTATCCATGATTTTCTGTTTTGCCCTGGCAAAAAAAGAATTTCTTTTCCGGGCTTCTTTTTGAAATGTTTTAATGGTTACATTTTTTGGAATTTTGATCTCGACAATAGATATACCAAGTATATTTTTTATTTCATTTCGTTTAAAATTTGGATTCTGGAGATGAATCTTGTTTAATATTCTTTTCCCATTGGCTTCATGCCCATTTACGAGCATCATTTTTCCTTTGAGATATGTCAATTCAGTTGATTTCCCGTACTTTTTTTCAACCCAGTCTATCTTTTCTTCTGCTGAATCATATATCTCAAGACGCATTAATGCTTTAACATAGTTTATTTTGTCTCTGTATTCTGTGCAAAATGAATTTGCTGAAAATAAACTAAATAAAAGCAAAAATAAGATAAAAATTTTACCATGAAGAGCACGAAGAATATGAAGGTTATAAAACAAAACTTTTGATTCCTTTTGTGTTTATTTTATCATCATTTTTTGTACATAATATATTTAATGAATAAAATCTAATTGAAGACATAAAAAAGATAAGAATTTTACCATGAAGAGCACGAAGAACATGAAGGTTATAAAACAAAACTTTTGATTCCTTCCTTTAACGTTTTTACGTTAAAGTTAAGTAAAAACCCCTGCTTAATTCCTGATAATTTCATATAAGTCAGCAACTGTGCTTCATGAATACTTTTAAGTTCATTTACGGATTTTAATTCTAGAATTATTTTATCATCAACATGAATATCCACACGATATCCACAATCAAGTTGTATTCCTTTATATTCAATGGATAAAGGATACTCCAATTTGTATGCAATATTGTTCAACTGAAATTCTCTTGCAAGACAATGTTGATAAGTTGACTCAAGCAAACCTGGACCAAGTAAACGATGGACCTCAATAGCACATCCAAGAACTTTCTCCGAAAGTTTACTAAATTCCCTTTTCATACTCTTCATGGTCCAATCTTTTCTCTGCGTTCTCAGCGAACTCTGCGCGAGAATCTTATTTTTCTTTTCTTTATCTAGAAATAAAGCGAATCATACGCTGAGCCAAACGAGCATATCGAGTCCCGGAATCAATATCAATAACCCTCTGATACTCAAGAACCGCTTTAGCTTTCTGCCCAGTTTTATCATAAAGATTACCAAGTGTAATATAATAACTTTGCATTTCAGGACTAAGCATAATTGCCTGCTTCAAAGAACCAATGGCCTTATCCATATTTCCCTGCTTCCGATAAATCTTTGCAGAAAGATGATAAGCTTCGCCTTGATAAGGATCAAGCCTGATTGCTGTCATTACATCTTCAAGCGCTCTGTTCAGCTTGTTTTCCTTCATAAGCTTTTGTGCATTTGCAATATACTTTTCAGCAACTTTTCCATCCTGTGTTAAACCTGTATTTCGTGTTTCAATTACTTTTCCAACAGAATGTGAATTGTGTATTACTCTGTCAGAAGAAACATGTTCAACAATAACTCTTGGAGAATTCGATACAACAGGCATTATTCGACGAACTTACACATAGAACAACTGTGGACTGCCCGAAACTGGTGAAATCTGTACAGCACGCGGTGATGTACCCATATGTGACTTTGTAACAATTTTACTACCTGAAGGCATGATAATTTCTTTTTTCTGAACAATCACTGGATCAGGAGGTCTTACAGTAACAACTTTGATCCTATCCCGATGTTGGGGCGGAGCCTTTTTTCTGCGACGATCACGAATAACTTTTTCACGTTTTGACTTAAATGTATCAGTAATATCTTTGCCTATTCCATCAAAGTTTACAGTAGCAGCAATCCTGCTGACATCTTCAAGTTCGTTCTTTTTAAAAGCATAATCTATAAGCCATTTCTTCAGTTTAAGACTTGCTCCCAGGGAAAGATTTCCATCATCTGTTCCAGCACGCAATGCAACTATATTTTTCAACCATACTTCTACACCAAACCTTGTTCTGGTTGGTTCATGCGTAACTTTTGAAAAATCCAGATCGAAAATCACTTCAGGAATTGGTCTATAGGCTATACCAGCAAGATAATGAGCAGGTACATCTTCAACAACATTTGTAACATTTCCTTCCCATCGTAATGTTGAACCAACATCCTTTACGTTAAAACCACATGACCATTTTTTACTTAATGTAAATAACATTCCAAGATCAAGCGCAAAACCATCTGCCTGATATATTTCAAAATGTTCAATGTATCTGTATTTCAAATTTAATCCTACAGCCATCCATTTTGTAATCTGATTACCATAGGTAAAATAATATGTATTTTCTTTACTCTCAAAATATCCCAGCAATGTTCCAGCTGCGTTGTATTCCGGAATCATTCCGTTCCAATGATTCTGCCACGAAAAAGCAACAGTACCACCAAGTGAATTCGGCAATCCCAAAGAAATAAACTGATAACGTCGATCCAGTTTCAAATCATCATATTGTGCAAAAAACGTCCTGTTTTCCAACTGATCGATTCCAGCCGGATTCCAATAAACAGCGCTGATATCATCAGCAAAACCAGTAAATGCATTTCCCATCCCCAAGGCTCGTGCACCGGCACCATACCTTATAATCGATGATTGCAGAGGAATCTGTAAAATCAGTATTAACAGAAACATAATCGTCCACTTTTTCATCATGATTCTCCTTCATAAAATTGAATTTTAAATATGTAAATTAATATATTCCATGTATTGCAAAACACAATAATATCCTTATATAAACCTGTTATCGGTTTCGTTTAATGATTACTTAACAAAAAAATAAAATTCTCGCGCAGTGATCGCTGAGGTCGCAGAGGAAAGATTGGTTTGGATTAAAAAAAAGATTAAAAAAAGAATAAGAAAATAAGATTCTCGTGCAGAGAACGCAAAGATCGCAGAGGAAAGATTGGTTTGGATTAAAAAAAAGATTAAAAAAAGAAAAAGAAAATAAGATTCTCGCGCAGAGAACGCAAAGATCGCAGAGGAAAGATTGGTTTAGATTAAAAAAAAGGTTGAACCTCAGAGGGGAAAAGTTAATACCAGATAGGGTCAGAAGGACTTTTGTTTAGCTCGTGGGGATATGGCGTTGTCATAACGCATCAGGGCACATTGATTTTTTTTGTACATCAAAGAAAATTCAAGTCCTTCTTACACAATTTATATTTATATGTG
>DAOVTB010000151.1 GCA_030633305.1 Candidatus Muiribacteriota bacterium
ATAATTATTTTAGACTACTTAAATATTGATAACATGTATTTTATCTCCCCTATTCCTGTTGGAAGAGGTTTGATAAATACAACACATGGAATTCTTCCATCATTCGCCCCTGCAACTGCTAAATTATTGGAAGGTAAACCTCTTGAATTTCTTCCAATCGAATCCGAAATGATCACTCCTACCGGAGCACTGTTTCTTCATTTTTCATCACCAATTGTATCACCATGTACGCCAGTGTCAACAGGTTATGGCGCTGGAATACGTAAATACAAAAACCGACCTAATATATTAAGAATTTTTTTCTGTGAAACTGATTGTTCAATCAACACCGAAACTATAATTGAGCTTGAGACAAATATCGATGATATGAGTCCTCAGTCACTTTCTGTTTTTTATCAGATGATTGGCACAATTGCTCTGGACGTATTTATAACACCAGTTTTTATGAAAAAGAATAGACCTGGTTTTAAAATCACTGTTCTTACTGAAAAAAGCAATCTTAAAGCAGCAAGAGATTTTATCTTCTCTAACAGTACAACAACCGGTATCAGATATAGTGAAAAACCGCGATTTATAGAAAAAAGAATTGTTTCTCAAATATCAACACCTTATGGTATAATAAACATTAAATTATTAAACTTAAAGGTTATACCAGAATTTGATGATTGCCTTAAAGCTTCAAAAAAATATGGTATCCCGGTTTATAAAATAATCGAAGAGGTGAGACAAATTGCTACAACAAAAAGTTAGAAAATTAAAAGAATGTATCGAATCCTATAAAAGTGCTTTAGTCGCTCTTAGTGGTGGTGTAGATTCAAGTCTGGTACTTTATTTTACACAGAAATATTTAGAACCGAAGAATGTTAAGGCTGTAATTCTGGTCTCACCAATTTTCGCAGTAGATGAGCAGAAACGAGCTGAAGAACTTTGTTCTAAATATGGAGTTGAACTCATTAAGCAGGAAATTAATGTATTTGAAAATGCAGAGATTATAAAGAATTCAGAAGAACGTTGCTATCACTGTAAAAAAAATAATTTTACACTTTTAAAGAAAATTGCTTCTGAAGCTCAGCTTGAAGCGGTATTCTGCGGAAATAATCTTAGTGATGACCCAGAAAAACGTCCAGGAATGAAAGCCTGTGATGAACTTGATATAGTCAGTCCTCTTAGAACATCGGGAATAATTAAAGCAGAAGTACACCAGCTGGCTCAGTTAAATTCCATATCCTCTTGGTGTTTTGCATCAAACTCATGTTATTTGACTAGATTTCCTTATAATACTGAACCAACCCTTGAACGAATCAGAAAAATTGATGAAGCAGAATCATTTGTTAAAAATTACATACCATATTCACGAGTTCGTCTAAGAGAAAATGAAACTGGCGATCAAATCAGAATTGAAACTGTGGATTCTATGGTAGATGCTATTTTCAAAAATAAGAAAAAAATCGTAGCTTATCTTGAAACACTTGGGTATAAAAAAATATATATTGATCTCAACCCTTAATCCCTAATATTTATATGCTTGATAATAATCTAATAAGAAAACTGCTGGATGAATTTTCTAAAGGCAATCTTGATCAAAATGAATTTGTTAAAAATCTTAACGATAATCTTGCTATTGAAATAAATGGGCATACCAGACTTGATACTAATCGAAAAGAACGATGTGGATTCAGCGAAGTTATATACGGAGCAGGAAAATCTGCTTTACAACTTGACGATATACTTGAAATACAATTAAAAACTAAGTCCAATATCCTTATAACCAGACTGGCAAATGAAAAGTATCAATCATTAAAATTTAAAGATTCTCTTACTTTTTGCGAAGACGGAAAACTTGCTTATAAAATAAAAAATTCAGAAATTACAGGTCATGGGAAAATCATTATTGTTACTGCCGGGACTTCCGATTTACCTGTTGCACTTGAAGCCTATCATACATCTCTTTTAATGGGTAATGATACCGAACTTCTTAGTGATGTTGGAGTTGCTGGCATTCACAGGTTATTTATGAAACTTGAATTCATCAGATCTGCAAGAGTTATTATAGCAGTTGCTGGTATGGAAGGCGCACTTCCTAGTGTTGTTGGAGGTCTTGTAGACATCCCAATTATAGCTGTCCCTACAAGTATCGGCTATGGAACTTCTTTTGGTGGCATATCTGCACTATTGACTATGTTGAATAGCTGTAGTTCTGGAATTACTGTTGTAAATATTGATAATGGTTTCGGTGCTGGAGTTGCCGCATCTCAGATAAACCATTTGAAGTGATTCAATGTATATCACTATCGACTTTCTGCTTTAATTCATGGCGAATAGTTTTCATTTCCAACATTTTATCATTGATCTTATTGATATATTTTTTAGTCCATAATTTAACATTATTCCACTGATCTTCCAGTTGTGGAATTTTCTTACGTTCAATCATAGACCTATTCATCACAGATTCATTTTCTGAAATAATTTCTCTTTGCTTTTCCAGATCTTTTCTGACGTATTCAGCTCTTTTTTTGGGATCATCTAGTTTTTTTCTCAATTCTGCATATTCATCAGCTGATATTTTTCCAAAAACCCAGGCATCATTTAATTTGCTTGACTCTTGAGTTTTACGGTCCATATAATAATCCTCAGTGACTTTAGAAAGACTAAGATCAGCAATTACTTTTCTAGCTTTTTTTAAGATTTTTCTGTTCTTTGCTTCCATTTTTTCAAGTTTTATTATTCTATTTTTATTTGTATTTCCCTTTTTATTAAAGCTTACTAAATATGACTTCAGCTGTTTCTTACACTTTGAAAGATCAGAAATTAAATCATCTACATGTTTCAATTGATCTCGCAGGAATTTAAAATCTGTTGATTTAAAAACTGTAACAAGCACAAGTTGATTTACCAGGTCGCTGTTCTTTTTTACTGAAGCATCTACACTATCAATCAAAAAATAGACCCTAGAAAAAAAAGAAGTTGGTATGATTTCAGAACTATAATATGGTCTGTTACTGGTATTTTTTAATTTTGTTACTTTTCCTTTTTTAATATAAATATTCTGAAGAGTGAGTCTGCAATAAAGTACTGATGAAAATAATACAAATATCATAAGAATAGTTAATACATTTTTTATTTTCATTCTATTTCCCGTACTTATCAAATAAATTATCAAATCTGCTACTTATATTTGTTTTATAGAGCTTTTCTTCCAGTTCTGCCAGAGATTTATTGAATTTAACAATCTTCTTTGCCAGCTTCAAATACTTTTTGGCTTTGTCATATTTTTTTGAATAGTAATAAGACCAGCTTAAGCCATATAGTGCATCAAATCTTTTAGGATAAAGCCTATGAAGATTATAATAATATAATGTAGATTTTTCATATTCCTTTAGACTGTAATAAGAAAATGCCATATTCAAAATAGTAAATGGATTTTCCGGATATTCAAAAAGAATATTTTCACCTACAATTATTGCTTTAAAATAAACCTTTTTTTTCACAAGACAATTATTGATTCCAATAGCAGCATTCAAACGCTCAGCACCACTAAGTTTTTGAGCCAAATCAAGTGAAGTTTCATATAGTTTAAGGGATTTTTCACATCTCTCTTCTAAATAATTATAATAAGCAGAATTCATAGTCAGATAATAATCTGATTTTTCAATTTGAGTTCTAATTTTCAGTAATCCCTTATTGTTTTTATCTAACTCTAAAGATCTCTGCAAAAATTTATGTGTGTTATCAACTTCACCCATGTAATAATATGCCCAGAAAAGTCCAAGTACAGCAATTGCATTCTTATTCTCTATTTTGAATACTTTTCCATAGAAATCAACAGTTTTAGCATAGTTTTTTAGCAAATAATAACAATACGCATTATTAAGTATTAATGGTTTATTATAACCTGTCAATCTAAGGACTTTATCTCCAAATTCCGCAGCATTTCGATATTTCCCAATTCTGATTTTACAATTTTGAATACCAATTATACTTGAAATCCATCTTTTTTCAGGTACAACTGAAATTTTCATAATAGAACTATTTGCACCAGTAAGCTCTTCAGGTAAAAGACCTGATATTGCAATTATACTGTTACGGTAGTATTTAATGGATTTTAAATAGTCGCCTTTTAGAAAATAGTTGTAGGCTGTTTTTAGATTTTTTTCATAATCATCCCCAAAATAGCTATCTGCTGCAATAATTGGACAGTAAAAAGAAAAAAATATAATTATTATTATTATGTAAGCTTTATTCCATATGGCATCAATATTAAATTTCATTTCTATTTTTCTTCTCTTTTTAATCATTTAAATCTTGTTAATCCTATCAAATCTACTTATATTATATCATAACTTAAAAGCTGTGAAAATATTTGATTCTAAAACTATTTTTCATTGAATCTTCAAGCAAATCAGTTGAATACATCGTATCAATTCCATTCAATTGAGATATGTAATATTTTAAACCAATCTTACCTTGAGAAATATTTTGATAAAAGACTCCATTTGTAAAACCATCAATCCCTGTATACAATTCCAGTTTATTTTTTTTGTATTTCAATATGGCATCATATAGAATAACATCTTCCTGACCAGAAGCTCCATTTACTGTTCCATGTATACTTGACGGTCCAAACATAATCCTTCTTTCACCAAGTACGAGATCATCTTTATCCAGAAGATAGGATTTATTGTTAAGATCACTTCTTCCCCAGATTCCAAAGCCTACGGCCCCTCTAAACGACACTCTTTTTGAAATTGATTTCTTTAAGATACCCCAGATAGAGAAATCTATTGCATCAGTTCCAAGTCCCCTTGTATCGTCTGTGTCTGGCAAAGACACAGCTCCAAAAACTGAGAAATGTGGTAGAACATCCTTGAAATAATTTCCCAGTACAATATTTCCGGACATCGAACTTCCTGTAAAAAAATATCCATTATCCAATGAGCGAAAATCATAACCGACAAATAAATAGGCTTTTTTTGAAATCTGTCTAAAATAATTAAATGCAGGAAGTAATGTTAACTTACCACCATCAAACCTTCCTATATTCGTATATTCAACTTCAAGATAGTTTGTTTTTTTTATATCTGGAACATCGTTCAATCTCCAGCCCATGAAGCTGAATAAGGAAATTGAGTTTAGAAATAAAATTAAAGCAATAATGAGTATTCGTTTTTGCATGTATAATCTTTTTATTTTTTTATCTTTTTTATAAACCAACCTGCGTTCTGAATGAGATGAAATTTGGATTTTTCAAGGCAATTTATGCTGAGGTGTACTCTTTTGTACTCCGCAAGCATAAATTGGTGTAGAAAAATTCAAAGGTCGCTCATTCAGGACGCAGGTTAATATAGATATTTCCAATGAAGCTTTATTTTGTATTCATCTTCTTCACCAGTCTGTGCTTTGTCTCTGACTTCGACATAGAACCTGTTACGAGTATTGATTTTTCGACTTAATTTTACTAATGTTTCGGTAGTCTTGTCACCATCAGAGTCAATATCAGAATCTTTGAATTTCACTTTAAGCTTAAAATATGTCTTCTTGCTGAAGTTGTATTTAAAATCACCATATATAGTACTGTTTGTAATAGCTGTCGTAGTAATATATCTTTGATATGAGACATTGAATGCGCTTTTCTTCGTAGGCTTAAAATTAAATTTAGCAATACCACTTCTGCTTTTTCCACCAGGATCATCTGGATCAGTATCATTTAATCTATATTTCAATGAAATTGTTGTATCTTTATAAAGTTCGTACGCGATATTTATGGTTCCACCAACTTTTGATGAAATTGAATATGGTTCAAGAAGATCTGGATCCTGATAATTGTCTGCCTGTCTCCAGAAAGAATTTGAAATCCTGAGTTTTTCAATTGGATCAACTTTAAAAATAAGGTATATTCCATCCCCCGCATTTATAAGATTAAAATACTGCCCGTAAATATATAATCCCTTACTCTTTTTTTCACCATAAAACGAGTATCCACTGATTCTGTTGGCATAATATTGATCATCAATGTGGAGTGTATCTATACCGATTTCTATTCCTTTTCTTGGTTTCCCGCTTATTCCTCCCATAACTACAAATTCATCTTCTTCATGAGCCATCTTTGCGAGTATAAGTTGAACATTTGTATATTTTCCAAGATCTTTACTGAAATGTACACCGTCAAGTGTAAACTTTGAAAGAAAACCATATTTCCCAAATTTTTCTCTTATTCTTCCTAATCTTAAAAATCCAGTTTCAACACTATTCATTAACTTATCTTCAATCGAATCCTTCACCTTAATGATAGCAGATAATTTATCTTTATCCTTTAAGGTCTTTTCCAGTTCAAGCGCTTTTTCCAAAGTATCCTTATATAGTTTATCCTTCTTTTTCATCTTCTCTTTTTCAACTTTATCAAGTATATGATATGTTAAATGTCCTTCATAAAAATCTACATGATTATCATGTCCAGTACTTTTACGAACTGTCATTAAAGATGATATTTTTTCTGAATGTTTATTCTTGGTTTTAATCTTCACATAGGGACTGTCTCCACTTCCAACAGTCGTGTAACTTAAAACTTCAAACTGTCCTTTAAGTTTCCCTTCTTTTTCCAGACCGCGCTGTCTTTCATAAAATAATTCTACTATCTCTTCATAATCCTCATAATCCACATAATCTATTAATTCATTTTCATTATCAATATCTTCAGCTATATCCTCTGCATCTGCCAAAATAATATTCGGTGTTAGCAGGAGCAATAATAATACTGCTAGCATTATGTAAAATGATCTATTGATCAGGTCTTTACTTGATGGCATCTTTATTTTGCTCCTTTTCAGCATTTATATTCAAGACGTTGGAATTATTCAAAACGTATATATTCCTTTGCCTTCTTCCAAACATTCTTAGTTATCTTTGGTACTTTTAATATTTCCTGTTCAGATTTTATATCTCCATTAAGATATCGATAAATCAGGATATTGTTTGCAAGTCTTTTTCCAATGCCTGGAATTTTAGAAAGCTCTTTAATATCTGATTTATTGATATTGATCGGGCCAGTCAACTTACCGCCTTTATCCTTAATTTTATGAATTTCTTTTTTCAGATCAGCAGTGTAAAATGTATCGCCACCAACGATTCTAACTTCCTCGTCATTTCCACTTTCTTCGATCTCAATAATTTCTTCAACCTTATTTTTTTTCTTTTTCGACTTCTTTTTCCTGTATGATTCTTTGTCATACCATTTGAAACCAGGAATCCTTATTGGAATAGTAGAAAAATCAAATGACATTGAAACACTATGGGTCAGATTCATAACCTCATGAGAATGAAATGCATAGTCCATCTGCCAGTTAAAAGCTCTTACACCAAGTCCAGCGGTAAAACTCATAGGATCATTTTCAAACCCTCCTCGAATTACAAAATTCTCTGACATCCAGTATTCCTGCCCAATATGCCAGGCTATATCTTCACCAGTGGCTTTGGTAGCATCAAGTGAAAAAAGGATCTTTTCATTTGGAATAAGTGCAATCCCTACCTTGGAGATCTGTTTCAATTCTTCACTGACTTCTGGATTATTTACGTTTTTCACGACCATTCCAAGCCTTATCTTGTTTGTAGGCATAAACATAAGTCCTACATCAAGTCCAAAACCATGTGCATTTGGTGAATTTACAATCGTTTGATCATAATTATTTAGACCAACACCAATTGAAATCCTTTCAGATAATCTTCTTCCTATTCCAACAGTTAATGTTGTTTCCTTATATAGCGAACTCGTTCCAAATCTATGCCAGGAAACTCCTACAACTGCATCTAGTTTTTCAATTAATGGCTGTGCAATAGCTACATAATCACGTTTCAATTCAGAAATATTATAGAGTTTTTCATGCATTGTAACCAGCTGAAGATTTTTCAAATGGATTAGTCCCGCAGGATTAAAATTTAATCCTGTAGCATCATTCGATACTGCAGTAAAGGCATTCCCCATTCCGATTGCCCTTGCCCCGGCTGGAAAATCCTCAAACTCAGCCCTTAATGTGCTGAATAGAAGCATGCTAAAAATTAATATAAATATTATTTGTTTCATTTTTTTCTATCTTTATCTTTTATCTTTTTCTATCTTTATCTTTTTTAGTTTTTTTCTTTAACCCTTCTTCTGCGTTATGAATGGGATGAAGGTTGGATTTTTTTGTATTTGGATAAACCGAGGCGCACTACCGTGCGTTGAGGTTTAGATAAATGCAAAAAAATTCAAAATTCGCCCATTCAGGACGCAGCCTATTCGAACATGTGGTTTGATATCACCACTGTTTTTCCGTGTTTTGCCTTTCTGTCATAATCATCTTTAGCATAAATATGAATAATATATATTCCTGTCTTTAATAAATTTCCATCATCATCTTTTCCATCCCATTCTATTCCAGTCAAACCAGAAGAATAATCCTCTTCCTGTGCAAGCATTCGCATTAGTTTTCCTCTTGTATTAAAGATCCTCAAAGTTACTTCTGAATCATCAGAAATATCAAATCGTATTTCAGTTGTATCATTAATTCCATTTCCATTTGGAGAAAATGGATTTATTGTTGCATAAAGATTTTTGATAAAAAAACTTGGTGCTTTAGTTGGATCATTTACCAATAAATATACACCGCCCTGCATCATCTGTAATGTAACAGTATTAGCAGTACGATCTACTTTTCCACCTGCTTTTTCCCATATTCCTTCTTCTCTCTTATATCTGTATAAAGTCAGATATGTTTCGTCATCAGTAGTCAATCCAACAGCTTCAAGATCATCACTTGAAAATGGAAATACAAATTCACTTGCTTTATAAAATCTTAAAGAATCCGGCTGTATCCAGTATGCAATTCCAACAGAAACAATATTATCATCACTCATCAATATCTCAGCAAAAGAAGGTAAATTCGCATCACCAGAAACGAGTCTTTCAATTCCAATTCGTTGCACAGATTTTAGTGCTTTTTCAGGAATAGACAAAGTCATTTCATTAGGTCCACTTATAACAGCTCCTTTTGGTCCTACAAGATCACTTGATACAGTTCCATATTCAATCTGTCCATTAAACATTGCTGGTACTGTATTTTCATCATCATCATTAGTTACCAGAGCTGTTAAGAATTTAAATTCATATTTTTGCGCTGTTGCAGTTAATATCTTGAATTTTGCAATTGCAATAACCCCATCACCAGTTACTTCATCTTTAAGACCACTTATTGAAAACTGGATTAATCCACCATCAGCCTGGTTTACTTCAGCAAACCCTGCAGACATGAACGAACCAATTTTTAACTGATCACCAAGCCTATTTTCATTCTGATCAACTATTTCAAAAGCTGTACTGTCATAAGAAACTTCAAAAGATGCACCAACTAGTTCAATTGCATTTTCAAGTCTAATCTCAACATCGAACACTTCACCTGCTGTTACACCTTTATAATCAGGTACAATTTTCAATTTGGGAACCATATCAACTATCGCTATCTTATTTGGACCATCACTCCCATCTGTTGGTGAAAGAACTGTTTCATCAGTATCTTTTATTTCCAAATAATATAAAATGGATTCAGAGTCTAAAAATTCATCAGGTATAATCCCCTGATAAAGATTAGTACCTAATATTTTCACCATATCCTGTTCATGGTATGACGATTCATTTTCACGCTTGTAATACATTTTTGCGCTTGTTACAGATTGTGCAGATTTTACTTCAGCTACAATATAAATTGGTTCTCCCAGAGTGGCCAGAGTTACAGCAGTATGATTTACAATCATATTTGTAGGAAGACCAGCAGGAACATTTGAATTAACTTTTCCAGGAGTTCCCCATTCAAAAGATGATGCTCCCCAGTTATAACGATCAATATCCAGTTCGCCCCGGTCTATAATGTCAAAATCCATTTTTTCAAGCGAGTGATTATTACCATCACCGCCAAGTTCATCTTCATAAACAAATTCGATTTTATGGCCTTCCGGACTTTCAAGTATTACAGAAGAATCATCAGACATCGAAATAGAACCGTCTATTGCTTTGAAACCATCAAGGGCTTCATCCCAGACACCATTTTTATCTCCATAAAGTGATGCAAAACTATCCGTATCTGTATCTGTTCCATCAACAAGTTCTGAGGCGACAACCATGTATTCACCTGGATTCAATTTAACACCTTCGGAAATAGTAGTTTTACTTGTACCAGTAGTAATAGTCCAGTTTTTAAGTTCAACAACTCCTGTTGATCTGTTATATAATTCTACCCATTCTCCATCTGAATCATCAACCTCACCTGGATTAAACATGATTTCAGTAATAACTACAGGAGGTTCTCTTATGAAAATAATATCTTTGATTGCATCTTGAACACTTGCAGATCTACTAATAACAGTTAATGTCACATTTTCAATAGCTGTATTCTTAAGGCGAACTTTTGCAGTCCCTTTCATAAAGGTAACCTCAATATCCTGATTCCATGTAATACCAGAGTCTTTTGAAAATTTTGCGGAGTGTGAATTTGAATATATATTTGCTGATACAACCGAATTTACTGCGAGAGAATCAAATGGATCAAGCAATTGTATTGTAATTTCTTTTTCTAAATTAATTGAATGATATTCTGTCGCTGTTACTTCAAATTTTATTTTTACAGCCTCACCAGCATCAGCATTGTAAGTACCAGGTGTAGGTTTTACACTGATAAACCAATCTGATTTTAAATCTGTATCCTGTTTACTTCTTGCCCTGTATATACTTCCAGTATCAATAACATTCGTAATATCAACACAAGTACTTTCAGCTGCTGATGTCATCCATTCATGTACATCAACGAGTTCTTGAATATCAGTCAACTCGCTGGCAACAATTTCACCGTCATAATTAGACCAGCAGACAGCGTCAAGAATTGTATCTAAATGATTTGAGAATATAGCCTGCTCATCAGTGCCTGTCATACCTCCGTCCGTAGTATAGAGTTTTAATATACCATTGGTAGAAACGGTTTCATCGGTTGAATCACTATTAAAAGTCAAAAGAATAAATTCACCAGTCCTTATTTTTGTTCCATCAGCAATAGTTTTTATCTTGGAATCATCTTTAAAATAGTATCCACTGACTTCACTACCATTTCCAAAATTTGCATCATCAACACAGTATACCTCTATCCAGTCATTTGAACTGCTTGTCAAAGCCACTTCATTTATTAGGAATTTTGCATTCGCAGATGGACCAGATGCATTGTTTTCACCAGGAGTTGGAATAGTTGTTTTTGTCCAATCCTGTTTATCATTTGTATCAGTTGAATTTTTATCTCTTATTATTGAATTTCCTGTCCCTATAACTCCGGAATCAACACAATCCTCCCATTCTGAAACTAATGGATCTGCATATTGTTTTGTCCACTGGTTTGCTGCAACCAATATATCAACATCAGTTACATCTGCAAGTGGATCATTAGACCATGCAACTGCATCCAGAATTGCTCCAGTATTTGAAAATATAGTTAACTCTTCATCACTTCCTGTAACTCCTGTATCTGCTGTATAAACATTAATAGCATCCCCTGATCTTTCTGTTTCATCAGTACTCAAACTATCATCATAATGCACAAGTAAATATTCACCAGTTTTAATAACTAAAAGACCAAATGTTTTATCAGTGGTTGTCCCATCAAGGTCATCAATATAATAGCTTTCAATATTTGCACCATTACCATTATTTCCATCATCAACACAATATATTTCTACCCAATCCTCATCAAAACCGCCACCACCTGTTTCAAATGCGACTTCATTTATAAGAAGCGTTGGCCCACTACCTGTTGATGAATTAACCTGGATTG
>DAOVTB010000233.1 GCA_030633305.1 Candidatus Muiribacteriota bacterium
CACCATGAAGGGCATGAAGAACATGAAGTTAAATAAAGAAAAAAGACTGTATAGAACCGTTACAAAAAATAAATTTTTAAGGATTTTAATTTTTACTGTAGCAATACATTTTGGCATGGTATATTGTCTGGATGCTTCCGAAATTGTGCTGAAACCATATACTCAGGTTCAAAGCAGAGAAGTATTGATGAATGATATTGTTGCCGATGGTGAAGATCTTCCGGAAGAGATAGGGGAGATCGTAGTTAAAAAAATCAATCGGCCAGGAATAAAAGTTATTATACAAGTAAAAAAAATAAGGAAAATTCTAAAAAATAAAGGTTATGATTACAAAATAATACATCCAGACAGAAAAATGTATATCAGAGCCGAAATTCCTGTTATTCAAATTAATTTGGATTATCTTAATGAAATAGTATATGAGAGTATACAGGATAAGATAAATTTACAGAATGATGAAAAACTTCAGATTGAATGGAGATATTCTAATCTTAAATTTCCAGAAAACTTTGATGTAAGAATTGATAAATACTCTCAAAAGTATAGGAAGGTATTTGCTACAATTTTCTGGGATGGTATCAAACTAAGATCTATAACAGGAAAAGTACAAATAGAAAGATGTTATAGAGTGATTTCAGCAAGGTATGATCTTGAAAAAGGTCATAAGATAACAAGTGAAGATATTATTGAAGAGGTACACTATTCTCTTCGTAAAATACCTGAAATATCTGAAGATGAACTTATTGGAAACATTCTAATAAGGCAGCACAGAGCAGGTGAAATAATCAAGAAAGCTTATTTAAAAAAAGAGATTGTAGTCAATAAAGGCCAAAAAGTAAGGATTTTTAAGAACTCAGGTGGATTAAGTATTGCGCTTTCTGGTATGGCGCTGACTTCTGGTGGAATTGGTGATTTGATAAAAGTTAGATCATTAGGAACAAAAAATATATATTCATGTCAAATAAATGATAAAAAAATAATTGAAATTTATTAGGAGAGAAAAAATGAAAAAGGGATTTATAACACTTGGAATTCTGATGCTGATGTTTTGTATAAATCTGGATGCTGTTTCGCTATGGGAAAATGATACTATGGATATGTATAGTGAAACAAAAGCCCACAGACTTGGTGATATAGTAACAATTATAATTAATGAAACTTCCAAGGCAACCAGCAAAGCCGCCTCATCAACAAAAGGTGAAAATAATATGACTTTGTCAGCAGGAACGGGTCCATTTAAATTCCTTCCAGGTACAACTGGTAAAGTTGAAAATGACTTTGCAGGAGATGCGTCGACTGCTAGATCAGGAGATCTCCAGGCAAAGATAACAGCAACTATTGTAAAAATATTTTCCAATGGAAATTTTCTAATAAAAGGTACACGGAGAGTTACAGTAAATTCAGAGATTCAGGAAATTGAGATTTCTGGTATTGCACGTCCTGAAGATATTCTTCAGGATAACAGTATACAATCTGCTTATCTTGCTGATGCCAATGTAAAGTATAATGGACGTGGTATTGTTGGTGATATTCAAAGACCAGGATTACTTAATAAATTGTTCCAGTTCTTATTCTAGAATTTATCGTATTACTATTTATCTCTGTGCCCTCGGTGGTAAAATTCTTTTTTATTTTTATCTTTGTGCCTTAGTGTCTTTGTGTGAAATCTTCTTTTTTTATATTCTTTTTTTCTTTCTATGTCAATATCTTGACCTCTTATTAATATTAATGATATTATACCTTGTCAAAAGTGACAAAGAGGTTCTATATGTTCGGATTTAATATTAAACAGAATTGGATTGCTTCCCGTGAGTTTTCAAATGGTATGAAACATCTTGAAAATGGGAGATATGATGAGGCTTTACCGCATCTGGAAAAGTCCTATGATCTGAATAAAAAAGAGCATTATACTGTATTAAATCTGGCAATTAACTATCTGTCAGTAAGTAATTATGATAAAGCACTCGAAAGGATTGATGAAGCAATTGAGCTTTCTCCAAAAAATCCAGTAGCTTATCTATATAAAGCTTTTATATGTCTTAAAATGGATAAACTAAAAGACTCTGAAGCTGCAGTTGATCACTGTTTGAAATATGATCCCAAAAATCCTCATTGTAATTATTTAAGAGGGTTGATATGTATGTTAAAAAAAGAATATAAGGATGCATGTGATTATTTCGAGCAATACACAGTATTTAACAAACCTGAAGTATTTGCACGGGTATTACTTGCAAGCGAATTGTTTCTTTTTGATAAGATGAAAGATCTAAAACCGGATAATGATGATTCGTCTGGTGAAATGATAAAGGATAAAGAATTACAAAGTGTTCTGGCTGATTTTTATGAAGGTCGTGAACAGATTGCAAGTGATAAGATTTACGGCATGGTAGAGAATCGGAAATTTGATCATACAATGTCAAAAATACTACTTGCAAGTGAAATGTATTTTAACGATAAAAATATAAAGTTTTAATCTGGTAACAGATTTAATTATAAAATTTATAATGAGGTGTGAAGATGGCTGTAACGAAATCATTAAGAGACATACTTGAAATTGATATTTTAAGAAGTTTTTCGCTGGAAAGTCAGAAGAATGCATTAAGATACTATTTTGGATATATGGACGGTAAAAGATATAAACATACTGATATTGTCAAACTAACCGGTGTAAATCGTTCAACGACATATGCATTACCAGACAAGGCATATTCATTATTGAAGATTGGAAAACATAGAAAAGAGATTAATAAAGTTTACGAAAGATTTTTTAAAATGTTTGCTGAACTGGATTTTATTTCTAATGACAGCGAGATTGAGGAAGCTGTCAAGAAAGATAAGGTTATTTCAAAATTCCTTGAAGATTCTCCATTAACATTATCAGGCGAGTTGTTTAACAAGCTTTTCAAATTACCTGTGATATTTGACTTAAAAAAGAAAATGGATAACAAAAACAAATTTCATCATGGCATTTCGCCTACATGGATCTGGACTTATATTCCTGAAGTCTTTGTACGTAGTTGCATTCTTTTTTTAAATTCAATCATTACTGAGTTAAAATCACCAATTTCTCTTAAAGAATATAATAACTTTATTAAGAAAACATTTTTTTATAAAACTGAAATTAAAAATAATCTGAAATACTATCAGACAAATAAAATTGCAAGTGATGAAAAAGAACTTGAAAAAGTTTTGACAGCAGTTATGAAGAAGATACCATATCTTCTCCCGGATTATGAGATTATTGAAGAGAATGTATTTTTAAAGTCATGGATAAAATATACTTCTTCCGGGAAAAAACGCATTTCTCCAACTGCGAAACTTTATCTTTTTATTTATACTTTCAGAAAACTTGGAAGATGGGTTGATTTTGAAGAAGTTGTTGATAGAACCAGCCGTGAATTTAACAGTTATATTCTTGATGGACTCTCAAAAAAAGATTTCCAGCGCCGTGAAAATAATAGAAAGTATTTCATAAAACAGGCTGGGAAGACACGTAATAAAATATGGGGTTTGAAAGACTGGGAAGTATATGGTTCCAAGGTTAAAGCACTTAATGCAAGAATAAAAAATGCTGAAAAGTCTGTTAAAGAAAATCTTTATGAGAAGAAAGAAGAAGTGACACGTTGGAAGACAAAGCCTAATGTCGATAATTTTGTTGATAAGGTATTAAAGAAGGTCAGGCGTAAAAACTGGAAAATATCTTCTGCAATCCTTGATAAATACAGTTCAATATTCAGAAATTCTAAAAATCTAAAAAATCTTACACAGTGGAAAAGTCTTGCTTACTACGTATTGAAGCTAAGTGGTAAGAAAATGTACCTACTTGATATTACTGAGATTTCAATCTATTTAAAAGCTTATTTTGATAAGAAATGGAACAAGGCTGGAAAAACTCCACACATAACAATTCTTGGCGAATTGACTTATAGAGATAAAGATGGAAAATTCATTGATTATGGTGACTGGTGTTTTGGTCTTAAAAATTGGAATGAGCAGGAACAACCCGATATCATATGTCCGAGTTGTGGCAAAATAATGGATTCAAAATGGAAGATTTGTCCATACGATGGGACTGAGCTTTCTGAAAAATGATATTTCTAAAAAGGCTGTTAAAAGTGATTACGATCCTGTCGATCGTTGTCATAGCACTTGTTGGAATAATTATTTTTTCTACATTCTATTATATTAATAATCATTATTTAGTATCCGAGGATTTTAATCTAAAATTAAAGTCAGAACTCAAAGGTATTCCTTTGAAGATTGAAAAATTATCTTTGTCTCCTTTTTCATTGAACGTTGGAAGCATTGGACTAAAGGATGAACTTAAAAGTCTGACTATTGATAACTGTAAAGTTTCCTGGGATATTCCAATGTTAATGAATGTCTCGAAAAGAAAACCATTTAAGATTAGTTGCAAAGTTGATAAACTCAGATGTTCAGCGAATATTCCTGAAAAGCTTAAAGCTGTATTACCATTAAGATCAATCAATTGTTTATTTGCAATAGATCCACGTGACGTAACCATGATTTCTTCGATTGAAGGAAATATCTATGATGATGCCAGTTTTAAACTCGATTTTAAAGGAAATGTATCTGGTGTTACCGGCACATTAAATTTCAGAAAAGTAAAATTGAAAAATGTATTGAAAAATTGTGAATTTAAAAATAGTGATAAGGTCAAAGCCATAGGGCATTTAGATGGTGACTTTATTTTCAAAGCTGATCCTGAACAGAGGACTTTGACAGTAAATGGGATTTCTTCTTCAAAAGATTTTATTATTAGTCCGGATTTATCATCCTTACCTCCTGAATTTGCAGTTATTACAACTTTTATAAAAGAGGTAAAGGTCAATAAGATTATTGTAAAGGATCTGGTCTCTGAAGGAGGAATCGTAAAGATTGATCCTCCTATTATTATAGAAACCGATCTTACCAATATCAACATCAGCGGTTTTTCAGATATGAAGCATAATAAAATCGATATGGAGATTACTTTTAAGTTGCCTTCAGGTATTTTTGATAATCCATTTTATTCTTTTGTTGGAAAAAAGGAAATGGGGATTATGATAAAACTTTCTGGTCCTTTGGATAATCCAAAATATAACGTTTCAAATTATTAAAAGAAAAGATTTCACCACGAAGAAATGGAAGGTTAAGTTAAAAAAAATAAGAAAAGAAATTGGACCATGAAGGAGTATAAAAAATGGGAAAAAAGATGATAGCCCCAAAAGGGACCCGTGATTTCCTTCCAGGAAGCATGGTAATAAAAAACAGAATTATAAAAGAAATCGAAAAAGTATATAATAAATATGGATTCAATAATTGGGATGGTCCGGCTTTTGAATATTTCGATACTTTAACTGTAAAAAGCGGTCCAGATATTGAAAAAGAAATCTATTATTTCAAGGATAAGGCAGGAAGAGAATTAGCCTTGCGTTTTGAACTTACAGCGTCAATATCAAGAATGATTGCCAGTAATCCTATGATTAAAAAACCTGTCAAAGCTTATTCTATTGGAAAAGTCTGGAGATATGAAAAACCACAGTTGGGTCGATACAGAGAGTTTTTTCAGGCTGATGCAGATATTTTTGGATGTTCTTCTATTGCTGCAGAGGTTGAACTGCTTCAGATGGTCAGAGAATCACTTGATAAAATTGGATTTTGTGATTGGAAGATATATTTAAATAATAGAAAACTTTTAAATGCGTTTGTTCTGGAATCTGGAATTTTACCTGAGAAAAAAGCTGAAGTTTTCAGAGCGATGGATAAGATTCATAAGATTGGAAAAGAAGGTGTAAAAAGAGAGTTTTTAAAATGCGGATTGACAGAAGATGATTTTGAAAAATTATATTACCTGATCAATATAGAAGAAACCGATAATTTGGAAATGCTGTCAGAGATTGAAAAAAAGTTAAAGTCAGAAGAAGGAATAGAAGGGATCAAAGAACTTAGGGATATTCTTGAGACATGGATACTTCTTGAAGGTGATGATAAGCGTATTTCAGTTGATTTCAGTATGGTTCGTGGTCTTGATTATTATACAGGTCCGATTTATGAAGTGAAAATTGAAAGTGGCCCTGGTCTTGGCAGTATTGCAAGTGGTGGAAGATACGATGGTCTAATCGAGATCTACGGTGGAACACCTACACCAGCAGCTGGTATTTCCTTTGGCATCGAGAGATTGATTGATCTTGTGGAAAAGGATGAAAATCTGAGGAATAAATTCAAGAGTTCTTTCCTTGATGCTTTTATAGTATCTTATTCCAAAGATTTGAAAAAGATTTTTGAACTTGCACATAAATTAAGAAAAAATGGTGTTGCACTTGATTTCGATTTGTTGGCGAGGGCTCCAAAAAAACAGATTCAGATAGCTATTTCTAAAAATGTTCCTTTTATTATTTTTGCCGGTGATGATGAGTTTGAAACTGGAAAATTTAATTTCAAAAATACCCAAACTCAGGAACAACAATCTATGTCTATTGATGAGATTATTTCTTTTTTCGATGCTCGAAAATAATTAAGAGAGCATCACACAAAGTCACTAAACACAAAAAAAGGAAGATCTCGCGCAGTGAGCGCTGAGGTCGCAGAGAAAAAAGGATTTGTTCGCTCAAAGGCATTAAGGCACAAAGAAAAGAAGATCTCGCGCAGAGAGCGCTGAGGTCGCAGAGGAAAAAGGATTTGTTCGCTCA
>DAOVTB010000284.1 GCA_030633305.1 Candidatus Muiribacteriota bacterium
AGCAATTCGATTTCAGTTATATGGATTTGTTAAGAACACTTCCGCCGGTGTGGTGGTAGAAATAGAAGGAGAAAATTGCGATAATTTTATCTCTTATGTTAAGGAAAACCCACCACCAATTGCTGTTATTGAAGAAATTAGTAAAACTGAATTAAAATGCAACAATTGCACCAGCTTTCAAATTCTAAAAAGTGATAAAAATGATGCGCCAGGTGATATTCTAATACCTCCGGATATAGCATTATGTAAGAACTGCGAAAAAGAACTTTTTGAAAGTGATGATATCAGATATCTTTACCCATTTATCAATTGCACTGATTGCGGACCCAGATATACAATTATTGAAAATATTCCTTATGACAGGCCATTTACAACGATGAAATCATTTGAGTTATGCAATTATTGTAATCAGGAATATATTGACCCATTAAACAGGCGGTACCACGCTCAACCAGTTGCTTGTAAAACCTGTGGCCCTGAACTTGAGTTCCTGGATTCTGATGGTAAAACTCATGATGATCCTCTCAATTCTGCAATAGACAAATTGCGTAATGGTCATGTAGTTGCTATAAAAGGACTTGGCGGTTATCATCTGGCTTGTTCTGCACTAGATAGTGGCGCTCTTGATAAAATCAGAAGCAATAAAAACAGAGGAAACAAACCATTTGCTTTGATGGGAACTCTGGATATGATCAAAAAATACTGTTATGTTGATGAATATGAAGAAAATTTACTCCTGGAGCCAAGTGCTCCAATCCTTCTGCTCAGAAAAAAAAGTTCTAAATTACAGAATTTGATTGCAAAAGGACATAACAGAATCGGCTTCATGGTTCCCTATACTCCTCTTCATGTGTTATTGATCCGAGAAATGGATTCACCACTTGTGATGACTAGTGCAAACACATCTGATGAACCTATAATATATGAAGATGACTACGATAAGCTTTTTAAACTTTCAGATTTTATTCTAACCAATAATCGCGATATCCACATGTTTACTGATGATTCCGTTGCGGCAGTTTTCAAAAACAATCTTTACATGTTCAGAAGAAGCAGAGGTTATGTACCATTCCCGATTAAAGTTCCAATTAAAAATGAGAATACTATACTTGGAATTGGTGCCTTTATGAAAACTACCTTTAGTTTTCTTTATAGAGGACGTGCTTTAATGTCACAATACATCGGAACAACAAACTCAGTAAAGACCATAACCACAGAAATGGATGTAATCAGACATTTTCAGAAGATCTTTTCAATAACTCCGGATACAATCGCAGTCGATACACATCCGGGATATCCAAACAGAATAATCACTTCAGAATATCCTGATGCAAATGTTATTGAAGTACAACATCACAAAGCACATTTAGCTTCTCTTATGGCAGATAACAACTTCTATGGCAAAATTATTGGAATCACGATGGATGGGACTGGATATGGAGATGATGGCAAAATATGGGGCGGTGAATTTTTCGCTGGAGATCTGGATGAGTTTAAAAGATACGCTCATTTAAAATACAGTTTCTTGCCCGCCGGAGATAAATCAGTAAAAGAGCCATGGAGATACGCATTATCCTTATTGAATGAATTGGAAATTGAAGAAAGTTATATCATGAATTTTTTAGAAAGATTTGGAAATACTGGAAAAATGCAATTGAAGGCTATCAAACATAGTGTTGGCGGAATTGAAACATCAAGCTGTGGAAGATTTTTTGATGCTATTTCAGTTTTAACAGGTATTGGAGACAAAAACACATATGATGGTGAGCTTCCATCACTCCTGCAATCCTATGCAGAACGTAGCAATTCGAATAATTTTTGTTACAGATATAACATCTATGAGGAAAAAAATATGCAGATTCTCAATCTGCTCCCAACAGTTTATGATATAATCAATGATAGCCAGAGTATTGAAAACAAAGCTTTTGGATTTCATTTTACTATTGCTGCAGCAATCACTGAAATGGCTGAAATAGGAAGAAATAAATTTAATATAAATACAGTTGGATTATCCGGTGGTGTGTTTCAAAACCTGCTTTTACTTGACTTGACAGTAAAACTTCTTGAAGAAAAGGGATTTGAAATCCTCATCCATAAAAGGATACCAGCAAATGACAGTGGTATATCGCTTGGCCAGGCTATTCTAGCAGCTCAAGCGATTAAAAAAGGAGATTAATATGTGTCTTGGAATACCAATGAAGATTCTTGAGTTAGATGGTGATGTTGGATTAGTAGAAATAAATGGGGTAAAAACTCATATAAATACCTCAGTAATTGAAAACGCTACAATTGGTGATTGGGTTATTGTTCATGCAGGTTTTGCTATTGAAAAACTTGAAGAGGATGAAGCCAAAAGTACAATAGATCTGCTCAAGGAAGCTGAGTTAATCTAATATGAACTATAAAAAAATAGATCCAGTTTTGATCGATCAACTGAAGAATTTTTCTTCAGAAAAACAGATCAGGATTATGGAAGTTTGTGGCACACACACTGTGGCAATACACAGATTTGGTATCCATAAATTACTTCCCGAATGTGTTAAACTTGTATCGGGTCCTGGCTGTCCAGTATGCGTTACACCGGATTCCTATATAGATGAGGCAGTATTTCTAGCAAGATCAGGATGTAAAATAACAACTTTTGGGGACATGATAAAAGTTCCAGGATCTAAAACAAATCCTGAAGATAGCACCAGATGTTCCCTGGACAGAGAACGTGCTGCTGGAAACGATATTAAAATAGTGTATTCTCCGATGGATGCACTGAAAATTGCGGAAAATACAGATAAGGAAGTCGTTTTTCTTTCAGTTGGTTTTGAGACAACAATTCCTGGCATTGCTGTAACAGTGAAAAAAGCTAAAGAAAAAAATATAACAAATTTCTCTGTTCTTACATCCAATAAGATTGTACCGCCAGCATTGTCAGCCCTTATTGATGATCAATCAATGATAGATGGTTTCTTACTTCCGGGACACGTAAGTACAGTTCTTGGAAGAACGGGCTACAGCTTCATGGAAAAGCTTAAGGTTTCATCTGTTATTGCTGGATTTGATCCACTTGATCTAGTCAGTTCCATACTTCTTCTGCTTTCATTGATAAAAAAAGAAGATTACACAGTTGTGAATAATTATCAAAGAGCTGTAAGAGAAGATGGTAATCCAGTAGCAAGAAAAATTATTGACGAAATTTTTAGAGCTGATGAAGTAGAATGGCGAGGAATTGGAGTAATCCCTGGAAGCGGACTTTCTCTGAGAGATGAGTATAAAGCATGGGATGCAAGACATAAATTTGATATTAAAATAGATAATGTATATGATAATACTGGTTGTAGATGCGGTGAAGTCTTAAAAGGACTTATCGATCCTCCTGAATGCCAGATGTTCAGGAAAATATGTCATCCGGATAACCCGGTGGGACCATGTATGGTATCCCAGGAAGGAAGCTGTAGTGCGTGGTATTGGTATGGATAAAATTTTACTTTCTCATGGTGGAGGCGGTCGTAAGACTTCCGAGTTAATCGAAAACGTCTTCCAGACTTATTTAAATGATGATATTCTTTTGCAGATGGACGATTCTGCTGTACTTGACGACATTGTATTTACAACAGATACATTCGTTGTCACTCCTCTTTTTTTTCCAGGCGGAGACATAGGAAGACTTGCAATTGCTGGAACTGTAAATGATCTTTCAGTCATGGGGGCAAAACCTCTTTATCTTTCCTGTGCATTTATCATTGAAGAGGGCTTCAGTATTGAAACTTTAAAAAAAATACTTAAATCCCTTAAAGAATCCGCAGAGGAATGTGGTGTCAGAATTGTAACTGGTGATACAAAAGTAGTTGAAAAAGGAAAATGCGATGGCATTTTTATTAATACTTCAGGAATCGGTAAACTCAATTTTAAAAATCAGCTTTCCCAGAAAAAGATTGTCCCAGGCGATCGCATAATTATAAACGGAAACCTTGGTTTGCATGGCATCTCTGTTCTGATTGCAAGAAATGAATTCGGAATTGATGTGGATATTAAAAGTGATGTCGCTCCACTTTCACCACTTCTTCAGGAATTAAAAGATCTTGATATTAAATTCATGCGTGATCCAACTCGTGGTGGATTGGCACAAACACTTAATGAACTTGTAACAGATAAAAGATTTGGTATAAAAATCAATGAAACTGATCTTCCAATTTCTCCTGAGGTTGAAGGAGTATGCGATATTTTAGGCTTTGAAGCAATTCAGATCGCTAATGAAGGAAAAGTAATTGTCATTGCCTCTGAATCTGATGCGGAAAATGTTCTTTCTGTTATGAAAAAACATCCGCTTGGAACTGATTCTGCAATTATAGGTACCGTGACTGAAGAAAATGCTGGTTTTGTTTCTCTGTTGACAGGTTATGGTACTGAGCGGATTGTTATGCCGCCTATTGGTGAATTGCTTCCGCGAATCTGTTAAAGATAAAAGAAGATTTCACCATGAAGAGCATGAAGGACATGAAGTAAAAAAACAAAGAAATGTGTGAAATAATACTAAATACCAATATAGATGGGGTCACATGGAACTTTTGTGCAC
>DAOVTB010000144.1 GCA_030633305.1 Candidatus Muiribacteriota bacterium
CAGCGGTATTACACAGTGTGCTGCCAAAGTAATAGAGAGACATATCGAAGGGTCGTCAATGCCTGTAAAATATCTCTGCGCATATTTTGAATCAGAGACTATTCCAGACAGTAAAGTTCTTGCAGGGTATCTATCAGCGCTTCTCCCTGAATATATGATACCGTCAGCCTTTGTTCATATGGATAAGATTCCGCTTAGCGCTAACGGAAAGATCGACAAGAAAAGACTGCCTGACCCGGAATTTAAAGGTGATGAAGATAACTATATGGCACCCCGCAATGAACTTGAGGCAAAAATATGTTCAATCTGGCAGGAAATTCTGGGATATGAAAATATCGGTATTCAAGATGATTTCTTTACTATTGGAGGCAATTCAATATTGTTAATAAGGCTTGCTGGTAAATTAGCAGATAGTCTTGGTATGAACATTTCAATAAAAGCTCTTATGGCACAGAGGACTATTTCTAAGATTGCAGAAATGTCGAATGTTAAAGTAACAGACGAGGATGAACTCTTGCTCGATCTCAGCAGTGGAGATCAAACCGGCAGAAAGATTCTATACTGTATTCCAGGGTTGCTGGGGTCAAGCCTCTGTTTTACTGAAATTTCCAGAAAAATTACTAGTGAATATTTTGTGAAAGCTTTTGATGCGAAAGGCATTTCAGGTAAAGATAGGCCTTTGACTGTTTTTGAAGATGTTCTTAACACACATTTAAATAGCATTAAAAGAGATATCAAAGATAAAAATGAAGTCATTAATATTGCCGGGCATTCTTCCGGAGGAATCGTTGCATTTGAAGTCGCTGTCAGATTAAATAGTGAAGGCTATAAAACAAAAATTATAGTAATGGATACAATGCCGGATCCCGGCGATCTGGACTTTATGAATAATCTCGATTTGGAAGTGCTGATGCCCAAAGTTTTTGAAGCTCTTTTTGGAAAATTACAATATTCTGATTTTACAGTTAATCCGAAATATTCAGGTGCAGTAAATATAATGAAAAATCATCTTTTCGGTGATGATTCTCAAGCTGATTATCAATATATTATGGCTAAAGGATTTTATGATGTTTTGGATGCCCAGAGAAAGGTTATAACTGATTTTTATAGAAATTTTGTAATTAAAAACAAAGGAAAAGGCTATTATAAAGGAGGTAACATACATTTTATTTATGTTTCAGACCTGTATGATAATGAAAAGCGTTCTCATGCATTAAAATTATGGGGTAATTTATGTGAGGGCGATGTTTTAGCTTTTGAGACTACTGGAGATCATATAGCCATGCTAAACAAAAATAATGCTGGGAATACAGCTGATATAATTAATAAAATATTAAAAGGGGTATAATTATGTTTAACTATAGTTTTGAAGAAAAAGGTGATAATACGTTAGAAATCAGTATAGAAGGTGGATTCGATACAGATTCCGCTAATAAAGTGATGACGGATCTCCAGTCATATGATTGTAAAGAAATTAATTTCATAGTCTTTGATCTATCAAAAGCCTCTTTCATGGCAAGTTCAGGTTTGCGGGTGATTTTCTATGCAGAGACTCGGATCAAAGATGATATGAAAGTTGAAATTAGGGGAGCACAGGGACTTGTTGCTAAGGTTTTGAAAATGAGTGGAGTAGATAAATTGATTAAAATTGTATAACATATATTATGAGCAGAATATTTACAGCGGAGTTATCAGAATTAAAAAAAATTATATTATATATTGTCAAAGAGCTTGAATCTTTGAGATTTGATAATGAAACTGTAAATACAACCCATGTAATATGTGATGAAATAATAACAAATGTTATTAAAAATGCGTATATAGAAAAACCTACTGATGAATATTTGATTAAAGGATGTTTATATAAAAGGCCCTTACAGATTTCATGCAATAAAAAAAAATCCGATTCTAACAGGGTAAGTATAATTTTTACTGATTGGGGATCAGCTTTTGATCCATTAAAATATGAAGGTGATTCGAGAGATCAATTAAGACATGGTGGCTATGGAATTCATATAGCAGTCAATCTTGCAGAATGTATAAAATATAAGAGAGAGAATAGTAAAAACATATTAACTGTTTACATGAGTTCCAAGTAATGTTCCATGCAAAAAAAATCATAAATTTAAAATGACAATTAAAACCAAAATATTGGGAAAACTTTGAAGGAGGTACATCTTGAAATGTATAAATGACCAGCAGGAGATGCTAAAAAAAGATTATGAAGCTGGAATTGAAATTGATGAATGCCCTGAATGCTATAGTGTATGGCTTGATAAAGGTGAACTTGAGCAGATACAGGAATGTTTCCATAGAGATTACACAGAAGAATTAAAAAAAATACCAAATGATGTTGTAAATGCAATGAGACTTGCACGTGAAAAAGGCAAACCGATAAGAACATGTCCTAAGTGCAAAATGGAGATGAACAGGAAAGAATATGGTTACTGTTCCCAGATTCTGATTGATTGTTGTTTAGATTGCTCCGGAATATGGCTTGATAAGGGAGAACTGCAAGCACTTGAGATCTTCTTTGAAAGAAATTCTTCGATGAAAGGAAAAATTAACAAGGGCTTTTTTGCAAGTTTAAAAAAATTGTTCCATATTGAAGAATAATGTGAAAAATAATTCTGATCCAGTAACACGCTTAAAAGAATTAGATAAAGATAATGACCTGAAATGGAATAGTCAGAATCAACTAACATGGAAAGCTGACACGTTTCTAGAGGTACTGCCTTGGATTCTTTTTGCCATATGGCTGCCTTTTATGGGAGTCTTTTTATGGGGTTTCACTGAAGATCGTAATCTTATTATGATGATTGTAAGTGGTATTGTTACGGTATTCGGGATTATGTTTCTTTATCTGATATTGAAAAAACACTATTGTCAATGGATTCTGGATTTTAATAAAAAGGCGTTGATATTTCAAAGAACATTGTTTGGAAAATCTTTTGAAACGATTTATTCTACTTTTGATCAATTTAATGCTTTTGGTGTTGACTGTTACTGGGGAACAGATTATCGTACAAAGAAATCCAATACATCATATTTGGTAAAATTACATTTATCACATGGAAAAATAATGTCTCTTCCATATGGGAAAAGTTCAATTGTTAAAGCAAATTCAATTGCTGCGATGTTTGCGGCAAGTCTTGATGTGGAGTGTCTTGATGGCAAGCTTGATTCCAAGTTGACTTCCCATTGGAACAAAGAAACAGGAAAACGAGAGCTTGTTTACCGAAATGGAGTTAGTAGTTGGTGGATATTCAGCCACCCTGAGATTTTCATTGCTCTAGGGATCATTTTTGTAATATTTCTACTGATGTGGATTGATGATTCAACAAATCCCTATATTAAAAACAAGAATATTATTAAGACTCCGGATGTGAGATTGAAAAAGAGAGCAGTCACAAATAAGAAATCTGAAAGTGTCAAACGAGAAAAAAAAACCTGTAAGGGATTTGAATGTCCGTCATTAGGCTTATCCGGCAGTAAAACAATGACCAGATATCATGTGGCAATGATTTTAGGTAAAATTAAAGATCTAGTTCCTTTTGTCTAAGTGCATTGAAACTGAGATTCATATGGTTTTTATCAAAAAAATGGTGATTGATCAACCTGTTGGCGACAGGATTGTGGTATGTTATTATAAAGATTAGGGTAATGGTATAGGGAGTGATATGTTTATGGAATTTGAAGATGTTGTATTCGATTTTGAGTTCAGCTTTTCGGGAAAAATAATCAAAGTTAGCCTTGAAGAACTGGTTAACTGTTCAATATACTTTCTTGATAATTTTTGTGAAGAGCCTGTTGTGACTAAAGAATTCAGATTAATTGCTGGTCCGGGAAACGGTTCAAAAAAGTTGGAAAGAATTATTGAGGCAGCAAATCATAAGAATGATCCTGGAAGATTTTTTTCTGAAATTTTACAAAAACTGGAGATTTCAAACTACAGGAGTGCATTACCAGTCCAGATAAACGATATCGGAGTTCCTTATCATCTGTTGATATTTATATTGGAAAAATTGATCCCCGGAAATGGAATTGTAGACATACATTCAGTAAAACAGCTTGAAGAAATTGCAAATATCAAGTTTGAACCTGAAGAAAAAGAAGATTTGGAAAAGATAATTGGCATTTATCCTGTTCGTTTTTCATGGCATACAATCAGACAAATGAGATTGTCCTGGCCAATCGCATTTCAGTATATGCCTTTTAAACTTGAATTGAATACTGAGGGGTTGGAAAATACATGGGTCGGGCAATTTCATAAAGGGATTATTGAACAGATGTATGTTAACAGGATTATATATATTCTGAATATGCAATGTCCTGTATATTGTCGATTTTGTTTCAGAAAGCATAAAGACTGCAGAAATCAGAAATCTCCTAGAACAACTGATGTGATGGAAGCTCTATCTGTAATCCGTAACAATAAGGACGTAAAGGAAATAGTATTGACCGGTGGTGATCCGTTTATGAATAAAGCAACACTTTGTGCGGCCATCGAAAGTCTTTTAGAAATAAAGCACATCCAGACATTGAGGATTGCAACACGTAGTATTTCGTATTTTCCAAATCTTTTTTATGAAAACGATTATTACTGGTTTAAATATCTAAAAAAAATGGCTATCCAGGCGAATCAAAACGGTCAAAAAATAGAAATTGCTACTCATTTTGTACATCCAGATGAAGTCTCCCTTTATACTCTTGATATCATATCTGACTTTGTCAAAGCAGGGATTCCAATTTATATTCAAACACCTCTTTTGAATAACTGCAACAATGGTGGACCAGAACTTGTTAAACTTTTCAGTAAATTGCGCGGAGCTGGTGCGGAAATACACTATATATTCATGCCTTGCAGTCCAATCAAGGGTAATTCTGTATACAGGACGAGCATATCCGACGGGCATGAGACTGTTAAATATCTTCGTGCTTATGTTTCGGATAGAGCATTTCCGCATATCTGTACAGCAACTTCGATGGGCAAAATAGACTGGCACACAAGTGGTTGGGCAGTGGATATGGATAAGAATGATGATCGCTTTATATGGATCAGAACACCATATACACCTGAGTATTTTAAATCCTTTGTACCAGAACTTCAGCTCTCAGATATTGTAAGGAAAAACTCTGAGGGAACTCTTGATCTAAAATTTATGGCATCAATCGGCGATGAGAAGTTATTGAAAGGTCACAGGAAGAAAATATTCAATGAAAAATACTTTGCTAAAAAAATTGAAACAGGATTAAAAAAGATCAAAGAAAAACTATTGAAAGCAAAGTCACTTGCACTCGATACTCAAGTTCATAATCAGAATATTGTATTTACCGGAAGCCAAACTCTTTCAAGAATACATATTACACGGATTGAAGTAGAATGTCCATGTGGCAGTGATTTGGGATACAATATTGATTATATCCGTGCCAATGAAGAGATAACTGATGTTGTAATAGCATGCAAAGAAGATATTATCTCATCATTATACGATGTCAATGAAATTATCAAGCATCTTGCCGACATAAAACATGTAAATGCTATCCGTTTACGCAGTATAAAATTTCTATATTCGCCAGAGGCTTTTTCAAAACAGGTTATCAGTAAACTTTCATTTTTAAACCACCTTTCAGTCGTAAATCCAAAAAGGTTGGAAATCGAGATCCAGATTCATCATGCAAGTGAACTAGGTAAAAAGCATAAAAATCTTGTAACTCTTTTGCGTGATACAGGTATTACTGTTTATAACAATACTCCACTTTTAACCGGGATTAATGATACTCCTGAACAGATCCATGCAATTGCCTTTAAATGCAGGGAAATTGGTATTGAGTTCAATCATGTTTATCTGGCAGGATTACCTATTCAGAGGAAATGGCTTTCAAAAAAACCTTTTAATCTTCCTGAGATAGTTGATATTGCCAGTTATGTTCGAGAATTTGGAAGTGGTCGTGAATTACCTAGATATATTATAAGAACACCACTTGGAGAAGTTGATTTTGGACTGACTAGTGAAACTCGAGGTACTAAGGATGGCAATGTACTTTTGAAACTCATGCCATATGACATTGCGTATTATAAACATATGAAGTCTAATTTCAGATTTGATCCAAACATTGAAATTGATATTGATGGTTGCCCAATAGTCCCGGTTGAAGGGTTGGTAATAAAAAAAGGATGCGATATGATATTTTAGTCTTTATAGACTATCTTTCCATGTGAAATTGTTAACACCGATTTTATTGTTTCCCACAATTCATAAGGTTTTTTAAGATAAAAATCGAACGGATCATGGTTTAAAACTGTAAGATCTGCAGTTTTTCCAACAGCAATAGTACCTGTATTAAATGGATTGTCATAAAGACTTGCAGGATACAAAGTATGCGCTTTTATTGCTTGGTTGAGTGAAATTGCTTCTGAATTATTCCAGGCAGAATCTGACTTTGTTTTCATTCTAGTAACGGCAGCCTGAATACCTTTCCATGGATTGATTATTTCAATTGGATAATCTGAACCAAAAACAATTAGCCCACTTTTTTCAATCATTGAATTAAACATATAACCATGTTCTCTATCAATACGATCTAGGTTATTTTCTGAAATTATTCTGTCACCCCACATATGGGAAGGTTGACAGGAAAATGTAACATTGCTTAAATCGTAATCATTGATGATTTTCTCGGAAAGAAATTGTACATGTTCAAGCCGTACTGATATATCTTTATAGTTCCGGGCAGTTTTTAGAACTAATTCAGTTGCAGCGTCTCCAATTGAATGGAAAACGATTTCAGATATTTTATAATCAACTGATGCTTTAAACCATTTTTCAAGTTGGTTTTTATCAATATTTAATATTCCATGTGACTGGGTACCAAGATATGGATTTGACATAAAACCTGTTAACGAGCCAAGAGCACCATCCATGAACAATTTGATTCCGCCTGGTTGAATCCATTTGTTTCTGAATTTAAAAAAATCATTCAATTCTGTTATATCATCAGGTTTTTTAATATCTGCATTCCATAAAATGTTTAATTTCTGCTCTGCGCGTTGAAAATAGCTTTTAAGAAGACTAAAATATTCCATATTTTCGTTATTATGGATGGAGGTAATTCCGCACTTATGGAAATCATTGATGGTACTTTTCAGATTTTTAAATAAAATCTTTTTAGACAGGGGAGGAATAATTGTCTTTTTCAATTCAATGATGTCTTCAAAAATCAGGCCTGTCGGCTCACCGTCTTTATATTGAACAACAGAATTCAGCTTCTTTATAATCTTATTGTAAGCATTCGTGTTTACCCAGGCAGAATGATAGTCCTTACTGATAAGAAATATGTTGTGATCTGGTGCGATAGTTTCAAACGCTTTTAAATAATCTTCGCCTGGTACTTTTATTTTCCCCAATTCCCAACCGTATCCTGTTATCCAGGATTGTTCAGGATTTGATCTAATTTTTTTTTGAATTTTAGATTTCAATTCCTGGAAACTGTAACATTCAATAAGATTAATAACATCTTTCTGTTCAGCCGCCATGACCAGGTGTGTATGTGAATCGCAGAATCCTGGAAACACTGATTTTCCCATTAAATCATAGCTTTTAATATGAGGATCAGTTGTTATTGATGGTCCAACATATTCAATCATTGAACCATTGATTATGATTATTCCATCTTTGACTGGAAGACTGTCCATTGGATAAATTGTACAATTTTTTAATAGCATTTTTTTAGACATTTTCTTCACGTTCTCTATCTTTTAATCTGTAATTTTCTTTTCCAGTTTTAATTATATCACAGTGGAAAATTAAAGGGTTCTTCAACAGACTGTTTAATTTTAGAATACTCTGCAAAATTTTAAAAGCAAAGAAGTCCATTTCCTACATGAACCAATCAACAATAATAGGGAATATAACAAATTAAAATTATTCACTTTTTCTTGCAAGTCTTATCCCAATACGGGCATTTCTGGTTTTTGGTTGATGGAAATTTCTTTTGCTTTCTCTGCGACCCTTTTGCTCTTTCTGGTAGTGATAAGCATTTGGATATCCCCAGCTGGTACCGCGTATTACCCGATTAGCAAAAAGATCTTCAATACCAGCAGGCGAATTCAAAGGACTTTTATTGTAATAATCCATCCCATAGAGATCCCAGCACCATTCTCCGAGATCTGTATGTAGTTTTTTCAATCCCAGAACATGAGGAGATTTCGGATTCTCCAATTTAGACTGTTTTGATTCCTCGTGTCCTCCTCTTGCTGCGTACTCCCATTCGGCTTCTGTTGGTAATCTAAATCCATTAGCCTCACGATTCCATGTGACCTGAGTAAAATTGATCTTATAACAAGGTTCTAATTTCAGTTTTTTACTTAACCAATTGCAGAATGATACTGAATTATACCAGCTTATTCCACATATGGATTTGCATTGAACAAGTCTACGTTCGTAAAGATCCCATCTTTTTTTTTCGTTTTCATCCCTGAATTCCGGGACATGATCACCTACTTCATTACAAAACTGTAAATATAGATCAATGGTCACTTCGTCTTCGCCCAGGTAAAAATTTTTCAAGGAAACATCATGTACAGGTCTCTCATTTACATTCCCTGTTCCTTTTCTGTCTCCCATTTGATAAGTCCCGCCTTTTATGTGGACCATATTATAGATATCATTGAGAATTGAAATATTAACCATTTTTCTTTTTAACGCAGGCTTTGATTTGATCTCTTTTTCACAACTGCATCCAGAAATAAATATAAGAAAAATTCCAATAAAAATAAATTTCTTCATTTACTTCTCCTTTTACAACGTATAAAAATTTGTTTTTCCTGACATCAAACCAACAAATATAATAACACATGAGGAAAATCGCGGGGCAGGGGTTAGATGTAGTTAGGGAATAATAATCCTATTTTACAGGAATAATATCAATAAATAGATCGTGATAAGAAATATCTCGAATCTTGCTTGTTGATTTATTAAAGAAAGCTTTGGTACCATTCTCTTTCCGCATTCTGATGCCGAACCTGTTTTTCTTTTCATAGGTCAATCCCACAGCGGAATAAGTGTAACGACTATTTAGAAAGGCACGGGTTACTTTGACAAATTCTCTTGGGTCACGTCTGCAGTGATTCTGCTCATCATAATTATTTACACTGGTGAAAATATTGTTGGAATAGGTCTTATAATAATCATATTGCTCGTTACCAGTTATAGGAATTTTTCCTTTTCCTGGAATAAATTTCCCACTTGACATGATGAATCTGTCGCCTGAAGTCAGGTAATTTACATTTACATTATACAAGCACCATGGCTTTTTATCAGAAGGGATTGCCTTGGAAAGATCAAAAATGAATACTCCATTTTCCCCAAGGACTTTCATTTTACCCTGATTCACATATAATGCAGTGTTCTCGTCAACACCAAATGCAAATTTGTGTTGAGTATCCCATGCAAGCCGAATAATTCGTCCCTGTCGTCCGCGTGCACTGAAATGAGTATCGATTACACCTGGATCAAAAAAACCAAATCCGCCTGAAGAATTGTAAGTCAAATCATATCGTTCTTCTTCCTGTCCGTCTAAAAAGGCACCTTTAACAAGAGCATTATAGCTTTCTCCACCACTTATCATGACACGTTTTCCGCTAATTGCAGTTCCGGCGCTGGTTCCAGCAATTACCGCATTGTCTGTCCTGTGTTTCTCTAGTATTGCCTCAAGCGCTTTGCTGTTTTGACCATTTTTATGCCTGAAACATTTCAGAAGTCGGGATTGATTTCCGCCGCCAAAGAAAAAACCAGTGCATTTGTTTATAATCGAAAGGGTTTGTGGAGTTGAGTTTTCGGAAATATTATCAATATCTATTGGAAGCCATATTGACCGTGCTCCATATTTTTTGAAATTCTTTCTGTAATACTCGCCATTTGCTTTGGAATTATTGGCATTATCAGTTCCGGCATTTGAATCCATGCTTTCTGGCCTGGATGCTGCAGTTATAATTCCAATAACAGGATTTTTACCAGCAGATTTGATTATCAAATTATAAACATTTGAATTATCATCTTTTAATCCACCGCCAACAAGTACCAGTGGTCCAGCACAAAGCGGAACAATAATAAAAAGTAAAAACAGGATTATCAGATATTGTTTCATATGAAATTCATCCTTTTTGTAACATTATTATTTAATCTTTTAGATAACCAGTATAACATATTGATTATTTTTTCTTGAGTTATTTGAAAAGAGTGCTCTTAAACGCAGAACCTAACATGAAATGGGGAAATGAGATAGGTTTCAATGTTATAGCTGGTATTGTTAAAAGTGGAAGTAGATAAAAATGGCTCAATCTGGATTACGAATCAACTGCTCAAGCATCTGAGCTACATCAGCATACAGGGCTTTTCAAGAAATGATTTTATCATTTATGACTAAATAGTGTCTACGAATTATTTGGGTTTGCTGTTTTTTACTTCTGTAGTACAGTGTGGTCTGAATTTTAGCACTGTCCATTAATCTACATACTTCAATTGAGGTCATATTCACTATAGAGATCCATTTCAATGAAGTATCCCATTTTATAAGTTTATCCAATATTCTGTTGCATCTTTGAGAATTATAAAGAATCAAATTTTCTTTAACAATTATTGGATCCCTGTTTTCCCAGCCAATTTGATAAATGATCTCTCCTAAAAAAAGTATTAAAATATAAAACACGAATGGTATAATAATTAAAAGGAGAGAAAGGAATGGAAAAAGACAGGACAAAATATCATCGAGTGCTCAATATAAACATCTGTAGAATCTTAACTTTCATTTTCATGTTTACACTATGTACACCATATTGTACGTTAGCCCTGAGTGATACTTCTAAAGCATTTACCATTGGTGGGTTTGCTGGGATTTTGCTGCATATATGGGAAGGTAGTATCATTAAAAAGGATAAGCAAGAAGGGAAATCACCCTGGGATTGGAGACCTTTATCCACAATCGCACCGATTTTTCTGGCAGGGTTGATTTATCTTATCAATAGTGATGAGGAAGATGAAATGAAGAATTTTGGTGCTTACATGGGTGGTTTTGGAGTTGGCCAGGTGATTATTTTTCAATTTGATTTTTAGCTTGATGATAACAGCTGGTATTATACTCAAACAGTTAACGATTTGATATTCCAATCGAAAAGTATGTACGATCACCAAATCGTGAGTACCTTATATTACTTCCAGGACACCTATGCCTCCCAGTATAATAGGTACGACAGTGACGACAGTAATAACGATTTCTACGGTGTTTTCTATAGGAATACTTGGAATGCCTATTGTAACGATTATAATTATAATCTCTTATTGCAGGCGCTGTATCATATGACCCTACATAGTAGCTTTTACCATTCTGGTTGATCAGAAAATTAAAAGGTTCATGATCATATCGCTGAGTGACAAGCATGCTTGCATTTCCCGGCTGCAAATCCATGTAATATGTTTTATTGTTGTAGCCTTGAGCTATTATTGAATACGTACCAGGAACAAGTCGAAATGTTTTTGATCCATTAGGAGAAATGGAATTTGAAGAATAATTGCTCCCAAAACTACAGTAAATTGTTCTTGAGTTACTGTCTAATGAGATCGAAATGGATCTATTCTGTTGATTCATTACTGTCAAATCTATCATATTGTATGAAATGGGATTCGTTCCAATATAGACCCGAGTATCATTTCTAACTGGTTTAACATATGCGGTGTTTCTTCCTGAATTTGATATTCCAGTTTCTAAAATTAAAAATTGCTTTATCGCGGACCCCGAAAAACCAGCGTTTTTCAAAGTAATGATTTCATCAACGCTTAAAGGGGAATCAAGTACTCTAGTTTTGGAAGTATAAGAAAGTTAAAGATAAACTCTTCCAAACTGATTAAAGATGTTGAAAAATTGTTAACATTGATGGAATTGCGTAATTCAAAGATCCAATTATGTTGTACCTTGAGACAAGTAAACCACCGCCCAACGATAACAACAACTCACAATCGATTTCAATTTTGTCATCACATTTTATGTCAAATGAGAACAAATGGCAAAAGTGTATTGTTTCACTAAGTGTCAGGACTATTTCAGGGGTATAAAAATTGACTTTTCAGAAATA
>DAOVTB010000138.1 GCA_030633305.1 Candidatus Muiribacteriota bacterium
ATAAAATGGGTTTTCCAAAAGCTTATGATGAAACCAGTGGGAAATGTATTTCTAAAAGTAAAGGATTTCGATTGCCCACTGAAGCAGAGTGGGAATACAGTTGTAAATCTGGAAGTACCGGTATATATAAGGAATTAAAAACAGATGATGTTGATGAATTTGAAAAGAAGTTAAAAGCATTTGGTGTTTTCGGACAGAGTCTTACATTTGAAACAAATGATGTTGAACAGCTTCTTCCAAATCCCTGGGGACTTTACGATATGCATGGAAATGTTTTTGAGTGGTGCAATGATTGGTATGCCCCTTATGGCAATACTCAATTAGCTGATCCAGTTGGACCGTCAAGAGGAACAAGCAAAGTCTTACGTGGTGGTGGCCTTGGAAGCCCTTATTATGATATCAGAGCTGTAAACCGTGGGCAGGGAGAACCGGACGGGGAATATGATGATACTGGTTTCAGATTTGTGTTACCAGTCGATGACGAAAACCATTAATTTTTTTAGGAGGAGTTTGAAATGAAGTGGACATTATTATTGTTTTTATTTAGTGCCTTCTGTTTTTTTTCTTCAGGAACTCTACAGGCAGAGGTCTGGAATACTGGAGAGTCACTGACTGATACAAAATGTGAAAATGGTGTTTGTACTATTGAACATAAAGTGCTCGTGCCGGATTCAGATATGGTTAGTAAATTGAAAGCGTATTTTGAACCTTTACAGGAAAATTCTCAGTATTATGGCGATAGAAGATTCAGAAAAAAGCTGAGAGCTTTTGAGGTTAATAAAATTAAATCCTATAAAGCTAATTTTGGGAAAAAGATATGGGTAAAAAGCTGGACATTGAAGGAACTAAAAAAGAAAATGCCAATGTTTGGAAGAAAAATTATAAAGAAGAAATTTTATTTGACAGCAATAGAAGTTGCTGAAGATGTTGCTCCATACCTGAAAAAAGAATTGGCAAATACTGATGTTGACTTTGATACATGGTCTAATAAGATCGAAGAATTTGGCCGAACCTATGTCAACCCTGAAAAGGCAGGAAAGAAGAAATGTCGAATCGAGGTTGCTGATTATCAGAATGGCAACTATCTTATGATTCAGGCTACAAAACCTTTTACCAAAAAAATGATTTATTTTATTGGTGAAGACAACAACGTTATTGTTGAAAAATTACTTGCATATAAAACACGCGAAGAAAGAAAATAACAGGAGAAATAATATGAAAAAAATATGTTTATTGATTTTTATTGCATTTTTTGTTTTTGGGGTGAGTGCTTATACTGAAGGAGCTGTTTCAGTAAACGCTGGCGAAACTGCTAATGTATCTCTACCTAATACTTTACTTGAACCAGATACTGAAAAAGTTCAGGAACTCAAAGAATATTTTGAACCTCTTCAGGACAATCCGCAGTATTTTGTGGACCGTAAGATGAGAAAGAAAGCTAATTTTCAGGATGTTAAAAAGCTTAAATCTTATAAACCTAATTTTGGTAAAAAAATCTGGGTAAAAAGTTGGGAATACAAAGATATCAAGAAAAGAATGAAGCTTTTTGGTGAAAAAAATAGAAAGCGAAAATTTCGTGTGACTGCTATTGAAGTTGCTGAAGATGTTGCTAAATATCTTACCAGGGAATTGGAAAATACAAATGTTGATGTTGAATTATGGGCAAAAAGAATTGAAGAATTCGGTAGAACATATGTAAATCCTGATAATGCTGGTAAAAAGAAATGTAGGATAGTAGTTGCTGATTACCAGAATGGTAATTATCTACAGATAGAGGCCACCAAATCTTTCAAAAATAAAAAAATGTGCTATTTTATTGGCGAAGAATATGATGTTATAATCAAGACCCTTTTGAAGTACAGGACTAGAAGACAGAAAGCAAAAGGAAAATAAGAAACAACTATGGAATCGACCAGTTTATATAAAAAAGAAAAAATTATATCGATAATAATAATCCTTTTAATTATTGGGATTACATCATATTTTCTTACGAGGATTCCGGAACTTAGTTTTACGGGATCTGTATCTGATCTTATAGTAGTTGATGAAGATAAACCTGTTTTATCTGGAGAAGTTACTGCAGAAGAATCAGATGAATTGGTCGTTATTGTTTCAAATGATAACCTTTTTTCAGTTAAAGGGTTTAAAGAAGTCGAAAGAATCACTAAGGGATTTGAAGAATTTGTTATTCCTGACAAGTCTTTGGGTGCTGTAAAAAAAACGGATGTAAAGAAAGAAGAAGCTCCCAAATTCCTTCTTAGTGTACTTTCTATTACCAATAGCAGTGTTCCAAAGTCTAATCCAATTACAGACAGGAATATGGATAAAAAGACAAAAATGGGATGTAAATATGCTTTTCAACAAGCTGAAAAGAGCTATGAAAAATATAAGGACACCGCTTTATCACAGATTCGATTTGATCTAAATCAAAAGCCTATTTTTCCCAAATTTCCTGAACCTGATTTTAAGGATTCAGTAAATTATTTGAGCTTTCAGACTTTCTGGCAGGAACTTCCTCAGGATGATAATGAACTGAGATTATTTCTGAATGATATTAGTCAGCCTATTTTCATGAAGAATTTTATTTCCCCTGGAAAAAAAGATGTTGCTATCATTCTTTCGGTTTCAAGAAAATCAAAGTATGATCCGGAACTCATAATAGGTACATTGAGAAAAGCAGCAAAAAAACTTGAAAAAAATGGTTATAAAATAATTGTTGCTGGTGATCTGGTTTTAAAAGAAGAAGTCAGGACTAATATTATTGAAGACAGTAAGTTTTTTATGAAACTTGCTGCATTTCTCTGGTGTATATCTTTTGGTATATGTTTTGGGACTATCAGGGGTATATTTCTTCCTCTTATTTCACTTCTTGTATCTGAAATATGGCTTCTTGGAACGATGGCAGTATTTGGCCTGAATCTAAACATTGTTCTTTATATCGTACCTATTTTTCTGGTAGCGGTAGGAAGCTCTGCATCAATTCATATCATGTCAAAGTTCTATACAAATGTTAAGGAAGGAATGCATCATATTGATGCAGCAGTAGAATCCTTTAAGGAATTGATTGTTCCGGTTGGAACAGCTTCAGCGACAACAGCTCTTGGTTTTGCAATGTTGATGTTGAGTAATGTTAAGGGATTGAATCACTTTACACTGTTATGTATAGCTGGTTTGATGTTTAACACCATTAATTCACTGATGCTTTTGCCTTGTATAAATATCTGGCTTCCAGCTCCAAAAGTAAAAATAGTTAAAGAAGAAATTGGTGTAACATCACGTTGGATGGGATTTATCAAATGGATCATAAAATTCAGAAAGCCATTAATTGCAATATTCATGGTACTGTCGTTGTTTTCCATATTGGGTATAATTGTTATTGTTCCTGATAATGATCTTACGAAGCTGATTTCAAAAGATTCTCAGTCTTTGAAAGATCTGGATTATCTTAGCAAGAAACTTGCTGGTACTACTGTAATGACACTTGTTCTTGAAGCAAATCCTGGACGATTTATGAATAAGGATATGTTGAAAAGAATCGATGAATTGCAGAAGGTACTTGAAAAATCTCCGTATATTGACAAAACCACGTCAGTAGTTGATCTTTTGAGAATGACGAGGCATCTTAGTGATGGTGGCCGTCCAACAGACAGACCAATGTTTAAACATCAATATATGATTAACAGTAATATTCATTTTATGGAAAATCTAAAGGAAGATGAAGCATTCAAATCCAGTGCTACTGCAATTGAAAAACTGATGCGGGCATTTTCCAGCAAGGATTATTCTACTGCACTGGTCATGATAAGATCTAATGTTACATCATTGAGATTAATGAAAATTGTAACAAAGATGATTGATACCAATGCTGCTAAAATACTTGGAAATGGTGTTAAAATATCATTAAAAGGTGAAATTCTTAGTATAAATAAAGCTATTGAGATGGTGCTTACCGGTCAGACTCAGGGTGTTATATTTGCTTTACTGACTATTTTTATACTGATGCTGATCCTGTTTTTCTCTTTTAAAATTGCGGTTCTTTGTGTAATTCCAAATATATTTCCAATCCTGTTTTTTTATGGATATCTCGGATTTACAGGAATTGGACTCGATCTGAGTTCCGGTCTGATTGCATGTGTTGCGATTGGTATTGCTGTTGATGATACTATTCATTTTATGGTTGAAATGAGAAAATATATGCAGAGAACCTATGATGTTGGTGATGCAATGCTATCCAGCATAAAATCTGTCGGGATGCCGATTATAAATACATCATTTGTTTTATCAATAATGTTTGGAATGTTATATTTTTCTAAATTCCAGGTTTTCTCAAGTCTTGGTATTCTTCAGAGTCAGACAATGCTTTTATGTCTCGTCTGTAACCTTGTACTTCTGCCAGCAATTCTTTCAAGTTTCAGAATTGTATCAATCTGGAATATTTTGACTCGTTTCCATGGTTTTGATCCTTCTAAAGTTGTTCTTCTTGATGGTATGTCACCATTATCATGTAGAATCGTACTTGGTCTTGGTAAACTTGTTGATCTTAAAAAAGGCGAGGTTATCGTTAAGCAGGATGAACAAGGTGATGAAATGTACATTGTTATTAATGGCCGGGCCAGAGTATATAAGGAAAAAGCTGACAAGATGATTACATTGAAGTTAATGGATTCAGGTGATCTTTTTGGTGAAATGGCCGTTTTTGGAAGTCCGGTCAGGTCTGCTACTGTAAGAGCTGAAACTGATATCAAACTGCTTGCTATATCAAAAGAATTTTTTGAACATGCTGAAACACTCTATCCGAGGACCTGCAGTAGGTTCCTTAAAAATGTGATTTCAATAGTCTCACAAAGACTAAGGACAGTAAATTATTCGATAACTGATAAAGTTCCATCTTGATCCGAATATAGCATTATAGTCCAAGGAAGTAAATCCATGCCTTTAGATGTTAAGATTCGAACACCCGAGAATATGATTATTCGTTATAATCTTGCTGGTATTGCAACTCGAGGGATGGCGTTTTTTTACGATTCTCTTTTTCAGATTTTGATACTTCTGGCCGTTAATTTCATGTTGTATAATTTTATTTTTTCAATGCTTAAAGAATCTTTTTTCTATTCAAGAAGTGCTGTTGATGGTATTTCCATTGCAGTAAATTTTATAGTCATCTGGTTTTATCATGTGTTTTTTGAAGTATTCAGAGATGGCCAAACTCCTGGCAAAGCGAAGATGAATATCAGAGTCGTTATGTCTGACGGGCATAGAATTGAATTTTTCCCATCTGTTACAAGGAATATATTGAGAGTTATTGATTTTTTCCCATTTCTTTTTGCAACTGGAATTATATCCCTTCTGGTTACTAAAAATCATCAGCGGCTTGGAGATTTGGTGGCTGGCACAATTGTGATAAGGGACATGGACTATAATAATATTCTAGATAGTATCAGGGGCAGTTACTCATGAATGATGGAATGTTTAATTCATGTTTAAATGGTATTGAAAGTGGTGATCTTGAGACATGTCTTAATTCAATCAGGATGTTAGATAAATATCCTGATCCTCGTTCATTAGAAGTTCTAAAAGCTTTGATCCATGATAGTAATCCCAGAGTAAAAGTACTTGCAAATTCGATCTATAACAACTTGAAAAACAAGGGCCTAAAGTCAATTGGTTTGAAAAAATCAGAAACCCAGCGAGAAGTTGTGTATCTTTTTTCTAACTGGGATGTTCTTGATGAGGTTGGATTTATTTATCAAAGGAATTTTTCCAGTATTATCATTAAATCATTTAAATATAATTTTTTCAAAATTGTATTTGGAATATTTGTATTGATGAATTTCAAATCAATTTATGAAAATATTTCTTATTATGATACTTCGATTTTAAGTAAGAGGTATATTGGATTACTATGTTTTATAGCTTTTCATGAATTATTTATGCGTCCGATAATATGGCTTAAAATTGCAGGTGAGATTCTTCAGGGATTTAAGGATAGAAAACTTATTACAATTGGCCGTGGAAAATTGAGCAAGGTTTATATTGAATTGAACAAGGTGAATTTGATTCGGTTAATTTTCCAGTTTGCAATACCAGTTTGTTTTTTGATGATATTTCCATTTGGTAATTGGAGTTTTATTGGTTTTCTTATCTTAACAGTTATTCTTCTCGGTGCAAACCTTCTGGTCTTACCACTTTTCCCATTGATTTTAACCGATAGAGGCTCGACGGGCTCCACTTTTTCACGATGTATAAAAATGTTTGATTCAAAAATGCTAAAAGAGTTGAATTTTCTATTTCCAACATTTCTTTTTATAATATGCATGTTTTATTTTGCGTTTGCCGGAGGATTGATCGTTGTATTGCAATTTTTATCGGCTATTCCCAAATATTCGCCTAATCATCTTGATCAGTTTGTAATTATGATGATAATTGTTGATTTTATAATTGATCCATTCTGGATTGGATTTCAGTTGTTAGTAACCCGGTATATGCTGAAGAGTGAGGTTCGCTGAATATGAGAATCAAAGTTTTAGCTATCATAATAATACTGATGTTCATAAATGCAGGAACAATGTTGTGGTGTGATATTTCTTATGAGGAATTTTCATATCAACTGGGAATCTTGATAGATAGTATGAAAAATTCTCTTGGCGAAGATGCAATGCCTTCAGGAACTGATTTATTCTTTCCAAAATTCAGAAGAATAAATAGTCATAATGGAAAGATTGTGTTGAACCTGAAATGGGTTCATCGTGCCTTAAATGCCATCAAAAATGAGAAAAGCCTGAAGAAGAGAAAGATATTCATGAAGATATTTATCAATAACCTGGCTGGTTTAAGAAAAGATCTTAAAAAAAGTATGTTTAAAGATGACCCAAGTTATAAGGAGATGCTTGAAGCACTTGACCGAGTAGATAAGAATATTGCTAAACTACCTTCTCAGATAAATTCGAGTATGGAGGGAAAGTATAGTAATGGATCAAATTATTCTCAAAAGATTGATGGAGATGTAGTTGCCTTTAAGGTTCAGAATACCGGTAATAATTCATCTCGTTTTTCTCCAACTAATAAGCATTCTAGATCAGGAAGTCGTGGAACATACAATAATTCTTCTTCAACTAACAATTCATCTTCAAGAAGTACAGGTACAAACAATAGCTCTTCTTTTTCGAATAATACTACTTCTTCAAGTGGTACAAGTTCAGGCAATTCACCATCTACAAATGGGTCTTCAAATGTCAGTGGCACAACTGGAAAGATATCAGGTCGCAGTGGAGCTGTACAGACTTCTGTTCAGCAGACAAATAGCCAAACCGGATCATCAAGAAGATCAAGCACCAATAATACAAGCTATAATAGAAATAGTAATAATAAAAGAAAAACGCAAACAAGAAATGTAAGACCGAAAAGAAAGAAAGTCCCTAGAAAACCTAAGAAAAGAACAGAACCCAAAAGACCAAAACCAAAGAAAAAGAAAAAAAACAGTTCAGGATTCTTTAAGGTTTTGCTTAAAATACTTTACTGGTTAATTGTGATAATGCTGGTCCTGTTTGCTATTGGATTGATCCTTTTTCTTATTAAGACCATAAGTGAAAATATGAAACCAGATGATCTTGAAATATCTGTTGAAATGTCCAAGTTACCTGAAGAAAAAGCACCTCCTGATACTTTATATGAAAAAGCAATTAAAGCGGCTGCTGCAGGGGATTATGAAAAGGGAATAAGATTGCTTACAATAGCATCTTTAATAATTCTTGATGAAAAAAGATTGGTAGGATTTGATAATTCAAGAACGAACGGAGAATATTTGATATCACTGGTTAAAAAAAGAGGAATACATACTTTGTTCAATAAACCATTGCGGCTTTTTGATCGTCTGGTATATGGAGAAAATGAATCAGGAAAAGAAGAATTTGAAGTATTTAGAATGATGTATAAAAAACTGGTAGATATGAAAGTTGTTGAAAACGTTGGTGGATAAATGAATAATGTAAATTCAAAATTATTACAGGGATATTTCATCCTTTTTTTGTGTCTTTTTATTTTCACGATGTGGGGAGTAAATCTTAGCAGTCTCTCTGACATTGATGTTGAGGTAATGGCTAAAAAAGGAAAAGAATACAAAGGAACTGTATCAAAAACTACGTGGACACAGAAAACTGTGAAAGTCAGTCCTCGTCCGTTGTTATACTTCTATTTGAAGGAATTGGGATATAACGTGAAATTGATTTCATCTGTTCCGCCTGTTGATCAGGCTTTAATGATTATTATCGATCCACAGAAAAAAATGTTTTCGAATTATAAAAACAGGATTAACAGTTGGGTACGTTCCGGAGGTAATTTATTTATTTATACTACTAAAACGCATCCACTATCAAAAATGCTGGGCGTGAAAGTGAATTCAAATAAAGGTGAATGGTCAGAGAATAAAATTTATCAGGTTCCAGAAATTACTGACACGATGAAAATTGAAGCTCGGGATTATGTTATGTCAATCAGAGATGGTGCTAGTTTGATTCCCATATTTGACGGTGATAAGCATGCGGCAAGTGTACTTATGACTTTTCGTGGTGAAGGTAAAATAATACTCACTTCAAATCCTGAATTTTTTGATGCCCCGGGACTAAGGAAGAAGGACAATCTTAAATTTATTACGAGGATAATTGACCGGATGTCAAACCAGGATACAATATATTTTTTTAATATGGAGCCTGATCAATTTATAACAGTTAAATATAAATCTTCAGGAGGCTCTGCTCCTGCAAAATATTATAAAAAGAAAATTAAGAAAAAATATCTTTCCTTCTGGTCACTCATTAAAGCAAATCCTATTAGCTGGGTCCTGCTTCAGATGATACTAGGGATAGTGCTATATTTTTATTCTTCTAATCACTGGTTTTCAAGACCAATTTCGGTTGAAGATCCAGATAAGACCAAAGATAACTATCTTACAGGTATGAGCCAGTTGTATATGAAATCAGGTTTCTCAAAGCAGGTTGCACAGAAATTACTAAACAGTTTTTTTGATATTTTGAAAAGGAAACTGCTTCTTCCGGGAAATACAAGTGAAGAAGTTGTTTTAAATCATTTAAAAGTGAATTATCCTGAAAAAATAAGTCCATTGAGAAAAGTTGTAAGAAATCTGGATAGTTTTATTTTAGGGAAAAAGCATGACAATGAAGAATTATTGAGATGTATTATAAAATTAGAAAAAATTAGAAAGGAGCTTAAGCTATATGGTTGAGATTTCAGAAGTACGGAGTATGTTTGAGAAGATAAAGGCGGAACTTTCCAAAGTAATTATTGGTCATGAAGATGTTGTTGATATGATAATGAATGCGATTTTAATACGAGGACATGTTCTTATAGAAGGTGTCCCGGGTACTGCAAAAACCCTTATGGTTAAAACGCTTGCCCATATTCTGGGTGCTGGATTTAAGAGACTTCAGATGACTCCTGATCTGATGCCGTCAGATATTCTGGGAGTAAATATATATGATGCCAGTACAAGTACTTTTCGTGTACAAAAAGGTCCCATATTTGCTGATTTTGTTCTTGCTGATGAAATAAACCGTGCTCCGGCAAAAACCCAGTCTGCAATGCTTGAATGTATGGAGGAACGGCAGGTTACAATTGAAGGAACACGATTCAAATTATCCGAAATTTTTACAATTCTTGCAACTCAGAATCCTCTGGAGTATGAAGGAACATATCCGTTACCAGAAGCACAGCTTGACAGATTTATATTTAAAATATTGATTCCATATCCAGAGAACAATGAAGAATCAGAAATTCTTGGAAGAGTTGAAAATGGTTTTCGAGCTGAAAAATTTGAAAAAGTTGGTTTGAATAAAGTTACATCTCTTGAAGAGATTGCAGCGTGTCAGGAAGCTATAGGACGAATAACAACGAAACAGTCAATTATTGACTATATTGTATCGATTGTAAGATTAACTCGAACCTGGGGAGGACTTCTTGTAGGTGGAGGACCACGTGCTTCAATAGGGATTCATCTGGCAAGTAAAGGTGTAGCCCTTTTGGATGGAAGGGATTTTGTAACTCCTGATGATGTAAAAAAAGTAATATGTCCTGTTCTAAGGCACAGGATTATTCTTAAACCTGAAGCAGAGATTGAGGGATTGACACCAGATACCTGTCTTAAATCTATTATGGCACAGATAAAGGTACCGCGATGAAAAGAGTTACTCTGACTGCCAGAGTAATATTATTAATACTTATGGGGGCTTTGCCACTCATGACAGTAGGATCTCATCTGGCAGGTCTGATGATATTTCTTGTATTCAATCTTGCAGTTGTAAGTCTTATCATGCTTGATTACAAGATGACACCTCAGAAACAGGATATTGAAGTTGAAAGGATTTGTCCTGGAAAACTTTCTATTGGTGAGAAAAACAAGATTACAATAAAGATTCTAAATCGCTCCAGGCGTGATATAAGTATCAGAGTACATGATGAATATCCTGTAGAATTTGAAAAAGAAAATCCTGACAAGAGGATTGATATTCAGATTAAAAAGAGATCTATGGTTGAAATATCATATTTTGTAACTCCACTTAACAGGGGAGCTTTTGAATTCAGAAATATTGTCATGTCATACAGGGGTATTCTGGAGTTGATAGATATTCATGTTTCTTTTCAAAAAGATACCTGTGTAAGAGTATATCCTAATATCAAGAGTATTTCAAAGTTCGAGTTGATGGTCAGAAGAAGCCATTTAATGGAAACTGGAATTACGACTGAAAGAAGAAGGGGAACTGGAACAGAATTTGAAAGCTTGAAAGAATTTACCAGAGATGATGAATACAGAAAAATCGACTGGAAGGCATCAGCTAGAAGAAATAAGCTGATATGCAGACAATACCAGGCTGAAATCAATCAATCGATTATTGTAGCTATTGACTGTAGCAGACCAATGGGAGCTATGGTAGATAAATTTAATCTTCTTGATTATGCAGTTAATGCTACATTGCTTCTTGGTCATCTTGTTACTAAAAAAGAAGATAAAATTGGATTGTTGGTATTTTCAGATAAAGTACATCAATTTATCCCGCCTAGTCGTGGTAAAAAACAGTACCATTATTTTCTCGAACAATTATATAATCTACATCCACGTCGAGTGGAACCTGAATATGAGCCTGCGTTTAAATTTTTAATGAACACCAGATGTAAACGTTCACTTTTTATTATTCTTACAGACCTGGCTTCAGGAGTGGCTCATGAAAAACTTAGAGAAAGTATATCGTTAGTAAGTTCAAAACATCTTGTCGTTGTACTGTCAGTAACTAATCCTGATTTTAAGGATTCTGCCAGAAAAATACCTGATACAGTCGAAGAGGTTTATCGTAAAGTGGTCGCACAGGAAACAATTGAAAAAATGAGACTTGCCGGGAAATCGGTTGAAAAGATTGGAGTGAAAACACACTTTTTAGGACCAGAAGAATTAACTACTTCACTTCTTGGAAGTTATTTAACTCAGAAATCCAGATCCCATTTATAGACATCTATTCCATAAAAAAGATAGCCACCCAGTATAAATAATATTCCACCAGAAATAATATACTTCATATGTATCGATAAATTCGCTGGTGTAATGTAACTTTCAACTAGACCAGCAATAATGAATAAAGGTATGGAACCCACAAGTAATTTAACAGCCTCAAGACCTTCGTGATAAAACCATTCACTTCTTTTATAGCATCCAGGGTTTATAAGAGCATATCCGATTATAAATCCAGCTCCTGCACAAATAAATATACAGGGGAGTTCTATAACTCCGTGTGGAAGGATCAATGACCAGAATTCCATGGCATAATCAGCACTGTGATATAGGGAAGCCAGTCCGCCAAGCATCATTCCATTTACAATCAGTAAATAGATAGTACCAATTCCAAACAGTATACCTGCTGCAAAAGCTATGAATGAAACTCTGATATTGTTAAACATGATTTTGCTTGAAATTGCAAACTGATTTGAAAGATCATGATTACCAACATCGCCTTGTGCCAACCTTGCTTTTACAACTTTCAGCATATGATCAGGAATTACAAGTTTTAAAAGTTTAGAATCGAAATCAAGGCAAAGGTATCCAACGAGAGCTGAAAATGCAAAAATGAGAAGTGAGAAAATGATTGGGTGAATACGTTTCCTGAAAAGTTTTGGAAAATCACTAAGAAAAAAATTAATAAAGTTTTTGAAAGATAATGATTTTTTCCTGTAAATCTGTGCATAAGCTCTTCCAATCAGGTTATTCAGAAATAATTTTATCTGGGGATCATAATCTGACGAAGCCTGAACTTCGCTAAGGTCGGATAATGTTTGAAAATACAGAGTTCCAAGCCGAGTAAGAACGTAATGTGTAGCTTCAGCGGAAGACCCTTTTTCAAGTTTTGTGAGTATTCCATTTAACTCAAACCACCTTTTTTCCTTCATTGCTATTTTATCAGATTTTATCTTTGATATATTTTTCTTAACATCCACGAAAAATACCTCCTAGAAATGAGATTACGATTAGAAATCCAACAATCATAAAGATAAATTTTATTATTGAAAAAATTAAACACCCCTGCGATTTATGATCCAGCCTTATTCTTATATCCTGTTCCACATCGACTGATGCTGACATTATTTCACAACCACAGTTACGGCAGAAACGTTGGTCTGAAAATGCTGGTTCCTGGCATATTCCACAATATATCGTGCTCATTATTTTTTTGAATCCATCCTGATAAAAAAATTGCTTTAATAGTATACAATTATATCATATATTGCCGAACTATATAATGATTGACCAGAATAATAAAAAACAATAGAATATATTTAAATATTAAATACTTTTTA
>DAOVTB010000178.1 GCA_030633305.1 Candidatus Muiribacteriota bacterium
GGTATATTATGTTAAACCCGGCAAAGGCACTTGTGACCATTGTACCTTGAACTCTAGGATTACTTTCAAGTAGTTTAGGAACTTTGTGATGGTCTAGTTTGAATTGAAAACCAAAACAATAATTTAAATCGATATCTTCAGAAAGCAGTTTAGAATATTTTATAATGTCATTATGCATATCAATCTTTGTTTCGAAAGTTATACCACTTCTGATTTTATAGCGAATCCTTGGAATAATAACTAATTGTTTTTTAGTTCTAAATACATCAACAGTGTATTCCCAGCCAGGTAAATATTCTGTTACAAGCATTTCTGGCCAGTGTTTTCCATTAGAAAAAATTTTGAGAATTGTCTCAAGATCAATTTGACTTGCATCAGGTTTTTCATTGAGAAATTGTTCCAAACTAATTGGAGTATCAGAAATAATTCTTAAACCTCTCATTCCATTTGATAATCTCGGTTTAACTACAACTTTTTTGTCAGGATATCCAAGAGTCTTGATAGCCTCAAGAAAAGTTTTTTTACAATTTGTTAGATGAAATTTAGGAATTGGAACACCAATTTTAGAAGCTCTGCATATTAATTTATATTTATCATTTGCAATTTGAATTGAACTATATAAAGATGTGGTGATTTGAATTCCATTTTTTTGGAAATCTTCAATATGCTTTGAAAGTATATTAGTTTCTTTTGTGGTTTGCGGGAGGATAACATCCACTTTTTCTTTTTTGCTAAAGTGAGAAGACATTGTAAGTAATTCTTATCCTCTGGATGAGGAATTTGATAAAAAGCATCACATAAGTATTTTCCGGTAACATTATTGAAAATATCAGTGCAAATAATAAAAAAACATTGATTATCAGGATTATTCCTTAACGAGAACAAAGTTCCTGCTATACCAGGAGCTCCACCGCCAGTGATGATGATTCTAATTACTTTTTTCTTATTCATATTATTTTAGCATTAGTTCTTTTTACAGAAGGAATAGTTTCAGAAAGAATTTGATCGAAATGAAGAGTTTGCTGATCTGTTAACTTAATTGTTTTATTAAGAAAAAAAATTTGGAGTCTATCTGGACCTGATAAATGTTTTTCGCTCCACCAAATTGGATGAATTAATAATTGTAACATAGATTTTTCAAAAGGTGGCGTAAATTTAGGCAAAGGTTCTCCTTCTCTCCAACAACAACGAGAATCAGAAAGGTACCATTCTGTTAATTCAGATGAAAAAGCTCGAATTCTGTTATTAATGAATAATGGAAGATCTCTGAATTGTGAAAGAGGTCTGTGAAATGAAATTGTTTTAATAGGGATTTTCGTTATCTGCTTCAATTTAAAGCAATCCTCATCAATCATATTACTTATATGTGCAGTGGAAAGTGATTCCTTTCTCAATTTATCACATAAAACAAAATGAAGACCAATATCATGATTGTAATCTAAAATATTTTTAATAATGGCAGTATTTTTTTTTGAAAAAACATCATATAATCCTGAATTCACTTTAATGTAATATGTTGCTTTTAATCCAAAATTATTTTCTATAGCAGCAATATTTAAGGCATGGTCTAGTGAAACATCAACATCATGTCTTAATAAAATCATTGGTTTATTTATTTTTTTTAAACCAGTATACTCTGTAAATTTTACATCGATAAAATTATTTTTAACTGTTTCTAAAAGCAATTTTAAATATTTGTAACTAAAATTTTCTGACCAGCCTGTCATTGATACCAACTTTAATAAATTGAAATACGCAAAACAATGAAAGTTATGGAATTATAACATAGTTATTATGAAAAGGCACTTTTGAATTGAAAGAAGGATTTTTTACTGATATCAGCATTATAATTATCAATTGGATTTCTTGAAACGGATGTGTATGAAGTGATTTTTAGATTGTATAGTCAAATAATATGTGTGAATAACAAAATTATAACTTTGTTGAATGAAGAAAATAACAGGATAGCAAAAATCCTGAAAAATATGCAATTGAACTGGAAATTGCAGCGCCATTTATTCCAAGTTTAGGAATAAAGTAGAGGTTTAAACAAAAGTTGACCAAGAACATTGAAAGAGATGAAATCATATTGAAATGGAGCTTTTTTCCACCTGCGAAATAAGTCTCGTTGATCTTGTATAATCCAAGAAAAAACACACCGATGATTAAGTAATTAAAACTTTTGACCGCAGGCATGAATTCTTTACCATAGAATTTCATAATTAGAAATGGTACAAAAAGATATAATGCTATTAGTACAAATATCATCGTTACAAGATTTATTAAGAAAACTTTATTATACAATTTTTTTCTTTCAGCTCCAGACATTGAGACAAACTCTGGAAAGACTGCAACAGTGACACTTCCTGGTATATATAATAGGATCTCACTTAGAAGTACAGAAATAGTATAAAATGCAAATGATGAAGCATTTAAAAAGTATTTGACCATCAAAAAATCAAAGCGAGTATTTAAAAAATTTGTTATTCCGGAAAATGCTGTTTTATAACTGTATCGAAACATTAATTTGAAAGCAATCCACATTTTTTTTGAATTATGAAAGACTACAGTGCTTTTTGAGTAATAAACAACGAGAATAAGATAAACAATTTGTCCACAGATTCCAGCCATTATTGCTCCAAAAATCTTATCACTGAAGAAAATAATAAAATTTGCATATAGACCAATTGTTATATAAGCGGAAGCTGCTCTTACAAGATTATAATGTAGAAAGTTTTTTGAACTCATCAATTTTGATGCATATATCTGATTGAAAAAATTTATTGATAATACAGAACTGCACAGAAAATAATAATAGAATGGAATATCTTTAAAATATGAAGTTTTAAAAACTGGATAAAGAATGAGTGTAGTAATAATTAAAACTGGTGTCCAAAAAAGGAAAAATACGAAGCTTGAAGAAAAGAATAGATTTGCTTTTTTAGGAAATTTTGACTGATAATAAACCAAAGCTGAACCAAAGCGAAAGCCTAAAAAAATTGCAATTAAGGTAGGAATAAGATTTACTGCAGATAAAATGCCCTTTCCCTGTGCGCCTAATAGGCTGGCTAAAAGGACACTTGTTATGAATCCTGAAAAAAAGAGCAGTCCTCTTGTAAAGATATTATAAAATGAATTAGCAATGAGTGACATTATTTTTTACTGTATTTTTAATATAGAATAACTCAATATATATGAAATTTCAAACTGTTAATCCCAGATCCATCTCTTGCCAAACTACAAATGAATTCGGTGAAATGGGAAAATGATGCAGAAAAATTCAAAGATCGCTCATGAAATATCTGGGATTTCGTGATAAAGATTCTTGGAAGTATGCCGATTAAAGGTTCAGTATAAGATTTTTTACTTTTGGTATGAAAAGGAGCAGCTCATATGTGGCAAAAAAGGCGATTAATTTCACTTTGTATTATTCTATTTTATTGTTTCTCAATCGTTAGTCCCTGTTTTTCAATTCAGAAAAAATCAGGATATTTGAGAATAATCAAGACTTCACCAGTGGCTGACAGTACTGTTGGATCTGTTAAAGGAATATCCGTAAAATTTAACTTACCCGTAGATATGGAAACTGTTAATCTGTTTACTTTCGTTGTAAAAGAATCTGGTAATAAGAATCCAATTTTTGGAAAAATAAGGTCTGGGGGTTCTAGAACAGTGACCTTTATTCCTAGAAATCCTCTTGCTTCAGGTAAAAAATATTATGTTACTCTTTATCCGGATATTAAGACAAGAGGCGGATTAACGCTAGTAAAGAAAAGCTCATTCAGTTTTATGTTAATTCATGGTGGAAAGCCTGTTGTTGCAAAACTTGATAGTAAATTTGTAAAGTCAGCAGTAAAAAAAGTGGAACCTGAACTTAAAAAATCCAAAAAAAGAATATTGAAAAAGAAAATAGTTGAAAAACAGGAGATAAAGAAAGTGCCTGCAAGAGAAATTGCAGCTAAAAAATCTATATCCAGTGTTATTCTAGTGACTGATTGTAATATCAGAGGAAAGAAATTAGCCTCAAATAGTACAATTATTATGACATTTAATAAATTGCTTGATAAAAAGACTATGAAAAGCAAGATTATGCTGTGGAACGAAGATAAAAAAGAACAGAAAATTAGAATCCACTATATGAAGTCCCTTAACAAGTTGATTGTAAAATCTGCTACTGATCTTTCAGTTGGAAAAGAATATGCTTTTATTGTTGAAAAAGGTTTAAAATCAACTGATGGCAGTCTTTTACCTGATGATGAAATTTATGTTTTTAAATCAATGCCTGTTTCTGATTCAAAAAATTTAAGTAATTTAATTGGAAAGATACAGAAGAAAAAGCATGAACCAATAAAAAAGATAGCAAAAGTTGTTAAAAAGGCAGAGCCAAAAAAAGAGATAGTAAAAGTAGTTAAAAGGCTGGAATCAATAAAAGAACCAGTAAAAGTTGTTAAAAAACATGAACCGAAAAAAAAGGTAGCTGTAACTTCTGAAAAGGAAAAACAGGAAGCGTTAAGCGCAATGCTGGCTGAAATTACAGCAGAAGAAGAAAAAAAGAAATTACGGAAAAATATTTTAAAACGCGAGCAGAATGCCATTAAAGCTCAGAAACATAGGCAGAAACTTCAGAAGTTATTAAAAGAAAAAGAAGGAAAAAGACTTTTAAGACTGGCTAGTGAAAAAGCAGAAAAAGAAAAACTTCTTGCACTGCAGAAAAAGCTTGCTGATGAGAAGAAACTTGCACAGCAGAAGAAGCTCGCCGATGAGAAGAAACTTGCAGAGCAGAAAAAACTTGCAGACATTGAAATTCAAAAAGCAAAGCAAATAGAATTAGATAAAAAGACTTTAGCTGTTAAATCAGTTGTTAAAAAAGTCAATAAAACTGCTTATAATAATGAAGAAATGAGACGTAAAATCCTTGCTGAAATTAAAAAAGGGAAGCAGAAAAAAGTTGAAAATGCGGAATTGAAAATGCAATTGCAGCTTGAACTGGAAAAGGAAAAAGTAATGAAAGTTGCTAAAGCCACCAAGTCTGTTAAGTCATTAACAAAAGATCAGAAAAAGCAGAGCGAAGTTCGAGAAAAGTTAAAAGTATTGCTTGACCGATTTAAAGAAAAACCTGTGAAAAAGACAGTTAAAACGTCTACTAGAGTAGTGAAAACACAATCAAACAGAAAAAAAGAGATTGAATCACTGAAGAAACTTTTGACAAAACTGGATAAAAAGGAAGATGGTGCAAAACCGCATAAAATTATGACTCCAGTGGAAAAAAAGCCTGTGATAATAGCAAGTAAACCAAAGCCAGAGAAATCTTCAAGAGAAATAAATACATTATTAAATGAGTTGGAAAAGTCTGAACAATCTAAAACAGCATCTAAAAAAGGTGAACTTGTTTCAGAACTTTTAAATGAGTTGGAAAATGAAAAAGAAATATTAGATCTTAAAAAGGCTGAGGAAGATAGAAAAAATAAACTTTTGAAACTTGAACTTGAAAAAGCTAGACAGCATGCAAAAGAAGTGCCAGTGAAAAATCTTTCTGATATGGTACAGGAAATTGAAGAAGCAAAGGACCTGGTTGTTATTCGAAGCAATCCAGACAGTGGAAGTGTGATATATGATGTGAAAAAGCCAATAGAAATCTTTTTCTCAACTTCTGTTGATGAAAAAAGTCTGAATCCGTTCTCAGTTAAACTGAAACGTGAAAATAAGAATATGATATGTAAAATGAAATATTTTCCATCACGTAGAAAATTGACAATTAAACCAGTTGAATTATTACAGCAGGGAGATCTATATACGGTGATTCTTACAGCAGATGTATTGAGTTTGACTGGAAAAAGGCTAAGAAAAAAAGAGATTTCTTTTAGAATCAGAGAAGCGGATGATATAGAAGGTCCTGAAATTCTGGATACATATCCTAGATTCGGTGAAGAAAATGCTTCGGTGAATACAAAAATTGAAGTATTTTTCAGTGAAGCTATTAATAGAAGAAGTCTGAATGTATTCAGCTTTACTCTTTTCAGAGATAAAAAACCTGTTTATGGAAGTGTGATTTACAAGAAAGATGATCAAAAAGCAATATTTATTCCTGAAACCAGATTAAAGAGTAATACAAAATATACGGCATATATAGACAAAAGTATTGTTGATGTAAGACGAAATCAAATGAAATCAAGTTTTGTCTGGTCTTTTAAAACTGCAAAGAAACCAGATAAAATTCCTCCGTATGTTGTAAGAAAAACTCCAGTTTCAGCTGAAGAAAAAGTTCCGGTTACTGTAAAACTTGATATTGAATTTTCAGAATCTCTGAGCCGAAGTACAATAACTCCATTTAGTATTACACTTAATGATGGAATTAAAAATATACTTTGTAAATATGTTGTCTCACAAGGCGGAAAAAAAATATCTGTAATTCCGTTGAAACGATTGAAATTTGATACTACATATAAGGCAGAAGTGCAGAATGTAAGCGATATTGACGGTAATATTATGACAACAACACATGCCTGGCTTTTTAGAACTGCATACAAACCGGATACTAATCCGCCAGTGATTCTTGATACAACACCTAAAAATAATGCTGTTGAAGTAAGTGTTTACAGCTCAATTAATGTGAAATTTTCAGAACCATTAAATCCTATCCCGATTAATCTCAAGCAGTTCCGATTACTTAGTGGCAGAAATGAACTTGATATTAAGATTCAATATAATAAACTTGAAAAGTCAGTTCAGATTATTCCAGTAAAAGGATTGGAATATGGAAATGATTATACAGTATTGGTGAAAGATGGAGTTATTGATTTAACAGGTAATAAACTCCAGAAATCTTATAAATGGAGTTTTCGAACTTCGGACAGAGAAGATTTGACTCCTCCTTCCATTCTTGCGGTATATCCTGAGATTGGTAGCGAAGATATTGATACAGGAGTTGAGCTTAGCATTGTTTTTGATGAACCTCTTGATCCAAGATCGCTTGACGAAGAGACTATTTTCCTGAAAGATATGAAAAAAAGCAAGGTCAAGATGGATTTGAAATATGATGAAAAACTGAAAACAGTTGTTCTTAAACCAAAAAAAGCTCTACAGAATAGTTTGACTTATACTGTATTTGTTACAACACAGGTTAGAGATACTGCAGGTAACAGGATTAAAAACGGAGTAAGATGGTCTTTTAGAACAAAGTCTGATAAACATGATTATAGAGCTCCGGCAATCCTGTCAGTTTCTCCGGTTGTTGATGCAAAATTTGTTGATCCGCGATCTGAAATCAGTATTACTTTTAATGAAAAACTTAAACCCGAAACAGTTAATCTATTTAATTTTCAGTTGAAATCAGGAACTCATAAAGAAGACGTGAATCTTTTTTATGACGATTTTCTTGAAATCGTTGTTATGAAGTTGAAATATCCTCTGGCTGAAGGTAAAAAATATACTGTAACTGTGAATCCTGGTGTTGCAGATAAAAGCAGTAATATATTTGGAAAAAAATTCAGCTGGTCTTTTACTACAATGAGCTCGACTGATAAAAAAATTGAAGAGAAAAATAACGAAGTTCCTAATGTTATAAACAAATACTCATTGATGGTTTCTACAAGTGTTCCAGCTCAGGATGAAGTTGGTGTTCCGGTGGATTCAGATATCAGGATTTTTGTAAACAATCCTCTTGATACAACAAGATTGAATGGAGAGTCTCTGTTTATGATTGATGAAATTGGCAGGGCAGTTCAAGTCAAGTTCAGTTTTAATACCGCTCAGAACAGATTACTTGTAAGACCATTAAAAAAACTTACCCCAAATCTTGGATATTCTCTTTTTCTGGTAAAAGAATTGATACGGGATATATATGGTAATCAATTTGATGAAGATTATATTTTGAATTTTAAAACGTTCAAAGTTGGAAACAGTGGACGAATTAGGCTTTTATCTGAAGAAATGGGGATTCCTCAAAAGATTGCTCGGAAAAAGCTTGTTGCTCAAAAAGATATTGAGGCTCCTAAACCGATAAAAATTTCACCAAGCAATGGAACAACAGATGTAAGCGTTTCTCCAAAGATTTCAATTGTATTTTCCGAATATCTTAATCCTGTAACAGTAAATGAAAATACGATTAAAGTTGATGATGGAATGGAATTAGTCAGTGGCCGCGTCTCATATGATAATGCTACAAAAAAAGTAGTATTTATCCCGTCAATGCCTTTACTTCAAGGGAAAACATATAGAGTGACACTTGGAAAACATTTCCAGGATATGTCGGGAAATCATCTTGAAAAAGAATATGTCTATACTTTTACAACAAGAGATAATTCAGGTCCAATGGTTAAATCAACAGTTCCACTTGATGGAACTAAAGACTACAGCGTAACTGCACCATTACAGGCTGAGTTTTCCAAATCAGTACTTAAAATCACATTAAATCCTTTTACTGTCAAATTGTTTGAGCAGAATTCTCAGCTTCGTGTAAAAGGTTATATTAAATATTCACCTGCAGACTCCAGACTAATGTTTATACCTGATAGAGCATTAAAAAAAGGGATAGAATATACATTCAGAGTATCTGAAGGAATTCAGGATACTTCAGGAAATTTTATGAAAACATCAATTGATATAAATTTTGCTACTGAAAAGTAATTCGGAGGACTTATGAAGGAAAGAAGAAGAAAACTAATGAAATTTACACCCACAGGCATTGTATTGCTTTTTGTCCTATGTCTGTATTTTGCAGGAGTACCTGTTTACGGAATCGAAGTTGAAGCTATTGAAGATATTGCTGCGCCCAAAATACTAAGTGCTTTTCCATTTGACAGTGATACAAATGTTGATCCAAAATGCCATATTTATGCTAATTTTGACAGGGATATGGATGCTTCATCTATTAATTTATTCTCCTTCACCGTAAGTGATGAAAAGAGCGAGATATCTGGAAAAGTATTTTATAACAGAGAAGAAAAGAAAGCAGTATTTTTACCTGATTTTCCTTTAGAATGGGGAATGACATATCAGGCAAGTTTAGGAAGTACAATTAAAGATACAAATGGAAAAAATCTTGAATCTGATAAAATCTGGTTATTTACAGTAAGAGTAGGTGACTATATTCATCCTTCTCTGGTTTCGTCTTCTCCAGCTCCTGATCAAAGAAAAGCAGGTGTAACAAAATCAACAGTACTTCTTTTTTCTGAACCACTTAGTAAAAAAAGTATAAATAATGACAGTGTAACAATTTCTGAAAATGGGAATATACAAGTTCCGTCCAGAGTTGTGTTTGAAGAGAATTCAAATCAGATAGAGATGATTCCCAGAGTAAAGCTGAAATACGATACGATGTATACTATAAAAGTCAATAAATATATTAGTGATCTTTCTGGAAACATATTGTTAAGAGAAGTTTCTTTTGAATATTTTACACGTCCTAAACCTGATGTAACCCCTCCAAAATTGATAAAAACGATGCCATATGATGGAGCTTCATTTACTGATATTGATGTTGAAATAAGTGCTTTGTTCAATGAACCGCTAAATCTGGATAATATTGATGCTTTTACTGTTGTTATAAAAAAAATAGTCAGTGAAGAAGTAATTCCAGGTGAAGTCAGTTATAATTCTGAAATTAACGAAATAAAGTTTAAACCTATGCATCCCCTTGAATACAATACGGAATATAGTATAACCTTAAAACCAGGTATTATTGATTTATTTGGTAATCCTATTAAGGAACTTATAATATGGAAATTTAAGACCAGAAGTCAGCCGGATGTTATTGCTCCGAAAGTATCCAGTTATACTCCAGGTGATATGGAATCTGA
>DAOVTB010000083.1 GCA_030633305.1 Candidatus Muiribacteriota bacterium
AGTTTTCCAAGGCTGTGTTTCACCGAGTCTCCTGTTATGAGAGAACCAGTTATTATCGCACAAGTAATAATTGTTCCTGCAAGAAGGGCAAGATTTTGCTTGAAAAAATATATTAAATTTCGTTTAACAAGTGAAAAAAGTTTCATGATTATCTAACCTTTTGTATACTTCCATCCACAAGCTTATATTCAATATTCATCATTCCTGAAAGATCACTGGAATGAGTTACTGTTACCAGTGACATTCCAGTCTCCCTGTTAAGCTTCATAAGAAGTCCACCAATTACTTTTCAAGATTCATTATCCAAAGAACCAGTTGGTTCATCTGCTAGAAGAATAACAGGATCATTGATAAGTGCGCGTACCACAGCCAGACGCATAAGCTCGCCACCAGAAAGTTCATATGGATAATGATCAATTCGATCGCCAAGACCTACATAATCCAAAAGATCCTGCGCCTTTTTTTCATAATCATTACCAGACTTCTCTGGAAATGGTATCGTTGGTAAAAGAACATTTTCAATGGCTGTACACTGTGGAAGCATATGTGATTCTTGAAAAATAAATCCAATTTTCCTGTTCCTGAGTAATGAGATTTCATCATCAGTCAATGTACCAAGTTCCTGTTCTAATAAGAAAACCTCACCCGAAGTTGGCTTATCAAGTGTTCCCATTATATTTAAAAGGGTGCTTTTTCCAGAACCAGAAGGACCAGTAACAGCAATAGATTCTCCTTTATAAACACTCAGATCAATTCCACGTAAAACAGATACTTCATTCTTTTCATTCAATCTTGAGTAATATTTTTTTACACTTTTAAGATCAATAACTGGAATTTCGACTGACATGATAATCTCCGATTTTATACTTTAATTTTCTCACTTTATTAAATAACACAGAAGTTGTTGTTTAAGCCTTAAATACATTTTATTGTCTACAATAACTGGAATAGTCCACACTGGACCTTTGACTTTACCAAAAGCCTCGGGAAAACTAGTCACAAGAATGAATTTCTCTGGAGTCGGTTTCATTAAAAACAGGTTTCCTTTTATATCCTGACATATCAAATGTTCATCAACTTTCAAACAGGTGCCCCAACCCATTTCATCTGTACTCCATATCTCCTTACCAGTTTTTAACTCAATACATTTAAATTTTCCGCTATTTTGCATACTCTGACCTGAAAATCCATAAATATACCCATCAATTATATAAGGGTCTGAATGATGCGAAGCGATTGTTTCATTTTCCCATACTATTCGTGTATCTTTGCCATCTATTTTTACAAGAGCACACCCTCTTCCATAGCCAGAAGTTATAAAAACACTGTCTTCACTTGGAACAGGTGTCGTAGCATTAACATCATGTTGAGTCTTCCATTCCAGGTTCCAAAATTCCTTTCCGTTTTCAGGATCCAAACCTGAAAAACCCTTACCGTGAAATTCCAATATTACTTTTTTTCCATTAATCTCCATAAATGTAATTGCGGCATATCCTGCAACACCTTTTCCAGAACTCCAGATAAGCTTTCCAGTCATCTTATCAAAGGCGGCTGATCTTATCTTCCCACCACATTGAATAATTACTTTATTATCCATAACAAGAGGAGATGATGCATGTCCCCAACTTGGTGTCTTTCCTCCAATCGTTTCAACCGATGTCTTCCATAATATTTTGCCATCAAATAGCTGTAAGCAAGCAAGTTCTCCACTTCGTCCAAATGTATATATTCGATCTCCATCAATAAAAGGTGTGGCTCTTGAACCACTTCCCCAACCTTTCTTGGTTTTCGCTTCGTAAGAAGTCTTCCATATAAGTTCCCCTGTTTCAGGGCCAAGGCAGAAAACATAATCCTGGTGGTCAATACGTCCACATACGATCAGTCTGTTCCCTTTTATTACAGGTGATGACCAGGCAGCAGTCCCCTTACCCTTACACAGATAGTCAACTTCCCAAATTTTCTTAAGACCACTTGACCAGTCCTTTATAATACCTGTGGTATAGCAAAGTCCCCTTGAATCTTTCCCTCGCCAGGAAAGCCAGTCATGTTCGCCTTTTTCAATTTTAGTCAAATTTTTTTTCACTGCTGGTATATTATCAGTTTTTCCACTTAAATCCCCACCTGTTATTAACAGACCAAGCATCTCACGTTTTACAATAGCAAATATGGCTATTCCAATTAACGCCAGAATCAATATCCTGAGAATCCATTTTTTTAATATTTTCATTCAATTGTTCCTTTTATCTATACTTTGAATAAACTGACAGGAGTTCATCAGATGTTTTTTCTATTGAATATTTCTCTGTAACAGAATTAAACCCATTATTGCTCAGTTCAATAAGTCTGTCATGATTCAGAAGCAATGATTTCAAAACTTTTGCAAGTCCTTCAGGTGTATTATCCTTATAGGTTATTCCTCCTCCAGTTTCTTTAATAATTTCAGGATAACCTCCTTTTTCAGGTTGCACAACCGGTATCCCTGAAGCCATTGCCTCTAGTAGAAAAATACCAAATGCTTCACCTTGAGGAACAGGAACACATAAAACAGAAAGACCATCAAAAAATTGTTCCTCAAATCCGGAACGAAGTTCTGTTTCTAATTCTACAAAATCACTAACACCAGCATTTTCCAGTTTTTCCCTGAGACTATTTACGAATTTTCTGTCCTGTGGAGCTATACCGCCATAAACTTTTAATCTCAGAGATTCAAGACCTTTTTCGCTTTTAAGTCTGATGTAAGATTCAATCAGAATATCAAGACCCATAATGTCTGACATCCTGGAAAGAAACCCAATACAAGGTGTTTTGGTTGCCGGAGTATGTTTTCTATAACGGGACATATCAATGCCGGTGGGTAAAATATGAATTTTTTCCTCTGAGATTCCCGCTCTGTTTTTCGCGAAACCTGCATAATAAGAACTTGCCGAAATCAAGGCATCTATTTTTTCAGAACCTTTACGTATGACTTCCCAGCACTTTTCTGGATATGGACTTGGCATCTTGTCAATCCATATATCTTCATCCTGCACAACGCTGAAAACAGGAACACCAAGTTCTTTTTTTATTTTTGTTGCTATGCCAATAAGAAGTACTGTAGACAACTGCACGACATCAGGTTTTATATCTTCTTTCAACCATTTAATCAATCTTTCAAGTTCAAGACTGTGTCCGCCCTCTTCTCCCTTTAATACAGAAAGTGTCATTTCCTCAAGGCCAACTGGATTCGTTGCTCCAGTTCTCTTTGATATCAATTTCAACAGCCATCTGGCATCCATCCAACTGGTAAGAAAAAGAGGAAGTTTTCTCAGGAATGGAAGCTTTTCCCTCAAATAAACGCTTATGGCTCCAAAAAATACAGGTGGCCTGATTTTTAAAGATTCCTCTTCAATAGACGGAAGATACATTGGTACAAATAAAACATCGTGTCCTTTTTTCTTAAGTTCATTTATAAGATCCATGTTTTTTATACAATTCTGACAGTAAAAAGTATCTCCTACACCAGGTAAAATATAAACTATTCTCATTTGTTCTCTCCTAAAAGATAAAGATATCCGTCCCAGGCACCAATCAGCACTTTTCCGTTTACAACAGCAGGTGAAGCAGTAATCGGCGATCCAATTTCATAGTTATATATTTCTTTGCCTGTTTGGGTATCAACCATATATAACCATCCATCCTTTGAAGCAAATATCACCTTATTTCCTGCAATTACAGGAGAACTATCGATGATTCCCCTTGTCTTAAATGTCCATTTCACCTTTCCATTTTCAAGTTCTACACAATGAAGTCTTTTATCCCTTGAGCCAGCAAAAACACTACCATTCCAAATAGCTGGATCTGATACAAAAGCACCTGTATCGGGATCACCATATTTCCACTTAATCTTCATTCCTTCAATATCCACACATACAAGTTCGCCATCGTAATTTCCAGTAACTGCCAGACCACCTTCAATTGCGCAGGATCCTGCTATATATGATCCCATTTCAAGTGTTGCAATCTTTGTTCCATCATTTTTTGAAACAATATGGCATAGTGAATCACAGCCACCAAAAACCATGACATCACCATATACTGCTGGAGTTCCATTAATGAAGTTTTCAGTACTGTACTTAAAAATAATTCTACCATGCTCTAAATCCAGGCAGTAAAGATTATTATCATGACTTCCCACAATAATCCTGTATTTCCCATTATGTAGGAAAAAATTAGGCGACCCTGTTATTCGATCCTCAGTCTTGTACTTCCATATAACATTACCTTTTATTGAATCAAGAGCATAGACCATTCCTGAAATAGAGGCTACGATAAGTTTTTGATCAACAAAAAGTGGAGGAGCTTCTCCCAGATCATCACATTTGAATGACCAAGCCTGTTTCCCAGTATCCATATAAACGGCATAAACAGTACCATTTCCTGACGCTACGTAAGCCAATCCGCCAGAAATAACTGCAGATGATTTTATTTTTCCATCTGTTTTAAAAGACCATATAATATCAAGTTTTTCAGGGAAATCGCCTGTAGCATGCCCTCTTAATGCCTGATCACCTCGAAAGATTGGCCAGTCATTCTCACCTGTTATCGTTCTTTCTTCAGCATTAAATTCTTTTTTATTACTTAAAATGTTTTCAGAAATAACCTTCTCTTTTCTAAAAGTAATTATTAGAAAAAAGAATACAATCATCAATACTACAACAATCTCAAAAGCTTTCTTTCCAGAATTCATCTTATTTAATACCCAAAGCACCTGTCGGACAATTTTTAACACATTTTTTTATTATATTTTTCAGGCCAGGATCATCATAATTCTTAAACGGAATCTCAAGACGTATATCAAATCCTCTCCTGTAAAATGTAAACCCATATCTTATATCTTCTTTTTCGCATATTCTGACACATATACCACAACGAATACATTTTCCCTGCTCAAAAACAGCATCGGATATATTAATTCTTTGAAATGGGATACGCTCGCCTTTAAAAAATGTTTGTTTAACCCCGAAATCCAAAGCCATATCCTTAAGACGACAATCGTCTTGTGCAACGCAGTCACAATCTAGACACCGGGAACTTTCAAGAATAGCATCCTTTTCACCATAAACGTGATTACATCCATCAGATTTAACTGCTTCAATAGAATTCGCTGATTTTAAAAAGCAATTGAGTTCTTCATCATTAAGATTTCTTAAGATTGAAGGGGATTTTTTTTGTTCAATAATATCACAGATATTTTTTTTGTTTTGTTTTTTTACGCCCCCTACAGTCTCATTAAAACAGTTAAAAAGATATTTTGTGAGAAGTTTTATAGAAACTGTTGAATCCAGTAATTTCCTCCTGCAAGCCTTTTCACACGGAGAATCACAGTTTTGACAGGGATAAACTGAATTTTTTTTAGATAATCCTAAGTCTTTCCAGGCATTTTCCAAGTCTCCCTTTTTTATATTCCTTATCATGCTACAAATTCTAACACCGTGTTTACACAGCCGCTCGCACGGTGGTATACAGTCTCCGCTGTGCTCACTCAAAAGAAGTCCAATCGCATTTTTCCGAGCCTCAATTACTTCATCAGAATCGGTAATGACTTCCATTCCATCCCATACAGAAGTTCCGCAGGAAGGAACAAGTCCATCTCTTCCCTGAATTTTTACCACACATACCATACATGACGTAATCGGCTCCAGCCAATCTACATTGCAAATTTCAGGTATCTCTATTCCCAAGCTTTTTGCTGCTTCAAGAATCGTAGTTCCCTTTTCAACAATTGCTGTCTTTGAATCTATTTTTACTTTAACCTTCATAAATTATCTCTATCTTTTTTTATTATAGCACTTGATGGACATATTTGACGGCACGAATCACACTTCACGCAAAGTTCAATGTCTATAATGTGTTTTTCATAAGCCATTGACTCAATTGCATCAACTGGACATCTCTGAGCACACTTGGTACATCCAATACAGTCATCTGTAATATGATATTCGATAAGTGCAATACATTTTTTTGCTGTGCATCGTCCCATTACATGATCGTCAAATTCTGTCCTGAAATATTTAAGTGCTGAGACTACCGGATTAGGTGCTGATCTACAAAGTCCGCAAAGACTACTCTTTTTTACCTGATCAGCAAGGTACTCAAGCATTTCAAGGTCCTCTGGTTTCGCCAGGCCTTCGACCAGCTTATCCATAATTTCCAGCATTCTTTTGGTTCCAACTCGACCAAATGTACATTTACCACATGCTTCGTCCTGAGTAAAACTCATAAAATATCTTGCAACATCAACCATACAATCTTCTTCATCCAGAACAATGAGTCCACCACTACCCATAATCGTACCCAATTCTTTGAGATTTTCATAGTCAACTGGTGTTTCTATCAACGACGCCGGAAGACATCCTCCAGATGGACCTCCCACCTGAACAGCCTTAAGACTTTTATTACCTTCAATTCCATCACCAATACGGAAAATAATCTCCTTTAACGATGTTCCCATCTCCACTTCAATAAGACCGCCATTATTTATCTTTCCTGCCAGAGCAAAAGTTTTTGTTCCATGACTCTTTTCAGTTCCAAGTCCGGAAAAAGCATCTCCACCATTTAAGATTATCCATGGTACCAGAGTGAATGTTTCAACATTATTTACAAGTGTGGGTTTACCCCAGAGTCCATTTTCTGACGGATAAGGAGGCCTCGCTTTTGGTTCGCCTCTATGTCCTTCAATTGATCTTATCAGAGCAGTTTCTTCACCACAAACAAAAGCACCAGCACTTATTACTATATCAAGATTAAATTCATAGCCCCTTTTCCTGCATATTTCAAGCGCCTTTCTGACCCTCGATATTGCCAGTGGATATTCCGATCGAAGAAAAATAAATCCTTTATTAATACCACATGCCAAAGCAGCTATTGCCATGCCTTCAATCACCCTGAAGGGAAATGATTCCAAAAGCATCCTGTCCATAAAAGCACCTGGATCCCCTTCGTCTCCATTGCAAATAATGTAAGACTGTGAATCAGAAAAACCACTTACAATCCGCCACTTGCGAGCAGTCTCATATCCAGCGCCACCTCGTCCTCTTAATCCACTTTTTTCAATTGTACTAATAATTTCATCAGGCTTTAGTGACTTGCAAATCTCAAAAGCATGAAATCCCCTATTTTCTATATATTCATCTATATCGAGAGGCGACATACGCCCACTTCTCTCAGTTGCCAGCTGGCGCTGACAACATAAATAATCACCTGTTCGATCATCTCTGACATCAGTAATATATCGAGTTGGTACAGCAGATTCTTCATTAAGTGAATAAAATTTATCAAGCAGATTGTATACAGCCTTATTTATTCTGGGTAATATCTTTTTTGGTCTGAAATGCTTGCCAAGAATAAAAGGTACATCAGATGGTTTAACCAGGCCATATCTAAATGAACGTCCATCATCCATTTCAATTTCAACCAATGGACATTGAAACGACACCCCTGAACATCCTACTGTTTTTACCTTAATTGGAAGATCGAAACTCTCTATTTCTTCAAGCACAGCATTATAAACTTCATCGGCACACACAGCCATACAGCTTGAACAAAGACATATCATCAATGTTCCTTTTATACTTTCTGGTTCCTGACTGCTTTTTCCGCTTTTTCCCATTCCTATACTATTCAAATAATCAATCAGTATCAAAGGAATCGTAGAGCGCTTTACCGGACCGTATGTAAGTTCTCCAATCTGTACCGCGGGAGCAATCATACAACAACCCAGACAGGCTACTTTTTCAACTGTAAAAAGCATATCAGAATCCGTATCCTCACCTTCAGGAATATCGAGATGATTCCTGAAACCTTCAAAAAGTGACAATGCCCCTTTAACATGACAAGCAGTTCCCGTACATACTTTTATCATGTGTTTTCCTGCTGGTTTGAAACGAAACTGTGAATAAAAAGTAGCAACACCCATAACCTTTGAGGGACTAATACCTGTTAAACGACAAAGACACTTCAAAGCATCTTCTGGTAAATAGTTGAATTCATCCTCAACAGCATGAAGAAGAGCAATTATATCCTTTTGCTCATGGCCTGTTCTGGCAATAATATCCTCTATAACAGGTTGTATATCTATATTTTTATCCATTATTTTTTCTGCCAATACAGTATAAGTGCTTCGAACTCCTGATAAATATTAGATTTTCTTTAAATGCGGGGATACACATTGATTCTTCTTTAATACATGGATCCGAGATTCTTATAAATTTTTCAGCGAGTTCAAAAATATGCATTTTCCCTTTTTTATCCATTAGAAAAACTACCTTCAATGGTTTTCCATCTGCATTTTTCTTAATTGCAATTTCAACAATTATCGGAGAAGAGTAAAAGCCTTTTTTATACTCGTGTGCCCAAAGTTTTTTACCAGTGGTTGCATTATAACAGGTAATCTTCCCGTAACCTGATGGTAGAATAATTAGATTATCATAAGCCGTCGGACTTGAAGTATCAGGTAAATCATCATCATGTTCCCATATTATCTTCTTTTTTTCTATATCTACACATACAAAACGGGAATATGCATTGGCTAAATAAAGTTTTCCATTATAATATGCTGGCGAAGGGCCAAGTTCACCTTCAACAACATCCTTCATTTCCCAGATATTCTTACCATTGGTAATATCATAAGAAGTAAGATGTGGCGTACCATTTAAAATAATCTGAGTTCCACTTTTTGCAGGAATAATTATCGGAGACGACCAGGAAGTCTCAGCTTCACGGGATATATTAAATATCACTTTACCATCAGACATATTATAAGCCCAGAATCTGGCTCCTCCATCATGGTCAAACTGTACATAAAGTTTCCCGTTCCAGGTTATAAGAGAAGAAGAATGTCCATAGTTATTTTCGGGAACGCCTAGAATTTTCTGCCAAATAATGTTTCCACTAAAATCAAGTGTTACGAGTTCACCAGTAGCAAAGATGGCAGATACAAATCTTCCATCAGTAGCCATAGTCGGAGCAGCAAAGCCTGTATCCTCAGTCACTTCAGGCATTTCCTGATTTGATTTGGCAAGTAATTTTTTAGTCCATAGCATTTTTCCTGTCTCGACATCAAGACAGTATATTTCACAGGAACTTTCATCTCCGCCTGTAACAAAAACATTGTTTCCCCACACCATCGGAGAGCTGAAACCCTGTTTTGATATTACCGTTTTCCAGATTATATTTTTTCCGGTTTCTTCGTCCCAGTCAAGCACGGGATCCCTGTTCAGGGCAATCCCGTGGCATCTGAAACCACGAAAAGAAGGCCAGTTCTTTTCCATTTCTTCTTTTGTAGCGTAGTTTAAATGATCAGTCACAGATAATACATTTTTTGCAGATGATTTCTGTAGATTTTCAGCATTATGTCCAGATGTATTCATTGGATCTTCTATTAAATTGGGAATTACTAGCGCTGCTATAAATACACATCCAACAAATAAACCAATACTGTAATAAAATGCCTTTCCTGGTGCATTTCCTGCTTCCACTTCAGTAAATTTCCCTGGATTCGGAATCGGTCTTTTAAATTCATACATCAATTTCAGACTAATCAGAAATAAAGAAATTCCTCCAAGAAGCATGTAGGATCCAAACCGACTGAAAGCAATTGATGTAAAAAAAGCTTTTCTTGCCAGAAAATCATACTCCCTGACTGTATCAATAAGCTCCTTATCCTCTTTTCCTGACTGTACTTGCAGTATAAGCCTTTTCAAAACAGGTGAATTCACAGGATCAGACCAGCGAAGAGACATAAAATTAGCAATTATGATCATACTTACAATCATTGAAAAAATTCCAGTTACGATAGCCGCGTTACGAGCAATCCTGTAAAACGGATGATATTTTTCCCTCAACTCCAGTTTTTTCATAATTACTCTTGATCCTTTACAGGGCAAAATTCAATGCATCTGCCACAGCTGATACAGTTAAATCTATCCGGAGAATAACCTGTAGAATTGCCTCCGAAGAATATTAAAACCAGTTTTATTGAAATAATAATTCCAAGAAATATCCCCAGAATTATTGCTCCAATATCAAATTTTTTTCTTATAACAGCAGCTTGAGAAAATAGCTTTTCAACAGAATTTTCCTTGCTCCTGAATGCTTTGCTTTCAAGTGTCCTTCCCTTGGCTATTCCTGCATTCTCCGCTTTTATGCGAACCGCAAGGTGCACGACCGGATTTGAAATCGACATGATTCTACTAAATCTTGATACTGAGAAAGTAATAATAAGTATAATAAGTGGAACTACAACAAGAGTAATTCCTAAATGCTTCAACTTGAGATTCCTTTTTCCTCCATCCATTATAGATGAAGGTAAATTAATGGCATCTACAGGACAGGAATTTTCGCATAACTTACATTCAATACAAACACCTGGGCATATAGTCAGATGTTTTTTAGAGAAAAAAGAAAAAAGCCCGAGAATTACTCCGTATGGACATATAAAACGACAATATGGACGAGCTATAAACATTCCACCCAAAAGAATTACAATACCAGAAACAATTAATTGATACGGTCCTCCCAGCCTGAAAAAACCAATAAAAGGATCATATTTACAAATTATAAAACCACTTCCAGTTGCCACAAACAGTATTGCAAGACCTAGAAACACAAATGGAAAAATGCCAAGAATCCATGAAAGTATGCGGGGTACTCTAATGTGCTTCAATATAAAGACTTCCTGTATTGCGCCTAAAGGACATACAGATGAACAGAATCCTCTTCCGAAAAACAATGCAAAAACCAATGGCAAAGTGAAGAATGCTATCACCTTTATAGATAGATGATACGACGAATCTATGAAAGAAAGTGTTACGTTCTGTATAGAACCAACAGGACATACACATCCAGATCTGTAAAACCCAAAATATGCGATTGATCCAAAAGCAAGTATATAAATTCCCTTTCTGCTCCTTTTCTTTAATCCAAAATAGGAAGCTATACAGAGTGCTATAAAAAGTACTGCAATATCTACATAATCCATCCACGGTTTTAAATCAAATGGAATCTCAGAATCAGGCATCTTATAACCACTCTCAAAATCAGGAGCCGGAAACCTCTCATTTTCACCTGCAGACCATGAACTATGACATATTGAAAACAATAAAATCATTGAAAGAAATATTATAGTTATATGTTTACAGTTTTTCATAATTCCAGTTATTTCTTTTTTATCAAAAGTGGCATTTCAGAAGGAACACGCATAAAAGCATTCCCTGCACAATTCGTTGCAATAAGACACTCATTACAATTTTTACAAATAGAATGATCGATTTGAAGATAGAAAGATCCATTTCCAAATAAATTACATCCTTTTACACACTTCCCACATCCGATGCATGCATCTTTATCAATTATATATTCATAATAGGGTTCTTCCACAAATTTTCTTTTTATAGCATTCGTTGGGCACACCTGATTTTCAGTTGCTTCATTCAACTCTTTTGCTCCAGGTTGAAAATACCCAAAACATAGTTTACAGTAACCGCATCTGTCAAAACGATGTACACATTTTACCGCTGATATGTTTAATACACAGGAGGTTGCACAATTTCCACATTGAACACATTTTGAAGGGTCTATCTGCCATACCTGACCTTTTCCCAAATTCAAAATTGTTCTTTCTAAAAAAAAGCCTCCTGTCAGCACAAATAATGTCGTACGCCCAATGGATCTTAAAAATTCACGCCTTTCTATTTTATCTGTTTTTTTGTCCTTTAACGATCCCATGCTATCGCTCCTGTTTCAATGTGAATATTCGAATCTTTTTCTTACTACTATCAGCAACAAAAACCCTGCCCTTTGAATTGATGCATACAAAAAGTCCTGTTGTGTCTTCACTAAAATCTTGCGGCCCCGCAACAATACCTTTGAAAATACCAGTTTTTGAATAATATTTTATTCTAACGATACCTTTTTCTGAGGTAATTATACCGTCTAGTACATCACTTACGGAAATATGCGCAGGATTACAACAACCCATAAATCCTGATAAATTCATTGATGCTTTTCCGAAATAAAACTCCATGTTCCCGGTATCTGAATAACGTTCAATTCTAAGTTTTCCAGGATTTACTATCCATAACTTTCCCTCTTTATCAAAATCCAAATCAAATATTCGACTTGGAACTATAAAACTCTTTGATCTATTTGAAGTTCTATTTTCACCAATAATCCTTAAAAGCCTGCCTTCATTTGTAAATATCCACACCTGTTTTCCACCAGCATCAGCAATTGCAACTTCATTTTTATACAAAGCCATCGATGTAATAATTGCATTTTTATCCAGTGTTATCTTTTTAATACTCTTGCCTGAAGTATCATATACTTCAACATAATCACCCATTCCGAGGTAAATTTCATCATGGTCTGATACTGAAATACAAGTTGGAATAGCCTCAACGGTAAAACTATACAATTGTTTCCCTTCGGGTGAAATTCCAGCAACCAGATTACCGGCGCAATAGAAAACAATATCTTTTGAATTTATTGCCAATCCATTAATTTTATCTTTAACATCTTTCAACGAAGGTTCTTCTTTGAAAAGAATCTTTTCAGGGTCCGCTTGTTTAAACTTTGTTACATCATATTCCCATGGGTTCTTTTCAGCTTCCATGTTTTGTTTACAGCAACCGGAAAAAATAAATATACATACTGTAATTATGATTACAATACCAGACTTATACCTGAATAAAACCATAATCAGTTCACATCCTTTCTAAGGTCAAGACAAATCATACGTTTAAGATCCCTGAGAATCATAAGTCCACCTGAAATTGCTATTGGAGCCCATGCTTCGCGACCATTTAGAACACGGGCCTGCCAGATTTTACTGTAAGACTCCAGACTGGCTTGAACTACAGTCAAGACACCATTATCATTAAGTACAAAGATTTTTCCATCTGCAATTAAAAAGGGACCCAGACCAAATCGATTATCCTTTCCGCTAGACCAGACTTGTGTTCCATCTGGTTTCATGCACACAAGTTCCTTATTCATTTCTCCAGCATCAGCAGGAAGTACAGTAAACAGATGTCCTTTATAATAAATAGGAGTATGTTGCTCGCAAGCAAAATCACTTTTATCAATAGCAAAAAGTTTTTTAATACTGAATACATTATCTTTATATATAATCCTGAACATCATACTACCTGCACCATATCCAGCAGATACCAATATCCTGTCATCTCCAACCTTAACAGGTGAAGGACTTATAACAGAATGTTTCCATTCTGTAGTTTTGAAAAGTACAGTCCCACGGTCTTTATCTTCTGCGCTAATTCCAACAATACCTCCAATGGGACAATACACATACATTTTTTTTCCGTGAAAAGTCATTGGAATGATTGAAGAGTGTGACATTTTAAACTTATCCGGGTTTGGTGTAGAAAAAACGACCTTTCCCGAAACACAATCTACACCGATTATAAGCTTTTCCCCGGCAGGAGCTATTATAGCGAGATTTCCATCGATTAAAGGGCACTGCCCCGTATACCAAAGTGGAATCTTCGTTCCATAATCTGCTTTAAGATCAATACCCCACAGAAAATCACCGTTTTGTGAATTCACACACATTACATGACATTTGGGACCGACGGTTAAACAAAATTTATCATTAACAGCTGGAACAGTACGGGAAATCCCATGATTCCTCTTGATTTTTATCCTATAAGATCTTCGCCAAATCTCTTTTCCATCAGACACTGAAAAACATCTGAGAGAATCACTTTCATTTTCCTTATCATAATCCAGTAGATAAACTCTGCCATTGGCAATTGCTGCACCTGCATAACCTTCCCCGAGATCAACAGACCAATTTATCGGGAGTTTTTTCTGATCAACAGTATCTAAAAGCGATACAGTCTCTCGGTTCACATTATCTTTTAAATTCCCTCGAAATCCTGTCCACGAACCTTTAAAAGTAGATGGTACTCCATTGAACTTTTCAAATTTCCCCTTAATATCTGTTTTTTTTATAATGCGGTTTTCAACTGTCTCATTTCCAGATATAGCAATTCTTCTAGAAATATCAACGCCTGAACTTATTTGTAACCAGTGAAAAAGTAGAAATATTCCAATAAATATAAGGGAAAAGGTAACCAGAAAATTCAGCCATTCATAAGAGTTTTCATATCTCATTGTATCTCAAAGTCTCCAAGTCATCCCTTAAATTTTACCATAAGATATGAAGTATACCAATCAGTTATCAAATTATTACTTAGTTTTCCCTTTTACCTTCTCAGAAGATGGGACATTTGTTAGAATTCTGTGCAACCAATAAGTTCTCACAAAATGTTTGATGGCATTACAAGGTTATTTAGACTTGGGATGAGACTTCTCAAATTTGCGGGCTATTAGCAAATTACATATGCAGATTATTTTTTTAGTGCCTAATTTATAGGGTTGTCATTTTTTGGTCGACCGCACAATTCGAAAACCAATATTATTACGCCTAAAATTATAAGCTGCTGAGTGACGGTTAAAACTACGACATCCTTCAGCGCCAGTGGCAGCACAACCTCCACGAATTACTTTACCAACACGTTTTACAGGTCCATGAGGATTTTTTGCCGGACTGTACATATAATAGTTTTTATCATATCCATCCCAACACCATTCGTAAACATTGCCACTCATATCAAACAATCCGAGTCCATTTGATTTTTTACTCCCAACCTTATGCTTTACTTTATCTGAATTTGCGACATACCATGCAACCTTTTCTACGTCATTACTACCAGAATAAATATATGATTCCCCTTTATTCCCACTTCTAGCAGCATATTCCCATTCCGCTTCTGTTGGAAGTCTGTAGCCATCAGCATCCCAATTACAAGAAACCTTTTCACCATTAATTGAATAACACAGAGTCAAACCCTCTTTTTTACTCTTTTTATTACAAAATTCTACCGCTTCGCTCCAGGACACAAAATAAATAGGATGTGAATTTGATTCTCCGTTTAACGACCAATCCTTGTTTACTTTATCACGTTGTTCTTTAACTGATGTTCCCATGATATCCTTCCATTCACTCTGCAAAACTTCATATTTTCCAATATAAAAATCATTTATTGTAACAGAGTGAACTGGGGTAGCATTCTTCTGATACTTTCTCACAATTTTGGGGTCCCCCATCTTGAATGTACCACCCTTTACAAAAACAAAAGCCATATCTGGTGAAACAGATATGTTTTTTACTGCATAACCACCAGTTATTATTAAAAATAAAGTAATAATAAGGAAAATATTTTTTTTGATCATCAGCGACCTCCGCGTTCTCTGCAAGATATTAAAAATATTGTAATGCCATGTTGTATTCTTGTACAGTAATTTTAATAATCACAAGAATACTTACATTCCATTATGCCGCGAGTGATTGTGCTTTTAGAATATGATTGCGATCATGTGTTCAAATTGTTTTATCTAATATCAAGACCAGTCCCCGGTATTTTATTCATTCCTATACTGTCACTTGCATTCAAAATGTTGTGTACAGGACAATATAATAAATAATTTCCCATGAATTATATTGAAACAAAGAGATCTCCGGTATCGGCATCCGTAGGTTGCAATTTCCATCGCATACATCCATGTATGCCGAACTAAACATCCTGTCTTTAAACAAGCGGCTTCTTGATGAAAATAGCTGCTCACGGCTGTACATTTCTATTCGGTTGAAAACACGATACCTCCGAGAAGGTTTCAATAGAATCCCTGTGCAATTATTTATTCTAAGCTGCTTAAGCGTTCCAGTTTTTTTGAATGCTTACGTGCGAAAATCCCGATTATTAAACTTCCGTGTCACTTTTGTTTACATACTTTTTTGAATTAAGTATTGTGTCCCCGAATTTTTGTTCTTCAACTGCGTCTTGCAAACTTGTCTGCCAAAATCGAAATCAGCGCACCAAGCATTATGTAGCCAACGATTACTTCAACCATTACAAAAAAAACAGCGGTTTTTGAAATGGGTGTAATATCTCCGAAACCTAGTGTAGTAAAGGTAACAACAGAAAAATAAAATCTACTCAAGAATGGTCCCGTTGCTTTAAGTAATCTATTATTAGTTTCGAAGTCCATAAATTGGTATGATAAACCAAATGTCAAAGCAACTATAGATGAAGTGAATATCCAACGTATAAAACTTCTACCATAGTCAGAAGAATACTTCCAAAGTTGCAATACAATTTTCCAATTCCAACTTCTCGACATTTCTTCTTTTTTTGCTTCAAGCCAAATATAATCATATATTCTTCTTTTTGATAAAGGGTTATTAAAAATGACATTATTCAACTTTATATATCCGAGTTCTGCAGAATTAGAAAAATTAAAAAAAGTTAGTGTTGTATCTGTGATATCTGTATATGAAACTTTTGAGGTATCATCAATTAAGATTTCGTGAACAAATGATTTTCCAATCGAAAAGGAATTTTTGCATCCAAATAATGAAATTTTATCAATGCTACAATTATAAAAAGTTATGTGATTGTTTTTTTTTCTTTTAGAAGGTTTTTCAATAAAGACCATCTCTTCCGCATCTACATGATGAAATCTAATTGAATGCCTATCGTTATTAACAAATGTAAAATTGTCAAAATCTGAAAACTCAAATCTGAACGATTTCCATCCGAGGGAAGTAAATTTTGACGTGTCTATATAAATATTATCATAAATTACTAACCCCGAAAATTTTAGAATATGCCCATCTACACAACGTTCAACAAATCGTTTAT